>NZ_CP026003.1:1198776-1531724 GCF_003086795.1 Stenotrophomonas sp. SAU14A_NAIMI4_5 | reverse complement strand
TGCTGGTCGTCGGTGAAGGCATCGAGAAGGTGGTGGAAGACTACGCCGCCGAAGTTGCCAAGGCGATGCAGGTCTGATTCCAGCCCACCGGCTGCGAAACGACCAGAAGGAGCCGCGGGAAACCGCGGCTCTTTTTTTATGCCCGTGGGCCTGTAGACCTGTGGGTGCGCACCGCTGGTGCGCACACCCCTGCCCGCTGTGGGTGCGCACCGCTGGTGCGCACACCCTTGCCCCCCCTGTGGGTGCGCACCGTTGGTGCGCACGTCCAGAACAAGGATCTTTGCGTTATCCGCCATTCAAGCCGATACTCGACACAGGGGAATACGCAATCGCATAACAGGAACAGAAGTCGCAGACTGTGATGTATCCCTAGGTATTCTTGTCCTAATGGAATTGAACGATCCGACATGCCTCCTGAGCTGACTGCTGCCCTGGCGCTGTGCCGCAACCTGCCCTCGCCTCCCGGTATTGCCCTGCGCATCATCGAACTGGCCCAGGACCCGGAAGCGGACATCGCCACCGCCGCCGACATCATCGCCATCGACATGGCGCTGAGCGCTCGCATGCTGCGCATCGCCAACTCGCCGCTGTATGCCAGCCGGCGCCGCATCGAGAACCTCGGCCAGGCACTGACCATGCTCGGCCTCAACGCCACCATCAGCCTGGCGCTGGGCTTCACCGTCACCCAGGGCCTGACCGGTGGCAGCGGCGCAGACCACGACCTGCGCCAGCGCGCCTGGAAGCGCAGCATCCTCAGCGCCCTGGCCGCCAGCCAGCTGGGCCAGGCCCGCGGCCTGCGCCGGCTGGAAGAGCTGATGCTGGCCGGCCTGCTGCAGGACATGGGCGTGCTGTGCCTGGCCCAGGCCGAATCCGAGCGTTACCTGCCCCTGCTGCGCGAAGCCGGCGGCAACCTGGACCTGCTCGCCCGCGAACGCGAGGAACTGGGCTGCACCCACGCCGACGTCGGCGCCTGGGTGGCCGAACAGTGGGGCCTGCCGCGCTACCTGGTGGACAGCATCCGCCTGAGCGAGTCCGAGCCCGCCACCGACAATGCATTCCAGGCCTGCGTACAGCTCTCAGGCGCGGTCGCCGACATCTGGCTGGACGAGGATGCCGACGGCGCGCGCGAACGCGCCCTGCACGAGGTCCACGAGCGCCTGCAGCTGGACAGCGCGCGCTTCGACCAGGTGCTGGCGCGCATCAGCGACGCGCTGCCGGACATCGCCAGCCTGTTCGAGACCGGCCTCAGCTCGCCCTCCCGCGTGCGCGAGCTGATCGACCATGCGCAGGAACTGACCACGCTGCGCAACCTGCGTGAGATGCAGGATGCCGAGCAGGCGCGCCGCCGCGCCGACGAATTCGAGGCGCGGGCCAAGCGCCTGGCCGACCAGGCCCACCGTGACGCCCTCACCGGCGTGCTCAACCGCCGCCAGCTGGAAACCGTGCTCGACCAGGAGTTCCAGCGCGCCGGCCGGCATGGCTGGCCGCTGTCGGTGGCCTTCATCGACCTGGACGATTTCAAGAAGATCAACGATGCCCACGGCCACCTGACCGGTGACGAGGTGCTGCGCGTGTTCGCCAGCAAGCTGCAGGGCCAGCTGCGCAACAGCGACACCGTGGCCCGCTTCGGCGGCGAGGAATTCGTGGCACTGCTGCCCAACACCAGCGAAGCGACGGCCCTGGACGTCATCCGCCGCGTACTGGCCAGCATCGTCTCCACCCCGATGGTCGAGCTGGAGGGCGGGCCACTGTTCGTGACCTTCTCCGCCGGCGTGGCCACCCAGGGCGGTTACGAGCGCTTTGCCGGCGTGCAGGACCTGCTGCGGGCGGCCGATGACGTGCTGTACCGCTCCAAGAACCTGGGCCGTAACCGCGTCATCGCGCGCTCGCCCGGCGAACTGGGGCATGATGAGCTGTCTGCCACCGCAGGTGCCGAACTGGGCTGAACCCGCTGCCCCGGCTGAACGGGGCAGTGCAGCCTTCTGCGCCGCAGTGCACAAAATGCTTTGGCCGCGCGCCGCATGCGCGTAGAATCCCCCGCGATTTCCACGCTCACGAGGTCCATATGTCCAAGCTCGCCTATCGCCGCATCCTTCTGAAACTGTCCGGGGAGGCGCTGATGGGAGATGAGGACTACGGCATCGACCCGAAGATCATCAACCGCCTGGCCCGTGAAGTGATCGAGGCCCAGCAGGCGGGCGCCGAAGTGGCGCTGGTGATCGGCGGCGGCAACATCTTCCGCGGCGCCGGCCTGGCCGCAGGCGGCATGGACCGCGTCACCGGCGACCAGATGGGCATGCTGGCCACGGTCATCAACGCCCTGGCCATGCAGGACGCGCTGGAGAAGCTCGGCGCCAAGGCCCGCGTGATGAGCGCCATCAAGATCAACGACGTGTGCGAGGACTACATCCGCCGCCGCGCCATCCGCCACCTGGAAAAGGGCCGCCTGGTGATCTTCGCCGCCGGCGTCGGCAGCCCGTTCTTCACCACCGACTCGGGCGCTGCCCTGCGCGCGATCGAGATCGGCGCGGACCTGCTGCTGAAGGCCACCAAGGTCGATGGCGTGTACGACAAGGACCCGAACAAGCACAGCGACGCGGTCCGCTTCGACAGCCTGAGCTACGACGAAGTGATCCGCCGCGGCCTGGAAGTCATGGATACCGCGGCCTTCGCCCTGGCCCGTGACAGCGACCTGCCGATGCGCGTGTTCGACATGGGCCAGCCGGGCGAGCTGCTGAAGATCCTCGGCGGCGCCAACATCGGCACCCTGGTCCAGGGCCGCGATCCGGCCTGAGCCTGAGCGGCAGGCGTGCTGCGGGCCGATCCAGGCCCGTCAGCGTCCCGTATTCGCCTATAATCGCCCGATTCCAGTTACATCCAGGACCCGGGCGATGCTCAACGACATCAAGAACAACGCGCAGACGCGCATGGCCAAGAGCATCGACGCTCTGAAGCACACCCTCACCTCGATCCGCACCGGGCGTGCCACTCCCGCCCTGCTGGACCGCGTCACGGTCAATGCCTACGGCAACGCCAGCACCCCGCTGAACCAGGTCGCGTCGATCTCCAACGCCGATGCCCACTCGCTGCTGGTCACGCCCTTCGACAAGAGCATGATCAAGGAAATCGAGAAGGGCCTGTACAACCACGAGTTCACCCCGAACACGCTGGGCGCGGCCATCCGCATCAACATGCCGCCGCCGACCGAAGAGCGCCGCAAGGAGCTGGCCAAGCAGGTGCAGAAGGAAGGCGAAGGCGCCAAGATCGCCATCCGCAACATCCGTCAGGACGCCAACAAGGAAGTGGCCAAGCTGGTCAAGGACAAGGCGATCAGCGAAGACGAGAAGAAGCGCGGCGAAGACGACATCCAGAAGCTGACTGACAGCAGCATCAAGGACGTCGACAAGGTCGTCGCCGACAAGGAAAAGGAACTGTTGTCGGTCTGAAGTCGATGCCTTCAGTCCCGCCTCCGTTGCCGGCCGCCCTGCCCCGCCACGTCGCCATCATCATGGATGGCAACGGGCGCTGGGCACAGCAGCGCCGCCGCCCGCGCGTGATCGGCCACCGTGCCGGCGCGCGCGCGGTCAACCGCACCATCGACCGTTGCCTTGAACTGGGCATTCCGGCGCTGACCCTGTTCGCGTTCTCCAGCGAGAACTGGGGCCGCCCGCAGGAAGAAGTCGATGCCCTGATGAAGCTGTTCCTCGGCGCCCTCGACCGTGAAGTGGACGAGCTGCATCGCCGTGGCGTACGCGTGCGCTTCATCGGCGAACGCGAGCGCTTCGGCGCCGGGCTGGTCAGTCGCATGCAGCTGGCCGAACAGCGCACCGCCGACAACACCACGCTGACCCTGTCGATCGCCGCCAGCTACGGTGGCCGCCAGGACATCGCCCGCGCCGCCCGTGCGCTGGCCGCGGAAGTGGCTGCCGGCCGGCTGCTGCCCGAGCAGATCGACGAATCGCTGCTGGGCCGCCAGGTCGCCCTGGCCGACCTGCCGCCGCCGGACCTGTTCATCCGCACCGGTGGCGATACCCGCATCAGCAACTTCCTGCTGTGGCAGCTGGCGTATACCGAGCTGTGGTTCACCGAGGCACTGTGGCCGGACTTTGATTCCGAGCAGCTGCAGCAGGCGCTGGACGCCTACGCCAGCCGTGAACGCCGCTTCGGCCTGACCAGCGCCCAGATCGCCGCCCTGGCCACCGAGACGCCCAGCCCATGACCAAGACCCGAGTTCTCGCCGCGCTGATCATGGCGCCGGTGGCCATTGCCGCGATCCTGCTGCTGCCTACCCAGTGGCTGGCTGCCGCCGCCGCCGCCGTGTTCCTGATCGGCCTGTGGGAATGGCTGAAGCTGGCCGGCATCGAAGATACCCTCGCCCGTACCGTGCTGCTGGTGCTGAACCTGCTGCTGATGGTGCTGATGGTCTGGGCCGATGGCAGTTCGCTGGTGCTGTTCCAGCTGGCGACCCTGGTTGGCGTGGCCTGGTGGCTGGCCGCCCTGGTCTGGCTGCGCTTTTTCACCTTCGGCGCGCAGCCGGGCAGTCCCGCCCGCATCTTCAAGCTGCTGGCCGGCACCCTCGCCATCGTCCCGGCCTGGGCCTCGCTGGTCCTGATCCATGCCGGCGGCGATCCGCCGGGCCACAACGGCCACCTGTGGCTGCTGGCCGCGCTGGCGCTGGTGTGGGCCGCCGATTCGGGCGCCTATTTCGCCGGCCGCCACTTCGGCAAGCACAAGCTGGCCCCGCGCATCAGCCCCAACAAGACCTGGGAAGGCCTGTTCGGCGGCCTGCTGGCCGGTGTCGCCGTGGCCGTCGGCTTGGGCTGGCTGGCCGGCGTGGACGTCGCGCACCTGCCGGGCCTGCTGGTCACCTCGGTGGTGGCCGTGTTCGCCTCGGTGCTGGGTGACCTGTACGAAAGCCTGATCAAGCGCCATGCCGGCGCCAAGGATTCGGGCCACCTCATTCCTGGCCACGGCGGCGTGCTGGACCGCGTCGACGGTGTGCTGGCTGCCCTGCCGGTGTTCGCGCTGGGCAAGGAAATCTTCGGATTCTGACCATGGATGCTGTTGCAGACCTGCGCCGGGTCGCCGTATTCGGCGCCACCGGCTCGATTGGCGCCTCCACGCTGGACGTGATCGCCCGCCATCCGCAGCGCTACCAGGCCACCGTGCTCGCCGCCGGCCGCCAGGTGCAGGCGCTGCTGGCGCTGTGCCGCCAGCACCGGCCCGCGCATGCGGTCATCGCCGACGAAAGCCTGTACACCGAGCTGCGCGACGGCCTGCGCGACGCAGGTCTGGCCACCGAGGCCCACGCCGGCGCTGCCGCCCTGGACCAGCTGGCCGCCAGCGATGCCTGCGACACCGTGGTGGCCGCCATCGTCGGCGCCGCCGGCCTGTCCTCGACCCTGGCCGCTGCCGCCGCCGGCAAGCGCATCCTGCTGGCCAACAAGGAATCGCTGGTGCTGGCCGGCGAACTGCTGACCCGCACCGCCGAGCGTGCCGGCGCCGAGATCATCCCGATCGACAGCGAGCACAGCGCGATCTTCCAGTGCCTGCGCTCGCGTGATGCCAGCCTGGACGGGGCCGGCGTGCGCCGGATCCTGCTGACCGCCTCGGGCGGCCCGTTCCGTGGCCGCAGCCGCGCCGAACTGGAACAGGTGACCCCGGCCCAGGCCGTTGCCCACCCGAAGTGGTCCATGGGCCCGAAGATCTCGGTCGATTCGGCGACGTTGATGAACAAAGGCCTGGAAGTGATCGAGGCGCACCACCTGTTCAAGGTGCCCGGCGAGCGCATCGAGGTGCTGGTCCACCCGCAGAGCCTGGTCCATTCGCTGGTCGAGTTCGTCGACGGCTCGACCCTGGCCCAGCTGGGCCTGCCGGACATGCGCACCACCCTGGCCGTGGGCCTGGGCTGGCCGCAGCGCATCGAATCGGGCGTGTCCGGGCTGGACCTGCTGGCCCAGGGCCGGCTCGATTTCGAAGCCCCGGACACCGAGGCCTTCCCCTGTCTGGCCCTGGCCTGGCAGGCGATGCAGGCCGGCGGCACTGCTCCGGCGGTGCTGAACGCGGCCAATGAAGAGGCCGTTTCAGCGTTTCTTCAGGGCCGGATCGGTTTCCTGAGCATTCCCGCGCTGGTTGCTAACGCTCTTTCAACACTGCCGACCGAAGCAGCCGATACACTGGACGGCCTGTTGTCCGCCGACCAGCGGGCCCGCCAGTTGACCCTGAACGCCATCGACGCCGCCTGAACGCCACGCCCATACCGCATGACGCCGCTGCCATTGCCCGCCACCGTGAGCCTGCATGACTGACTTCATCGGATCGGTCTGGTGGATGATCGTCAGCCTCGGGCTGCTGGTCACCTTCCACGAATTCGGGCACTACGCGGTGGGCCGCCTCTGTGGGGTGAAGGTGCTGCGCTTCTCGGTCGGCTTCGGCCGCCCGCTGTGGTCGCGCCGCGACAAGCACGGCACCGAGTTCGCCATCGCCGCCCTGCCGCTGGGCGGGTATGTGAAGTTCCTCGACGAGCGCGAGGTCGAGGTGCACCCGCATGAGCGCGGGCAGGCCTTCAACCACAAGACCGTCTGGCAGCGCATCGCGATCGTTGCCGCCGGCCCCATCGCCAACCTGCTGCTGTGCATCCTGCTGCTGTGGGCGATGTTCGTGATCGGCAAGCAGGATTATTCGGCCACCATCGGCCGCACCACCGGCATCGCCGCCAGCGCCGGCCTGGCCAGCGGCGACCGCGTGCTGCGCGTGGACGACCGCGACGTGGTCACCCTGGGCGATGCCAGCATGGCCCTGACCGCGGCGGCGATGGACCGGCGTGACGTGACCCTGGAGGTGCTGGACAGCAGCGACCAGGTGCGCAAGCGCACGCTGCCGCTGTCGCAGCTGCCGGCCGGCTTCGATGAACGCCGCGTGCCGAGCCTGGCCGGCCTGCAGTGGCAGGCATCGCTGCAGCCGGCGCAGGTGGACAGCCTGACCGCCGATTCGGCCGTGGCCGGCCTGCTGCAGTCGGGTGACCTGATCGTGGCCATCGACGGCCAGCGCATCGAAGGCGCCGACCAGGTCAGCGCGCAGATCCAGGAACTGGGCCGCCGTGGTGGCCCGGGCATGATCGAAGTACTGCGCGGTGGCGAGCGCCTGGCGCTGGAAGTGACCCCGCGCCCGGGCAAGGACGGCCAGGGCAAGCCGGTCTGGCAGATCGGCGTGGGCTTCTCCGGCGCGTTCAGCCCCGCCTACGACACCCTGATGCGCTACGGGCCGCTTGATGCGGTGACCGTGGCCGTGCGCGAAACCGGCCGCCTGGCCTCCGATTCGCTGGGCATGATGGCCCGCATCGTCACCGGCAAAGCCTCGCTGCAGAACGTTTCCGGCCCGGTCACCATCGCCCGCGTGGCCAATGTTTCGGCCAAACGCGGCCTCGATTGGTTCCTGCAGTTCCTTGCGTTGCTGTCGCTGAGCCTGTGCATCATCAACCTGCTGCCGATTCCCATCTTGGACGGCGGGCACCTGCTGTATTACCTTATCGAGTTGGTCAAGGGCAGCCCGCTGAGCGAGCGTGCCATCGCCGCAGGTCAGTACATCGGCCTTGCGTTGCTGGCCGGGCTGATGGGGCTGGCGTTCTACAACGACATCCTCGGCCTGGTCCCGCGATGAACTTTTCCACGTTTTTGGCGTCTACAGCGCCGGCATCCCGTACCAATGAAATCGACCTTCCTACCGGACGTGACATGACGCGACTCCCCAATCGCCGCCTGCTGGCCCTCGCCCTCGCCGCCGTCACCGGCGCTCCCGCCCTGGCCCAGGCAGCCGAGCCCTTCACTGTCAGCGACATCCGCGTCGACGGCCTGCAGCGCATCAGTTCGGGTACGGTGTTCACCTACCTGCCGGTGGAACGTGGCGAGACGGTCACCGACAGCAAGGTCGGCGAGACCATCCGCGCCCTCTACAAGACCGGCTTCTTCGAAGACGTGCAGCTGGATCGCCAGGGCAACATCCTGGTCGTGACCGTCAAGGAACGCCCGGCGATCAACAAGCTGACCGTGACCGGCAACAAGGACATCAAGTCCGACCAGCTGCTCAAGGGCCTGTCCGACATCGGCCTGACCGAGGGCGGCACCTTCGACCGCCTGAGCCTGGACCGCGTGACGCAGGAACTGCGCCGCCAGTACAACGACCGTGGCAAGTACAACGTCGAGATCACCCCGACGGTGAGCCCGCTGGACCGCAACCGCGTGGACATCGCCATCGCGATCAAGGAGGGCAAGGCCGCCAAGATCCAGCACGTCAACCTGGTCGGTACCGAGAAGTACGCCAGCGAGGACATCCTGGAAACCTGGGAATCCAAGGAGCACAACTGGGCGTCGTGGTACCGCCGCGATGACCAGTACTCCAAGGAGAAGCTGTCCGGTGACCTGGAAAAGCTGAACTCCTGGTACCTGGACCGCGGCTACGTCGACTTCAGCATCGACTCGACCCAGGTCTCGATCAGCCCGGACAAGCGCGACATGTTCGTGACGGCCGGCGTGACCGAGGGCAACCAGTACAAGATCTCCGAGATCAAGGTCAGCGGTGACACCGTCCTGCCGCAGGAAGATGTCGAGCGCATGGTCGTGCAGCGCGCCGGCGACACGTTCTCGCGTGCGCTGCTGGAGTTCAGCTCCGACGCGATCACCAATTCGCTGTCCAACATCGGCTACGCGTTCGCCAAGGTGAACCCGATCCCGACCACCAACCGTGCCGAGCAGACCGTCGCGGTGAACATGCAGGTCGTCCCCGGCCCGCGCGTGTCGGTGCGCCGGATCATCTTCAAGGGCAACACCCGCACCTCCGACGAAGTGATGCGTCGCGAAATGCGCCAGTTCGAGAACAGCTGGTACTCGCAGGCCGCGATCGACCGTTCCAAGATCCGCCTGCAGCGCCTGGGCTACTTCGAGTCGGTGGACGTTGAAACCCCGCCGGTCAGTGGCAGCAACGACCAGGTCGACGTGGTCTACAACGTCAAGGAAACCACCTCGGGCAGCTTCGTGTTCGGCCTGGGCTACTCGCAGTCCTACGGCATGACCACCTCGGTGCAGTTGTCGCAGAACAACTTCCTCGGCGGCGGCAACCGCGTGTCGGTGGAAGCCTCGCGCAGCAGCTACCTGCAGCGCTACGGCTTCAGCTACACCAACCCGTACTTCACCGATGACGGCGTGTCGCTGGGCTACAACCTGTCCTGGCGCGAACTGGATTACTCCGACTTCAACACCGCGCAGTACAACAGCACCAATGGTTCGGCGCAGGTGGTGTTCGGCGTGCCGCTGACCGAGACCGACAGCGTTTCGCTGATGTTCGGCATCGACAGCAACCAGATCACGACGTACGCGGGCTCCACCCCGCAGTCGATCATCGACTACATCAATGCCATCGGCACGCGCACCTTCCACGCCTGGCGCACCGAGCTGGGCTGGGCGCGCGATTCGCGCAACGATTACTTCATGCCGACCCGCGGTACCTACCAGCGCATCGGCCTGGAAACCACCCTGCCGGGTTCGACCGTCGAGTACTTCAAGCTGAACTACCAGATCAGCAAGTACTGGCCGATCATGCCGTCGCTGGTGATCAACACCCGTGCGGAAATCGGCTACGGCGACAGCTACGGCAAGGATTACACCCGCAACATCTGCTACACCGCGCCGACCACCGACAATCCGAACCCGACCCAGACCGTGGACTGCACCCCGGCCTCCTCGGATTACATCAAGACGGTGACCGCCTCGGGCCTGCCGTTCTACGAGAACTTCTACGCCGGCGGCACCAATTCGGTGCGCGGCTTTGAAGACAACACCCTCGGCCCGCGCGAGGTGACCTCGGGTTACCCGAACGGCCAGCCGCTGGGTGGCTCGGTGAAGACCGTCGGCTCGGTCGAAGCGTACTTCCCGCGCCTGTTCGACAGCCCGTCGGCTCGCGTGTCGGCCTTCGTCGACTTCGGTAACGTCTACAACGGCACCGGCAACTTCAAGGCCAACGAGCTGCGCGTGTCCACCGGTGTGGCCCTGCTGTGGCGCGCCCCGGTCGGCCCGATCTCGATCAGCTACGCGTTCCCGCTGAAGAAGAAGGACGGCGACGAAATCGAACGCCTGCAATTCACGTTCGGTGGTCAGTTCTAAGGAGCGAAGCTCCTCAGAACCGCGCCACCTCCGGTGAATTGCCCCCGCATTTCACCTATCCCCCGCGCCGTTGGCGCGCCCCCCTTAACAGAAGGGGGGCTCTCCACCAGACGGGTTACGAAGCGCCGGGCTCTGCCCGGCGTTTTCGTTTTCGGGTGCCTGCGCGAGCGCGGCGGGCGAACTGCTTTTGATTTTTTCTGTTTTTCCGTGGCTGGCACTCGCGCCAGCCTGTCGGGGGGGCGGACGGGTGGGGCCGGCGGGGGTGTGAGCCGCATGGATGCGGCGACCAAGGCTACATGGACGTACTTGCGCCGTCCCCCGCTGGTCCTACCCGTCCGACCCTGCCACGGGCCTTATCCTGCAAGCCACGAGGGGCCCTGCCGTTGGCCGTGGAACCGCGCCGCATGACCGGACTGGCTCCACACGTTAAACTCCCGCCGTGAATACTCCTACCTACACCGCCCAGCAACTCGCCGATCAGTTCGGCCTGCAGGTCCATGGCGACCCCGCCACCGCCATCCGTGGCGTGGCCACCCTCGCCCATGCCGGTGCCGGCCAGCTGACCTTCCTTGCCAACCCGCGCTACCGCGCGCAGCTGGCCGACAGCCAGGCCTCGCTGGTGGTCCTGCGTGCCGAAGACGCCGAGGCCGCCCCCGGCGCCGCGCTCGTCGCCAAGGATCCCTACACCACCTTCGCCAAGATCGCCGCGCTGTTCGACGTCGCGCCGGTGCGTGAGCCGGGCATCCACCCCAGCGCGGTCATCGACCCGCAGGCCCAGGTGGCCGCCAGCGCCCACATCGGCCCGTTCGTCACCATCGGTGCGCGCAGCGTGGTCGGCGAGAACTGCATCATCGGCGCCGGCAGCATCATCGGCGAAGACTGCACCCTCGACAGCGGCTGCGAACTGATCGCCCGCGTCACCCTGGTCACCCGCGTGAAGCTCGGCAAGCGCGTGCGCATCCATCCGGGTGCCGTGCTCGGCGCCGATGGCTTCGGCCTGGCGATGGACGCCGGCAAGTGGATCAAGGTGCCGCAGCTGGGTGGCGTGCGCATCGGCGACGACTGCGAGATCGGCGCCAATACCTGCGTCGACCGCGGTGCGCTGGAAGACACCGTGCTGGCCGAAGACGTGCGCCTGGACAACCTGGTGCAGATCGCGCACAACGTGCAGATCGGCGCCCACTCGGCCATCGCCGGCTGCACCGGCATCGCCGGCAGCGCCAAGATCGGCCGTTACTGCCTGCTCGGCGGCGCCGTTGGCGTCGTCGGCCACCTGGAAATCTGCGACAAGGTCGTGATCACCGGTAAGTCGGTGGTCCGCAACTCCATCACCGAGCCGGGCGAATACTCGTCCGGAACGCCCCTGACCGACAACCGCACGTGGCGCAAGAACGCCGCGCGCTTCAAGCAGCTTGATGCACTGGCCCGTCGCATCCTGTCTGTGAGCAAGGAGAAAGAATGAGCCAGCCCCAGACCCTGCCGGACATGGCACAGATCCAGACGCTGCTGCCGCACCGCTACCCGTTCCTGCTGGTCGACAAAGTGCTGTCGATCGACTACGAAGCCCGCAAGATCGTCGCCACCAAGAACGTCAGCATCAACGAGCCGTTCTTCCAGGGCCACTTCCCCAACCAGCCGATCATGCCGGGCGTGCTGATCATCGAAGCCATGGCCCAGGCCGGCGGCGTGCTGACCCAGCTCACCCTGGGCCGCGATTCGCAGTCCAAGCTGTTCTACATGGTCAAGGTCGACAAGGCCCGCTTCACCAAGCAGGTGGTGCCGGGTGACGTGCTGGAAATGCACGTCGAGATCAAGCGCGTGATCCGCAACATGGCCGTGTATGACTGCGTGGCCAAGGTCGACGGTGAAGTCGTCGCCTGCGCCGAGGTGCTGTGCGCCGGCACCCGCGATTGACCCTGTACGGAGGAACGAGATGACCGATAGCGCTCCCCTAATCCATCCCACCGCGGTGATCGATCCGTCGGCACGGCTGGCCGACGACGTCCGCGTGGGCGCGTTCACGATCATCGGTCCCGACGTCGAGATCGGCGCCGGCACCGAAGTCGGTCCGCACTGCAGCATCCACGGCCCGACCCGGATCGGCCGCGACAACCGTTTCATCGGCCACGTCGCGGTCGGCGGCGAGCCGCAGGACAAGAAGTTCGCCGGCGAACGCACCGAACTGGTGATCGGCGACCGCAACGTGTTCCGCGAGTTCGTCACCCTCAACCGCGGCACCGGCGGCGGCGGTGGCATCACCACCATCGGCGACGACAACTGGATGCTGGCGTACACGCACGTGGCCCACGACTGCCACGTCGGCAACTTCTGCGTGTTCTCCAACAACACCACCCTGGCCGGGCATGTCACCGTCGGCGACTACGTGATCATCAGCGGCTTCGCCGGTGCCCACCAGTTCTGCCGCATCGGTGCCCACGCCTTCCTCGGCATGGGCGCGCTGACCAACGGCGATGTGCCGCCGTTCACCATGGTCGGCACCGATTCGCTGGGCCGCCCGCGTGGCATCAACAGCGAAGGCCTCAAGCGCCGCGGCTTCGACGCCGAGCGCATCACCGCCATCAAGCGTGCCTACCGCACCCTGTACGTGGCCGGCCTGCCGCTGGCCGAAGCCAAGCAGCAGCTGGCCGAGCAGGCACAGGCCAGCGATGACGTCCGCTCCATGCTGGACTTCATCGAGCACACCGAGAGGCACCTGCTGCGATGAGCAGCACGACCGGCCAGGCGCCGGCCGGCGCTGCCGTCATCCCGCTGGCCTCGATGGCCGGCAGCGTGCCGGCGCAGCGGGTGCTCAGCGAGCGCCCGTTGCGGATCGCGCTGGTGGCGGGCGAAGCCTCCGGCGACCTGCTCGGTGCGGGCCTGGTGCGTGAGCTGAAGGCCCGCTTCCCGCATGCCGAATTCGCCGGTATCGGCGGCGATGCCATGCGCACCGCCGGCTGCCAGACCTGGCACGACGCCAGCGAGCTGGCGGTGATGGGCCTGACCGAAGTGCTGCGCCACCTGCCGCGCCTGCTCAAGCTGCGCTCGGCGTTCCGCGAGCGTGCGCTGGAATGGCAGCCGGATGTGTTCATCGGCATCGACGCCCCGGATTTCAACCTGGGCATCGAGCGTTGGCTCAAGCAGCGCGGCATTCCCACCGTGCACTACGTCAGCCCCTCGGTCTGGGCCTGGCGCGAGAAGCGCGCGGAGAAGATCGGCAGCAGTGCCGACCTGGTGCTGTGCCTGTTCCCGATGGAGCCGCCCATCTATGCAAAGCACGGCATCGATGCGCGTTTTGTCGGCCACCCGATGGCCGATGACATTCCGCTGCACGGTGACCGCGACGCAGCCCGTGCCGCGCTCGGCCTGCCCGCTTCGGCCAAGGTGCTGGCGGTGCTGCCGGGCAGCCGCCTGGGCGAGATCTCGCGCCTGGGCGAACCGTTCTTCGAAGCGGCCTGGCAGGTCTCCGAACGCATCCCCGGCCTGCACGTGGTGGTGCCGGCGGCCAACGCCGCCTGCCGCCGCCTGATCGAGGAACAGCTGTCGCGTTCGGCGCTGCCGGTGGCGTACTCGCATGTCCTCGATGGCCAGGCCCGCACGGCGATGATCGCTGCCGACGTGGTGGTGCTGGCCTCCGGCACGGCCACCCTGGAGGCCATGCTGGTGAAGCGTCCGATGGTGGTCGGCTACCGGGTCAACGAACTGACCTACCGCCTGGTGAAGGCGCTGGGGCTGATCAAGGTCGACCGCTTCGCCCTGCCCAACATCCTCGCCGCGCAGGATCTTGCCCCGGAACTGATGCAGCACGACTGCACGCCGGACAAGCTGGCTGCTGCCATCCAGCAGTGGTTCGACCACCCGCAGCGCACCGCCGACCTGCAGGGCACCTACGAGCGCCTGCACGAACGCCTGCGCCGCAATGCCTCGGCCCGTGCCGCCGACGCGGTGGGCGAGCTGCTGGTGCGCAACCAGGAACCCGCATGAGCCGTCGCGCTGCCGCTGCGGCCAGCTTGGCCCTGTTCGACGGCGCGGCGGTGGTCGAGCCCGAGCGTCTGGTGGCCGGCGTCGACGAAGCCGGCCGCGGGCCCTTGGCCGGCCCGGTGGCCGTGGCCGCCGTGGTGTTCGACCCGGCGCGGCCGCGCATCAACGGCCTGGACGATTCCAAGCAGCTGACCGCGGCGCGCCGCGAACAGCTGCACGACCGCATCATCGAACGGGCGCTGGCCTGGAAAGTGGTGCTGGTGGACGTGAACGCCATCGACCGCCTGAACATCTACCAGGCCACCCTGCAGGGCATGCGCGATGTGGTGGCGGCCGTGGCCCACGTGGCCGGCTTCGCCCGCATCGATGGCAACGTCGTGCCCAAGGGCCTGGTGCTGCCGGCGCAGGCGCTGGTCGGCGGTGATGGCATCGACCGCGCGATCATGGCCGCCTCGATCCTGGCCAAGGTCTCGCGCGACCGCTACATGCAGGACCTGCACGTGCGACACCCGCAGTATGGCTTCGACCAGCACAAGGGCTACGGCACCCCGGCCCACCTGGCCGCGCTGCGCACGCACGGTCCCTGCGACGAGCACCGCCGCAGCTTCGCCCCGGTGCGCGAATGCCTGGAAAGCCCGCAGGCTGTGGCCGCCGCCATCGCGATTGCCTGAACGACGGCCGCTGGGCATGGCCCGGCGCTACCATGAACGCGTGAACGCACCGGCGGCAATCGCGCAATCGCCGTACCGTCAAGCCTTGTCGCCACCCCCTGCCCTCGCTACCCTGACCGGGCACTCCAGCGCTTCCCGACCCCGGCGACGATTCCCCCGTCAGCACCCGGGGCCCGCGCGCTCCAACCTGGTCCGGCATGTCCAACTCCCGCTTCGTACATCTCCACGTCCACACCGAGTTCTCGCTGGCGGACTCGACCATCCGCGTGCCGGCCAAACCGGACCAGGCGGACCCTAAAAAGGCCAAGCAGGCCAACCTGCTGTCGCGCTCGGTCGAACTCGGCATGCCCGCGCTGGCGGTGACCGACCTGAACAACCTGTTCGCCCTGGTCAAGTTCTACAAGGCCGCCGAAGGCGTGGGCATCAAGCCCATTGCCGGCGCCGACGTGATGATCACCGAGGACGGCCAGGACCCGTGGCGGATGACCCTGCTGTGCCGCGACCGCGAGGGCTACCTGAGCCTGTCGCGGCTGCTGACCCGCGCCTGGATGGAAGGCCACCGTCCCGAAGGCGGCGTGGCCATCCACCCGGACTGGCTGAAGGCCGGCAACGCCAACCTGTTCGCCCTGGCCGGCCGTGACAGCCTGGCCGGCCGCCTGGCGCTGGACGGCAAGCACGATCTGGCCGAGCAGCAGCTGGCCGACTGGCAGCGCGCGTTCGGCGATGGCCTGCACCTGGAGCTGACCCGCACCGGCCGCGATGGCGAGGAAACCTTCAACCGATTCGCGCTGATGGCCGCTGGCCAGCGCGGCCTGCCGGTGGTGGCCAGCAACGACGTGCGCTTCCTGGCGCCGACCGATTTCAGCGCGCACGAAGCACGCGTATGCATTTCCACCAGCCGCGTGCTGGACGATCCCAAGCGCCCGCGCGAGTACAGCGACCAGCAGTACCTGAAGTCGGCCGAGGAGATGTGCGCGCTGTTCGCCGACATCCCCGATGCGATCGACAACACGCTGGCCCTGGCCGAGCGCTGCAACATCGAGATGCGGCTGGGCACCTACTTCCTGCCCAACTACCCGGTGCCCGACGACGAGACCCTGGACACCTGGATCCAGAAGATGTCGCGCGACGGCCTGGAAGAGCGCCTGCAGAAGAATCCGCTGGCGCCGGGCAAGACCCGCGAAGAGTATTTCGAACGCCTGGAGTTCGAGCTCAACACCATCATCAAGATGGGCTTCCCGGGTTACTTCCTGATCGTTGCCGACTTCATCCAGTGGGGCAAGAACCAGGGCATCCCGATCGGCCCCGGCCGTGGTTCGGGTGCCGGTTCGCTGGTGGCGTGGGCGCTGAAGATCACCGATCTGGACCCGCTGCCGTACAACCTGCTGTTCGAGCGATTCCTAAACCCGGAACGCGTGTCGATGCCCGACTTCGACATCGACTTCTGCATGGACCGCCGCGACGAGGTGATCGACTACGTCGCGCGCAAGTACGGCCGCGAACGCGTCAGCCAGATCATCACCTACGGCACCATGGCGGCCAAGGCCGTGGTGCGCGACTCCGGCCGCGTACTGGGCTTCCCGTACGGCCTGGTGGACGGCGTTTCCAAGCTGATCCCGAACATCCTCGGCATCCACCTGAAGGATGCGCTGGGCAAGGGCAAGGAAGGCCCGAGCTCGGAAATGGCGTCGGCCGAACTGATCCAGCGCTACGAGAGCGAGGACGATGTCCGCGACCTGATCGACCTGGCGCTGCAGCTGGAAGACCTGACCCGCAACGCCGGCAAGCACGCCGGTGGCGTGGTGATCGGGCCCGAGCCGCTGAGCGAGTTCTGCCCGCTGTACGCCGAACACGATGAGAACGGCCTGGGCAAGAACCCGGTCACCCAGTTCGACAAGAACGACGTGGAAGAAGTCGGCCTGGTGAAGTTCGACTTCCTCGGCCTGCGCACGCTGACGATCATCGACTGGGCGGTGAAGGCGATCAACAAGCGCCACGAGCGCGCCGGCATCCCGCCGGTGGATATCGCCGCGATCCCGCTGGACGATGCGCCCACCTACAAGGACATCTTCGCCAACGGCAACACCGGCGCGGTGTTCCAGTTCGAATCCTCGGGCATGCGCCGCCTGCTGAAGGACGCGCGCCCCGACCGTTTCGAAGACCTCATCGCGCTGGTGTCGCTGTACCGACCCGGCCCGATGGACCTGATTCCTTCCTTCAACGCGCGTAAGCACGGCCAGGAAGAAATCATCTATCCCGATCCGCGCACCGAAGCGATCCTGAAAGACACCTACGGCATCATGGTGTACCAGGAGCAGGTGATGCAGATGGCGCAGATCGTCGGCGGCTACTCGCTGGGCGGCGCCGACCTGCTGCGCCGTGCGATGGGCAAGAAGGTGCCGGCCGAAATGGCCAAGCACCGCGAGATCTTCCGCGAGGGTGCGGCCAAGGACGGCGTCGACGAAGCCAAGGCCGATGCGATCTTCGACCTGATGGAGAAGTTCGCCGGCTACGGCTTCAACAAGTCGCACGCCGCCGCCTACGCGCTGGTCAGCTACCAGACCGCCTGGCTCAAGCGCCATTACCCGGCCGAGTTCATGGCGGCCACGCTGTCCTCGGACCTGGACAACACCGAAAAGGTGGTCGGCTTCCTGGACGAGGTGCGCAACCTCGGCCTGACCGTGCTGCCGCCGAAGGTGAACCACTCTGCGTTCATGTTCGAAGCGGTCACGCCGGACACCATCCAGTACGGCCTGGGCGCGATCAAGGGCGTCGGCCAGGGTGCCTGCGAAGCCGTGGTGGACGAGCGCCTGAAGGGCGGCGACTACAAGGACCTGCTCGACTTCTGCACCCGCGTCGGTTCGGCCAAGCTCAACCGGCGCACGCTGGAAGCGATGATCAACTGCGGCGCGCTGGACGAACTGGGCCACAACCGCGCCTCGTTGATGCTGCAGCTGCCGGAAGTGATCAAGGCCACCGAGCAGATGGCGCGCGAGCGTGCCTCGGGCCAGAACTCGCTGTTCGGCGGCCCCGACCCGAGCACGGTGACCATCCAGCTGGACCTGGTCGAAGCCGAGGAATGGCCGCTGCTGCAGCGCCTGAACGGCGAGCGCGACACGCTCGGTTTCTACCTCAGCGGCCATCCGTTCGACCCTTGGCGCGACGATGTGCGCGACCTGGTCGGCAACGACCTGGGCTCGGTGGAAAAGATCTGGAGTTCCAGCAACAGCGGTGGCGGCGGTGGCAACGGCGGCGAGAAGCGCTGGCGCCCGGAAGTGCCGACCGTGCTGGCCGGCCAGGTGGTCGGCGTGCGCCGCAAGGGCGAAAGCCAGATCTTCATCCAGCTCGAGGACGGCCGCGGCCGCGTCGAGTGCAGCGCGTTCTCCGACGCCATGGCCGAGTTCGGCCACCTGATGACCAAGGACCGCATTCTGGTGGTCAAGGGCGGCCTGCGCGAGGACGAGTTCAACGGCGGCTACGCGCTGCGCATCCGCCAGTGCTGGGACTTCGATGAGGTCTGCGCCAACTACGCCACGCGCCTGTCGCTGCGCCTGGACCTGCGCCAGCAGCGCCCGGTCTGGGAACGCGTCAATGCCCTGCTCGACCGCCATCGCCCCGGGCGTACGCCGCTGCGCCTGGACCTGCTGCTGAAGGGCCCGCAGGGCGGCGTGGCCGGCATGCTCGACGTGTCCGGGCAGAGCGCGGTGCGCATCGACTCCAAGTTGATGGAGGCGCTGCGCGCCGATCCGGCCGTGCGCACGCTGAAAGTGCGCTACAGCCCGCCGTGGGCCAACTGAGGCTGGCCCACGCGTCTTGTTTTTCCGTTGTTGCCATCAAGGACGATAGAGCGTCATGAAACTGCTGTTCCCTGTCTTCGCCGCTATGGCCCTGGCCGCCTGTTCGTCCAAGGTCGATTTCGAGATCGACAACCCGACCGCCACGCCGCTTGCCATCAGCATCGATGGCAAGGACCTGCCGGTGGCACCCAACGCCTCGCGCCCGGTCAGCCTGGCGCCGGGCGAGCACACCCTGCATACCCAGCGCCTGGGCGATGTGCGCTTCATCGTCTACGTCGACAGCCGTGGCGGCCTGATCAATCCGACCCTGAGCGAGTACGTCACCGCGCGCGAGATCTACGTCACCGGCGAAGACAAGCTGAAGAACTTCGGCGCCAGCGGCCTGGGCATCGAGATCGGCGGCGTGGCGTTCAAGGGTCCGTTCGACAAGTTCCACGGCCTGTTCATCGACAAGACCTGGAACTTCGGCGTGCGCGAGCCATTCCCGCAGGAACAGATCGTGGCCCATGTTGATTCCTCAGGCGGCAAGATCAGCACCAAGATCTTCACCGCGCCCGACTTCATCACCTATGTCGAGGAAGGCATGGGCGAACCGGGCGCGTTCAAGCGTGAGCAGCCGGCCGGTTACGTGGCCCCGGTCTACACCCTGGAACCGGCCCCGGCCAGCCTGCCCGCCCTGGATCCGGCCTTCGAGGCCCACGCCGGCCCGCTGCGCGATCTCTACGCGCGTTGGCTGAAGGCCAGCACCGCGGCCGAGCAGAAGGCCCTGCGCAAGGAAGACTTCCAGGCCAGCATGGCGTTCACCCAGGCCACCGCGACGCTGGGCTCGAAGCTGCCGGTGGCGGCCAACCAGGCCTACAACGACTTCGTCACTATCCGCAGCACCGAAATGGCCCGCAGCGCCGTGGTCCTGCCCTGAGCTGACTGGCGCCCCCTGCCCGGCTGGGGTACCGTCGCCTTCCAGACGAAGGCGTACGGGCCATTGCTGCGCATTCGGCTAGAATTCCCCTCTTCTTTACACGACGGCTTCCGATGAATCCGAACTACCTCGACTTCGAGCAACCCATCGCCGACCTGGAAGCCAAGATCCAGGAACTGCGCAACGCCAGTGCCGGACCGGCGGTCAATGTCGAGGCCGAGGTTCACGCCCTGCAGGACAAGCTGCGCCTGCGCACCGCGCAGATCTTCCGCAACCTGACCTCGTGGCAGGTGCTGCAGCTGGCCCGCCATCCGTCGCGTCCGTACACCGCCGATTACCTGCGCATCATCTTCGATGAATTCCAGGAACTGGCCGGTGACCGCGCCTTCGCCGACGACAAGGCCATCATGGGTGGCCTGGCCCGCATCAACGGCCGCTCGGTGATGGTGATCGGCCACCAGAAGGGCCGCGACACCAAGGAAAAGATCAAGCGCAACTTCGGCATGCCCAAGCCGGAGGGCTACCGCAAGGCCCTGCGCCTGATGAAGATGGCCGAACGCTTCGGCCTGCCGGTGCTGACCCTGATCGACACCGCCGGTGCCTGGCCGGGCATCGACGCCGAATCGCGCGGCCAGTCCGAGGCGATCGCCCGCAATCTGATGGAAATGGCCGAGCTGAAGGTGCCGATCATCTGCACCGTCATCGGTGAAGGTGGTTCCGGCGGCGCGCTGGCGCTGGGCGTGGGCGACCGCACGGTGATGCTGGAGTACGCGGTGTACTCGACGATCACCCCGGAAGGCTGCGCCTCGATCCTGTGGAAGGACGCCGGCAAGGCCAAGGACGCTGCCGAACAGCTGGGCCTGACCGCCCCGCGCCTGAAGAGCCTGGGCCTGGTCGACAAGGTCGTGCGCGAGCCGACCGGTGGCGCACATCGCAACCCGACCCAGATGGGCAAGCGCCTGAAGGCCGTGCTGCTGAACGAGCTGGAAGCGCTGGACGGCCTGTCCACCGAACAGCTGCTGGAACAGCGCTACACGCGCCTGCGCAGCTACGGCACCTACGAAGCCGCATGACCCCGGTAGTGCCGGCCGCTGGCCGGCACCATGCAGGGTTGCAGAAACGAAAGAGCCGGGCAGATGCCCGGCTCTTTTCATTTGCACGTTGACGGCATCCGCGCCTCAGAACGGCTTGGCCAGCACCAGCCAGACAATCGGAATGAAGGCCAGCAGCGGGATTTCATTGATCCAGCGCAGCGCGCGCGAGGACGGCAGCGCACGGCCCTTGGCCACGCCCTTCAGCAGGCGCCCGGTCCAGATGAAATACACCAGCAGCAGCACCACCAGGCCCAGCTTGGCGTGCAGCCAGCCGGCGCCACCGGGCGCGACCATGGTCGGGAAATCGGGGATGACCTTGTAGCCCAGCCACAGCACCAGGCCCAGCACGAAGGCCAGCCCGAACATCGAATGACCGAAGCGGTACAGGCGCAGGCCCATCAGCTGCAGGCGCTCGCCCACCGCCGGCTGGCCCGCGGTTTCGGCCAGGTTCACCAGGATGCGCGGCAGGTAGAACACCGTTGCCATCCAGGCCACCACGAACACGATGTGGAAGGTCTTGACCCAGTAATAGCTCTGCATGCGCTTGCTCCAGCGGCTGGCGGGGATGGCCGCCCATTGTCGCAGTAGAGCCACCCCATGGGTGGATGCCGCGGCCAATCGACGCACTCACCATCGCAGCCACGCATGGCGTGGCTCTACTGCCGGTTCGCCCGCCGGTCGCAGTAGAGCCATCCCATGGATGGCTGCCCACCGCACCATCGCAGCCACGCATGGCGTGGCTCTACTGCCGGTTCGCCCGCCGGTCGCAGTAGAGCCACCCCATGGGTGGATGCCGCGGCCAATTGCCGCACCACAGTAGAGCCATCCCATGGATGGCTGCCCACCGCACCATCGCAGCCACGCATGGCGTGGCCAATCGACGCACCCGTGGCCGCGACGCCTTACGATAGGCGCCGTTTCCGCCCTCAAGCGTGCCCTGCCCCATGGACAAGACCTACGACGCCGCCTATTTCCAACGCTGGTACCGCCGTGCCGACATCGGCGGCAGTGCCCGCCTGGCGCGCAAGGTCGCCCTGGCCGTGGCCACCGCCGAGTACTACCTGGAACGACCGGTGCGCAGCGTGCTCGACATCGGCTGCGGCGAAGGCGCCTGGCGCGCGCCACTGCTGAAGCTGCGTCCGAAGGTCCAATACCTTGGCTTCGACAGCAGCGAGTACGCTGTGCGCCGTTACGGACGTACCCGCAACCTGCACATGGCCAGCTTCGGTGATTTCGCCTGGCTGCGGCCCTGCGCCCCGGTCGACCTGCTGGTGTGTTCGGACGTGATGCACTACGTGCCCGACCGCGAGCTGCGGGCCGGCCTGGCCGGCGTGGCCGAGCTGACCGGCAGCGTGGCCTTCCTGGAGACCTTTGCCGCCGAAGATGAGTTCGACGGCGATCACGAGGGCTTCCAGGCCCGGCCGGCGCGCTGGTACCGCCGCGAGCTGGGCCGCCAGGGCCTGCAGGCCATCGGTTCACACCTGTGGCTGGGCCCCGGCCTGGCCGACGAGGCCGCCGCGCTGGAAAAGATGTGAATCCGGATTCATTATTTTTGCCCGACTTAACCTGCGGGACACCCGGATGGGATATGCTGCGCGGCAACATATGACCATACATATTCGGTCGTCATGCTCTATCAACTACACGAACTGACCCGCAACCTGCTCGCCCCCTGGGTGCACCAGGCCCAGGCCAACGCCAAATTCTTCGCCAACCAGGGCCACTGGTGGTCGCAGATGCCGGGCGCTGATCGCCTGGCGGCGGTCAATGAACTCTTCCATCGCATCGGCAAGGATTACGAGAAGCCCGAATGGGGCATCAACGAAATCGAGGTCGAAGGCGAACGCGTGCCGATCGTCGTGCATGAGGAAGTGAGCAAGCCGTTCTGCAAGCTGCTGCGCTTCAAGCGCCACAGCAACGAAGCCGACCAGCTGCACACCATGCTCAACCAGCCGTTCGTGCTGGTGGTGGCGCCGCTGTCGGGCCACCACGCCACGCTGCTGCGCGATACCGTGCGCACGCTGCTGCGCGACCACCGCGTGTACGTCACCGACTGGGTGGACGCGCGCATGGTGCCGGCCAGCGAAGGTGAGTTCGGCCTGGACGATTACATCGCCTACATCCAGGAATTCATCCGCCACCTCGGCGTCGAGCGCCTGCACGTGGTGAGCGTGTGCCAGCCGACCGTGCCGGTATTGGCTGCGGTTTCGCTGATGGCGAGCCGTGGCGAGCCGACCCCGCGCACGCTGGTGATGATGGGTGGCCCGATCGATGCGCGCTGCAGCCCCACCGCAGTGAACAACCTGGCCACGCAGAACCCGCTGTCGTGGTTCGAGAACAACGTCATCCACACCGTGCCGGCCAGCTACCCCGGCGCCGGCCGTCGCGTGTACCCGGGCTTCCTGCAGCACGCCGGCTTCCTGTCGATGAACCCCAGCCGCCACTTCAGCTCGCACTGGGATTTCTACACCGACCTGGTCAAGGGCGATCTGGAAGACGCCGACGCGCACCGCAATTTCTACGACGAGTACAACGCCGTGCTCGACATGCCGGCCAAGTACTACCTGGATACCATTTCGGTGGTGTTCCAGGACTTCCTGCTGCCGCGTGGCGAGTGGGTGGTCAACGGCGAGAAGGTCGACCCGTCGGCCATCCGCGATACCGCCCTGCTGAGCATCGAAGGCGAGCTGGATGACATCGCCGGCCTCGGCCAGACCGAAGCGGCGCAGGCGCTGTGCACCGGCATCGCGGCCGACCGCCGCGAGCACTTCATCGTCGAAGGCGCCGGCCACTACGGCATCTTCAGCGGCCGCCGCTGGCGCGAAGTGGTGTACCCGAAGGTGCGCGATTTCTTCGCCGCCCATGCCGAAGCACCGGCCGCCAAGGCCACGAAGAAGAAGAGCAACGTCACCCCGTTGCGGCGCAAGGCGGGGTAAGACCCCGCCGTGGGGTCAGAGCCCTTTCCAACGGAAAGGGCTCTGACCCCAGCGCGATGCGTGCCAACCAAGGTTGGCACCTACCAGTGCGGGCTCCGCCCCCTCTGCGGTTACAACCGCACCAGCAGGTTCTTCGCCAGCAGCCCATGCAGCTTGCCGATGCCGCGTGCCAGGTGCATCGTCACCAGCAGCAGCAGCGCGCCCACCACCGCCAGCACCGGCGTGAACGCCAGCGGCAGCATGTTGGTGCCATCGATGTAGATGCTCGGCGCGGTCGAGTCGAACAGTGCCGCCACCGGCGACCAGATGAAGGCCAGCGACACCGCCAGCAGGGTCACCGCGATGGTGAAGTAGACGATGCCCAGCGGCAGCATCAGCAGGAAGTACAGCAGCGTCAGCCAGGTGCGACCGTCGGTGAACATGTCGCCGATGCGCTGCAGCCAGGTGCGGCTGCGGTCGGTGTACTGCGGCCGGCGCGGCATGCGCTCGCCCAGCAGCGCTTCCACCAGCCGCCCTTCCAGCAGCGCCAGCCCGCGCACCGAGCCGAAGAACAGCACCGTCAGCGGTATGCCGATGATCAGGATCATCAGGCCCAGCGACAGCGACAGCCCGGTCACCACCCAGGTGAAGAAGAAGGTGCCCGTAGCCAGCGACAGCAGCATGTAGAACAGCGCGCCATAGGTGTGCGGGTCCAGCACGACGCCGAAGAAGCGCGCCATCAGCGAACGCTGCGCCGGCGCAGGGGTCGGCGCAGCCGGTGCCACGCCACTGGCCTCGGCGGCGGCGCGCAGCACCGGGCTGGTGTCGGCACGCGGCGTACGCAGCGCGCGGTTCACCGTCACCTCGGTCTCGCGATAGATCTCGGCCACTTCCTCCGGCGCGCCGTAGCTGCCGGCCACATCGGCGATGACGTCGGCCTCGCTGCGGCCCGGCTGCGCGGCCAGTTCGGAGCGCAGGTACTCCTCGGCGTCGTACAGGGCATCCTGCACCATCGCCGGATCGGCACCCTGCAGCGCCGCGCGCAGCTGCGCCAGGTACTGCGCGATCGTGGTGGGCAGGCCACTGCCTGCCAGGTTCTGCTCGTTCATTGCGGTACCCCCTCCAACACGGAATCGACGGAATCGCGGGTGGCCTGCCAGGCCTGGCGCCACTGCGCCAGCACCTCATGGCCACGTTCATTGATGCGGTAGTAGCGCCGCGGCGGGCCACTGCTGGACGGCTCGACATGGCTTTCCAGCAGGCCGGCAGCCTCCAGGTTGCGCAGCACCGGGTACAGCGCGCTCTGCTTGCCGCTCAGGACGCCCTCGCCCACGCGCTCCAGCTCCTTGGCGATCAGGTAGCCGTACAGCGGCTCCCCGGCCCGGGCCAGCACCGCCAGCAGGGCCAGCGACACGGTTCCGGCGCTGAGCTCCTTCTGGAACTTCTTCAGGTGGACGTCGTCCTCGCTCATGACCGGCCCTCCACTATGTTGGAGTCAACAGTAGTGCGAAGTCCGGTATAGCGAATGTGTCGTTAGTCACCCTGCCGGGCGGTTCTGGCAGAATTGGGCGCTCCCCGATGGACGCTGAATCCGGTCATGAAGACGCTCACCCTGCTGCTCCCGCTGGCCCTGCTGGCGGCTGCCCCTGCCCAGGCGATGACCGGGTGCGACCTCAGCAAGGGCGCTTATGACGCGCTCGACTTCTCCGCGAAGATCCTCGACGCGCACAGCCGTGGCGAGGACCGGCAGAGCGTGCTGGCGCGCGCACTGGCAGAACCGGGCCGCCCGGCCTGGTATGCGGACATGGCGCGCGAAACAGTGGCCGAGGTGTACGGCGGCCTGCGCCCCATCAAGGCGCCGGTCTATTCGGTGTACCGCGGGATGATCTGCTACTACGCCCTGCTGCGACCGAACGAGAACGTCGTGGTGAACTACGCTGCCATTCATCCGGCGCTGCAGGCCTGCGAATCCAAGCGTGGGCAGCAGGCCCAGGCTCAATGCAGTGCACAGGCGGTGGACAGCTACTTTCGCAGACGAGCGAAATAGCATTGCGGGTGCGGGCGCATGACATCCCGCCCGCCGCTCGCGCATGATGGGCAGACACCATTCTGCACGTGACCACAATGCCGACCCCTCGTACCACGCTGCTCACTTTCGCCCTCGTCTGCCTGCTGCCCGCGCTGGCCAGTGCCGCCACGCCGTACCGCAGCCCGCAGCAGATCCTCGATGCGTCGGCGGCCAGCGACTGGCGCACCCCGGACCCGGCCAACCTGCTGTACATGGACCTGCCGGCCGGGCGGGTGATCATCGAGCTGGCACCGCAGTTCGCGCCGCGCCATGTGGCCAACATCCAGACCTTCGCCCACGAGCACTTCTGGGACGGCACCAGCATCTACCGGTCGCAGGACAACTTCGTGGTGCAGTTCGGCGATGCCGACGCTGATGACGCGGCCAAGGCCAAACCGTTCGGCAGTGCCGCGCGCAAGCTGCCGGCCGAATTCGAACGCGCCAGCGCCGGCCTGAAGGTGAACGTGCTGCCCGACGGCGATGGCTGGGCCGCGCAGACCGGCTTCGTCGATGGTTTCCCGGTCGGCCAGGACCCGCAGGCCGGGAAGGCCTGGCTGGCGCACTGCTACGGCATGCTTGGTGCCGGCCGCAGCAACGAGGAAGACAGCAGCATCGGCGCCGAACTGTACGTGGTGACCGGGCAGTCACCGCGCCAGCTGGACCGCAACATCACCGTGGTCGGCCGCGTGCTGAAGGGCATGGAGCTGCTCAGCGCGATTCCACGCGGGCCGGCGCCGATGGGCTTCTACGAAGACCCGAAGCTGCGCACGCCGATCGTCTCGATCCGTCGCGCCAGCGACGTGCCGGCGGCCGAGCGCACGCCGATCCAGGTGCTGCGCACCGATTCAAAGACCTTCGCCGATACGGTGGAAGCGCGGCGCAACCGCGTGGATGACTTCTACAAGCGCCCGGCCGGGCATATCGACCTGTGCAATATTCCGGTGCCGGTGCGGTAGCGCATCGACTTTTCTCAGTTGACACGTGCTGAAGGCGATTCATCGTTCATGGGCGTCACTTTTCTTTGCCCGCGCAAAGAAAAGTAACCAAAAGAAACGCGCCGCCGTCCGCGAGCCGGCGCTGCGCGCCGGTTCCCTGCGCTCCTCGGTCCGTCGAGGGACGGCGCGGAACTCGCTGCGCTCAGACACCCGCGCCTCTTCGCCCTCGCCGGACCTGCGGTGCTCGGCTCGCTCCAAGGCGGACCCAGATCAAGATCCACAGCCGCGCGCGCACGCATCGATGACGCCACCGGGCAGCGCCCGGCATCACCCGTGCGTGGGCGCGCTCAGCCCTTCTGGCTGACGGCCACACTGCCGAGGATCAGGCCGCCGGCAATCAGCATCTGCAGGGTCACCGGCTCGCCCAGAAACAACCACGCGAACGCCGCGCCGAACAGCGGAATCAGATAGGTCACCGTCGACGCGCGCGAGGGGCCGATGCGGCCGATCAGGCGGTAGAACATCAAGAACGCCAGGCCGGTGCAGGCCACGCCCAGCGCGATCGCTGCGCCCCAGGCCTTGCCCGGGATCGCCGCCTGCGGCCAGTGGGTCACCGCCATCGGCAGCATCCACAACGAGGCGCAGCCCAGCGTTGCCGCAGCGGCAGCGGCCGACGGCAGGCCGGTCATGTGCCGCTTCACCAGGTTCACGCCCAGCCCGTACAGCAACGAGGCCGCAGCACCGGCCAGCACCGCCATGCCGATGCTCAGGCCCGACACCTTGGCCGTGGCCAGCACCACCACGCCGGCAAAGCCGACCAGCAGGGCACTGGCACGGCGCACGCCGATCTTCTCGCCGAAGAACAGGAAGGCGATCAGCGCAGCAAACAGCACGGTCATCGCATTGCAGATCGCGCCGATGGCCGCCGGTGCCTGCTCGGCCGAATAGGCGAACAGCACGAACGGCAGCGCCGAGTTGATCAGGCCGATCGGGGCCAGCCACAGCCAGCGGCGCGGCGGGAATTGCGCACGCGCGCGCCACAGGAACGGCATCAGCACCAGCGCGCCCAGCACCAGACGGACTTCGACCAGCGCGAACGGGCCGAACGAAGGCACCGCCACGCGCATGAACAGGAACGAGCAGCCCCAGATCGCGCCCAGCAGGGTCAATTCCAAGGGGGTGCGCCAATCGCGTTCTGCCACCTGCGGTACCGCGTTCATGCCCTGCCTCCGTCCTGCGCCTGCGCTGTGTCTGGGCTGACAGGATCATCCGCAGACGCCCGCTGCACAAGCGCGTAGTATCGCTGCCAGCCACAAATATGGTTTGAGGCTCGACATGCAGCTACGCCCCTCCCTGCTCCCCGCGCTAGCCGTGTTCGCGGTGGCCGCACGCCACCAGAACTTCGCCCAGGCCGCGCTGGAGCTGCACCTGACCGCCAGCGCGGTCAGCCACCACGTGCGCCGCCTGGAGGAGGTGCTGGAGGTGCGCCTGTTCCTGCGCCACGCGCGCGGCGTGCGCCTGACCGCCGAGGGCCGGCAGCTGGCCGACGCCGCCAGCGCCGCCTTCACCGATGTCGCCGCCGTGGCCCACCACCTGCAGCCGGATGCGGACAGCGTGCCGCTGCGCATCGCCACCCTGCGCTCGCTGTCCTACTGCTGGCTGCTGCCGCGCCTGCCGCGCTTCACCTAGGCCCACCCGCACATCCGCATCGAACTGCACACCGGCAGCGGCCTGGACCGCTACGACGAGAACGGCCCCGAGGTAGGCATCCGCTACGGCCTGGGCCAGTGGCCCGGCCTGCATGCGCAGCACCTGATGGACGACAGCCTGTTCCCGGTGGCCTCGCCGGCGCTGCCCGGCGTGGAAGCGCTGCAGGATCCGGCGCGCATCGCCGAGCTGCCGCTGCTGACCGATCTCTCGCCGCAGGGCTGGCGCGACTGGTTCCGCCATGCCGGCGTGCGGCCGCCCTCGCCCTTGCCGCCGATGCACACGTTCGCCGACAGCACCGATGCGATGCGCGCGGCGGTGTACGGCATGGGCGCAGTGCTGGCGCGCACGCATGTGGCCCAGCCCTACCTGCAGCGCTATGAAGTGGTGCGCCTGCCTGGCCCGGCACTGAAGGCGCGCTATGCCTACTACGTGGTGCATGCCGAAGCGCAGCCACCCAGCCCGGCGGCGCGGCTGTTCATCGATTGGCTGCTGACCCAGGCGCAGGACGAACGTACGCCCATCCCGGCCCTGCCCGACAGCCTGCTCGGGCGCCCACCCACGGCCGGCTGACTGCACCGTCACCCGGTCTTTGCCCACCGCTGGCTAGGCTGCAGGCAACCCCACACCGTGTACCTGCCATGGCAATGCTGCGACTGCGCATCACCGGAACCGAAGACGACGCCCGCGCCATCAGCGATCTGCTGCTGGGCCTGGACGGCATCGAACATGTCGAAGAAACGGACGACCTGATGCCGCACATGGATGACGACGACTCCAGCTCGGCCGGGCTGTCCGATGACATCGGCCCGGGCATCCACGAACTGGAAGTGGAAGTCGGCAACGAAAGCACCGCGCAGAAGGTGCGCGATGCGGTGCAGGAGCTGGCGTTGGAACTGGATGTGTTCGTCGAGTACGAGACCGACGAGGGCTGAGGGCTTCGCCGGGCATGGCCCGGCGCTACCACTGCACTGAGATTCGCCGGGCATGGCCCGGCGTAACCCCTGCGTTCGATCACGCCTTGCGACGGCGCCTGCGCAGCCATGTGCGGAGCGCCCAGCCCGCCAGCAGGGCGAGGATGGCCACCGGCAGCAAGGCCGCCGCCGCGCGGATCAGGAACGCGATGCTGGTGCTGAGGATGCTGCCCGACTCGCTCAGCGCTTCACCGATCTCGCTGCGGCTGCGCTGGCCCGAAGTCGTATCGAAGTGCAGCGTCACCAGCTGGGTATCGATGCGACGGCGCTGCTGCGCGGCATCCTTGTTGGCCTGCTCCACGCCCGCTTCGATTTCCGACAGGCGCGTGGTGATCGCCATCAGTTCCTCGATCTTCAGATCCTTGCGGTCCTGGTAGGACAGCAGGCGGGCGTGTTCCTTTTCCAGCCGGGCCTTGGTCAGCGCGGTGTCGGCCACCTGCTGGGCCAGATCCTCGGCGCGGGTATTGCGCGCCTGTACCTGCCCGCCTTCACCGGCCAGGCCGATCAGCGGCTCCACGCCCTTCGGCGCGATGCGCACCTTGACCTCGCCACTGGGGCGCTCGCCGCTGCGCTGGTCGACTTCCAGTACTGCGCAATCACCGAACTTCGCACCCTGGCAGGCCTGCGTGACCTGCTGGATCCGCGCTGCGATCTGCGTGGCTTCCAGCTGCACCTGTACATCGTGCTCGTAAGCGAGGAATGCGCCGTCCGGTGAGGCCACCGCCTCAGCCGCGGCGCCGCCAGCGGAGGCGGCGTGGTCGCCCTGCGCCGCGCAGCCCGCCAGCGCGGCTGCCAAAACGAGGGCTGCCAGCCCGCCTCGCGTGCTGAAACTGCTTCTTCCGTGAATCTGCATGGGGTCGCCCTCCGGGGCCTGGGATTCCTGCCAGCGCCCATGGTAATCCTATGGCAGGGGGACAAAGCGCCCCGCGCGGCCTATGCTCGAGGATTGATCCCAGTACAGGAACGCCGATGCGCCCGCATCTCCTTGCCCTTGCCCTGGTCGCCGCCCTGGCCGGTTGCCAGCCGGCCGACGCCCCGACCAACGGTTCCACCCCGGCCGCCAGCCAGCAGGCCGGCGATGCGGCGGTCGACACCGCCTTCGCCGAGCTGTCCAAGCGTGCGCTGGACACCTGGATGCAGCTGTCCCCGGTCAGCGCGACGCAGATCGGCGACCACCGCTACGACAGCGAAATCGACGACCTGAGCGCGGCCGGCCAGCAGAAGACCGTGGCGGCCTACAAGGGCCTGCTCGCCGAACTGGACAAGATCGACGTGGCCAAGCTCGGCCGCGAGAACCAGGTCGATGCGGCGATCCTGCGCAACCAGCTGCAGTCGGAAATCTGGAACAGCGAAGTGCTGCAGTCCGGCAAGTGGGACCCGCAGGTCTACAACGGCCTGGCCGGCAGTGCCCTGTACGGCCTGATGGCGCGCGAATTCGCACCGCTGCCCGACCGCCTGAAGTCGGCCACCGCGCGCATGGAAAAGCTGCCGGCGATCTTCGCCCAGGCCCGCGAGAACCTGGACCCGGCACGCGTGCCGAAGATCCATGCCGAGACGGTGGCCAAGCAGAACAAGGGCATCCTCAGCATCGTCGATACCTTCATCACCCCGCACATCGGCGAACTGCCGCAGGCCGACCAGCAGCGCCTGCAGGCCGCCATCGACGGCCTGAAGAAGGCCGTGGACGAGCAGCAGACCTGGCTGGACAAGACCCTGGTGCCGAACGCCAAGGGTGACTTCCGCATCGGTGCTGAAAAGTACGACCAGAAGCTGAAGTTCGCGCTGAACTCCTCGCTGTCGCGCCAGGAGATCGGTGAGCGTGCGCGCGCCGAACTCAAGCGCGTGCGCGAGGATATGTACGGCATCGCGCAGACCGTGCTGAAGGACAAGCCGGGCGCGCCGGAAATGCCGGCGCAGCCGACCGACGAGCAGCAGCAGAAGGCCATCGAAGCCGCGCTGGAACTGGCCTACGCCGACAAGCCGGCGCGCGACAAGGTGGTCGACGATGCCAAGGCCGCGCTGGAGCAGTCCACCGCGTTCGTGCGCGAACACGACCTGATGACCCTGCCCGATGCGCCGGTCGACATCATCCTGATGCCGGAATTCCAGCGCGGCGTGGCCGTGGCCTACTGCGATTCGCCGGGCCCGCTCGACAAGAACCTGAAGACCTTCTACGCCGTCTCGCCGATTCCGGACGACTGGAATGACAAGCAGGTCGACTCGTTCCTGCGTGAGTACAACTCGCGCATGATCCACCTGCTGAGCATCCACGAAGGCACCCCGGGCCACTACCTGGAAGGCTGGCACTCGGCCAAGTTCCCGTCGACCCTGCGTGCGGTGCTGCGTTCGGGCCTGTTTGCCGAAGGCTGGGCGGTCTACACCGAGCGCATGATGCAGGAGCAGGGTTACCTCAACAACGACCCGCTGTTCCACCTGGTGCAGCTGAAGTTCTACCTGCGCACGATCTCCAACGCGATCCTCGACCAGGGCGTGCACGTGGACAACTGGGATCGCGAGAAGGCGATGCACCTGATGACCCACGACGCGTTCCAGCAGGAAAGCGAAGCCTCGGGCAAGTGGGTGCGCGCGCAGCTGACCTCGGCACAGCTGCCGACCTACTTCGTCGGTGCGCAGGAACACTTCGACACCCGCAAGGCGATGCAGGACAAGCTGGGCGACAAGTTCAACCTGAAGGCGTACCACGACCAGATGCTGTCCTACGGCGCGCCGCCGGTGCGCTTCGCACGCCAGCTGATGCTGGACCAGCCGATCGAGTGATTGGATTGATGTGAGATGGAAATGGAACGGCCCGGGGAGACCCGGGCCGTTTTTTATGTTCGGCGATCCTGGATGGGGTTCATCCACGCATGGCGTGGATCTACGGCCTCCCGATGGTGGGTGCGGACCGTTGGTCCGCACTGCGGATGGGTTCATCCACGCATGGCGTGGATCTACGGCCTCCCGATGCACGCATGGCGTGGATCTACGGCCTCCCGATGGTGGGTGCGGACCGTTGGTCCGCACTGCGGATGGGTTCGTCCACGCATGGCGTGGATCTACTGCACCGCATCCACGCATGGCGTGGATCTACTGCACCGCATCCACGCATGGCGTGGATCTACTGCACCGCATCCACGCATGGCGTGGATCTACGCGTGGCATGGATGTTCCCGTTTTGCCAGTAGATCCACGCCATGCGTGGATGGCACTCACTTCACTGCTGGATGCAACAGGCGCTCGAACTGCTCGTCACTGCATCCGTCCTCCCCGCATCCCGGCAGCGCCAGCTCCACCCGCCCCGGCGGCTGTGCATCACTCAATGGAACCGCGTCACGCAACTGTGCGCGCGTCGGATAGACGTACGCCAGCCGGTAGCGCGCATCACCGTTTTGCCCACGCCAACGTTCGAACTGCAGCAGGCCGCCGATCGGCGTCTTCTCCCGCTGGCCCGGCAGCGTGTAATCAGAGGCACCCAGCGCCGCCAGCACTGAGCCGATGTTGGAATCGTGGCCCACCAGCAGGCTTACCTTCGGCGACTGCGGATCAGCGAACACGCCACCGATGTGCGACAGCAGCGGCGCTGCCACATCGCGCGCCACCTCCGGCGTGCCGAACAGGATGTCCTGGTAAGCATTGCGCACCCGCGCCAGCGCCTGCCACTGCGCATCGTCGTGCAGCCTGCTCCAACCGGCCGCAGTACCCGTCGCGTTCTGGTAATCCTCCATCAGCAGCGCATCGACCATGCCATTGGCCAGCGCCAGCGAACCAGACGCCCCCGGCTCCTTGCCCGCTTCCACGCGGAACTTGCTGTCGCCCGCACGCAGCGTGCAGTGGCTGCGTCCCGTACAGCCCGGCGAGGCCGCGTGTTCCACCACATCCTCCACCACCTGCAGATCCGGCCCCAAGCGCGCCTGCGATTCGGCCTTCTGCATGGCACGCAGGGCGCGGCGCTGGAAGCCGGCGTCGTCGCGGTGGATCACCGGGTCGAACAGCGGATCCATCGTGCCCAGCGGCCGACGCTGTTCCACCGCGACGTGGCAACCGGGGAAGGCGCCGGCAATGAAGAACTGTGCCGTGGCCTGGGTGCGCTGCAGGCTGTTGGCCAGTGCGTGGAAGTCACTGGCCTGCGGGCAGCCGGTGGCCGGCAGCAGTTGCTGCGTGCGCAGCCACTGGCCGAGGTAGCGGCCCATGTAGACCTCCAGCACGCCGCCCCTGGTGGTCAACTCGCCAGCGGCAACGTCCCACGGCGTCCACGCATGCGGCGTGGCCTCGGCCAGCGTACCGGAGGACACCAGCGGCGCACGCAGGTTGTGGCGGCTGAGCAGGACCACCTGCTCGAGCGTGTCGCCGTGCACGGGGGCTGGCGCGGCGGCCGCGGTTGAACTGACCAGGGCAAGCGCGAGCAGCAAAGGGCGTAGCGGGTGGATCATGCGGGTCTCCGGAAACACACCGGGGTCAGAGCCCTTTCCTGCGGAAAGGGATCCGACCCCAAGGGATGCATGGCCGGGGTCGGCCCCCCTCGCAGAGAGGGCTCTGACCCCGAAACGGTTATTGCTCGGCCGCCACGAACCCACCGGTCTGCCGCGCCCACAGGCGCGCGTACAGGCCACCGGCGGCGATCAGCTCGCCATGCGTACCGGTTTCGACGATGCGGCCCTGGTCCATCACCACCAGCCGGTCCATGCGCGCGATGGTCGACAGGCGGTGCGCGATGGCGATCACCGTCTTGCCGCCCATCAGCTCGTCCAGGCTGTCCTGGATCGCCGCTTCCACTTCCGAATCCAGCGCCGAAGTGGCTTCGTCCAGCACCAGGATCGGTGCGTCCTTCAGCAGCACGCGGGCGATGGCGATGCGCTGGCGCTGGCCGCCGGACAGCTTCACGCCGCGCTCGCCGACGTGCGCGTCATAGCCACGACGCCCCTGCCCGTCCACCAGCGTGTCGATGAAGGCCTCGGCACGCGCCTTGGCCACGGCCGCTCGCAGCTGCTCGTCGCTGGCGTCGGGGCGGCCATACAGCAGGTTGTCGCGGATCGAACGGTGCAGCAGCGAGGTGTCCTGGGTGACCACGCCGATCTGCTGGCGCAGGCTTTCCTGGGTGACGTGGGCGATGTCCTGCCCGTCGATCAGGATGCGGCCGCTTTCCAGGTCGTACAGGCGCAGCAGGATGTTGACCAGGGTCGACTTGCCGGCGCCGGACGGACCGACCAGGCCGATCTTCTCGCCCGGCTTCACCACCAGGTCCAGGCCGGCGATCACCCCGCCCTTCTTGCCGTAATGGAAGTGGATGTCCTGGAAGTGCACGCCGCCGTGCGCCACCTGCAGCGGCACGGCATCCTCGCGGTCCTGCACGGTCAGCGGCTGGGCGATGGTGGTGATGCCATCCTGCACCGTGCCGATGTCCTCGAAGATGCCGTTGATGGTCCACATGATCCAGCCGGACATGTTGTGGATGCGGATGACCAGGCCGGTGGCCAGGGTGATCGCGCCCACGGTGATGTGCCCGCCGTTCCACAGCCACAGCGCCAGGCCGCAGGTGCCGGCGATCAGGAAGCCGTTGACGATGGCGATGGTCAGGTCCATGCCGGTGGTGATGCGGGTCTGCGCGCGGTGCTTGACCGCCAGTTCCTGGATCGACTCGGCCACGTAGGCCTGCTCGCGGCCGCCATGGGCGAACAGCTTCAGCGTCGGGATGTTGGTGTAGCCATCGACGATGCGGCCCATCGCCTTGGAACGCGCCTCCGAGGCGATCCACGCGCGTTCCTTCGCGCGCGGCACGAAGTAGGCCAGGATCACCGCATAGGCCAGCAGCCACAGGATCAGCGGCACCATCAGGCGCCAGTCGGCCTGCGCGAACAGGTACAGCGCGGTGCCGGTGTAGACCACGATGTACCAGAGCGAATCGACCATCTGCACGGCCGATTCGCGCAGCGACGTACCGGTCTGCATCACCCGGTTGGCGACGCTGCCGGCGAAATCGTTCTGGAAGAAACTCAGGCTCTGCCGCACCACGTAGTTGTGCATCAGCCAGCGCGAGCGGTTGCTCAGGCCCGGCACGATGGCCTGGTTGACCAGCAGGTTGTGCAGGCCGACCAGGATCGGACGCGCGATGACCGTGATGAACAGCATCCAGCCCAGCTCGTTGGCGTGGCGCTGGAAGAAACCGGTACCGGGCTGCTCGGCGACCATGTCGACGATGCGACCCAGGTAATCGAACATCGCCACTTCCACCAGCGCCAGCAGCAGGCCGGCGATGAGGGTGGCCAGCAGCACCGGCCACACCGGGCGCAGGTAGTGCAGGTAGAACGGCAGCACCTTCTGCGGCGGCATGCGGCCGTCCACGGCCGGGAACACCGGAATCAGGGATTCAAACCAACGAAACATCACATTCCCTCGCCAGATCAGCGCGGGGATTATCCCATGGACGGTGTGTGTGCCGCGCCCAGGTCGCGCCTGCGGCGCTGCCCCCGTACACCGGGGGCGGTAGTGCCGGCCGCTGGCCGGGTACGCGTCCGCGCATTCGCGCTGACGCTCCCACCGTTCGCTGCGCGAACCGCGGGCCCCACTCATCAACACCCTCACCCCCGCGCCTGCGGCGCTGCCCCCGTACACCGGGGGCGGTAGTGCCGGCCGCTGGCCGGCAACCAGGTGATCGGGCAACGTTCTTGGTCATGCCGGCCAGCGGCCGGCACTACCCTTACTGCTTGACCGGGGTGAACAGCAGGTCCTGGAAATCGAAGCTGAAATCGGTCAGGTCCGAGATCGACTGCATGCGCACTTCGCGCACCTTGCCGTCCGGGTCCAGGCTGAAGTTCACGAACGCATCGGCGTTGAGCGAGCGGTCATCCCAGCGCACGATGAAGGTGTCGTGCTGCCAGTGCTCCAGGCGGCCGGTCAGCTGCGCGGTCTTGGCAAAGCGCAGGCGCAGGCCCTTGCCCTCGGCCGACACCACCATGTCGCCATACCAGCGGTCACGGTAGGTGGCGGCATAGGCGGCCAGCGGCAGCGACGGCGTGCTGCCCTTGGCGCGCTCGGCCTGGTGCTTGGCCCAGGCTTCATCGGCCTTGTCCTGGCCCTTGGCCACGCCCTTGGCGTAGGCGTCGACCCAGTCATGCTTCTCGCCGCCCAGGTAGGCATCGAGCACGCTCAGGGTGATGGCATTGAACGCCGCGCCCGATTCCTGGTTGGTCAGCACCACCACGCCCAGCTTCTGCCCCGGCACCAGGGTCAGGCGCGAGACCATGCCCGGCCAGCCGCCGGTATGCCAGACCAGCTTCTGCCCACGGTAGTCGCTGAGGCTCCAGCCCTCGCCATAGCCGGCGAAGTTGGCGCGCGCCGGCTCCAGCTCGGGCACGCTCGGCGCGGCGATGGCCTGCGGCGTGATCATCTGCCACATCTCTTTCTGGGTCTTGGCACTGAACAGCGGCGTGCCATCGGCCAGCGCGCCCTCGGCCAGCTGCACCTGCATCCAGCGCGCCATGTCATGCGCGCTGGAATAGATGCCACCGGCACCGGCGTTGTTCGACCAGGTCAACGGCGCAACGGTGCGCAGGTCCTTGAAATCGTACTTGGCGTGGCCGACCGCTGCGTTGTCGCCGGCCTGCAGGTGGTCGGCGTTGTAGCGCGTGCCGGCCATGCCCACCTTGTCGAAGATGCGGTTCTGCAGGAACTGCTGGTAGCTCATGCCCGACACTTTCTCGATCACCTGCTGGGCGACCGCATAGAGGATATTGTCGTAGGCATAGCGCTCGCGGAAACCGCCCTTCAGCGGCACCTGGCCCAGCCGCTGCACCACCTCGGCATTGCTGTAGGAGGTGGTCGGCCAGAACAGCAGGTCGCCTGCGCCCAGGCTGAGGCCACTGCGGTGCGAAAGCAGGTCGCGCAGGGTCATCTGCCCGGTCACGAACGGATCGGACATGCGGAACGACGGCAGGTGATCGATCACCTTGTCGTCCATCTTCAGCTTGCCGTCCTCGGCCAGCAGGTTCAGCGAGGTGGCGGTGAAGGCCTTGGTGTTGGAGGCGATGGCGAACAGGGTATCGGCCTGTACCGGCGCCGGCTTGCCCAGCTCACGCACGCCCCAGCCGCGCTCCAGCACGACCTTGCCATCCTTGACCACGGCCACGGACACGCCGGGCACGTCGAACTGCGCGCGCACGCGCTCGATGGTCGCATCCAGGTCCTGCAGCTGCGCCGGGGTCGGCGCGGTCTCGGCCGCATTCGCCATCGTCGCGCAGGCCAGCAGCACGGCGCCTCCAATCCAGTTGTTCATCCAGCACCATCTCCGAACAGGGGTTGCGACCATGTGCAGGCCGTCACCGGGGTTTCGCGCGATGGTAACGGCCGTCGGCCGATCCTGCCCTGTGCCATAGGAGGGGTGTCATGGTCCACAGCGATCCATCCAGCACCGGTTCGACCATCATTCCGTGCCTGCGCTACCGCGACGCACGGGCCGCCATCGACTGGCTGCAGCGCGCGTTCGGCTTCCATGCCCAGGCGGTGTACGCCGAAGGGGAGGCGGTCTTCCACGCGCAACTGGTGTTCGGCAGCGGCATGATCATGCTCGGCTCGGCCAGCAACGGCGGTGAGTGGTCGAAGCTGGCGGTGATGCCCGACGAAGTCGGCGGCCGGCAGACCCAGAGCGCCTGCGTCATCGTCGCCGATGCGGACGCGCATTACGCGCGGGCCAAGGCAGCCGGCGCGCGCATCGTCATCGACATCGCCGACCAGGACTACGGCGGCCGGGGCTACGCCTGCGCCGATCCCGAAGGCTATTTGTGGTGGTTCGGCAGCTACGATCCCTGGCGCGCGGACCACGGCCAGTGACGCCCGCCGCGATCCGCTGCGGGATCGGCGGCTGGGTGTTCCCCGAGTGGCGCGGTGGCATGTTCTACCCCGTAGGCCTGCCGCAGCGCGAGGAGCTTGCGCACGCCAGCCACGCGCTGCGCTGCATCGAGATCAACGGAACGTTCTACCGCACGCCCACCGAAGCGCAGTGCGCGCAATGGGCGGCACAGACGCCGGACGGCTTCCGATTCTCGTTGAAGGCGCCACGCTACCTCGTGCAGCGCCGCGACCTGTCCTCCACCGTCGACGCGGCTGCGCCGTTCCTGCAGGCCGCGCTGGCGCTGGGTGATCGGATGGGTCCGCTGCTGTGGCAGTTTGACCCGAAGCACCCGGCCGATGCGGTGGCACTGGAAGCGCTGATGGCCGCGCTGCCGAAGACGCTGCAGGGCGTGCCGCTGCAGCACGCGCTGGAAGTGCGCAACGCGCAGGTGCATGGCTCCGACCTTGTCACCGCCGCGCGCCGTCATGGCGTGGCCCTGGTGATCGAGGACAGTGACGAGGCCGCGCTGCACGGCGACGTCAGCGCCGGCTTCATCTACGCGCGGATCAAGCGCAGCCAGGCGCGCCTGCGCGAAGGCCTGCCGCGTCCGCAGCAACAACGCTGGGCCGAACGTGCGCGGCGCTGGTCACGCGGCGAACCCGTGGACGACCTGCCCTGCCTCGCCGAACCGGCGGTGCCGCAGCCGCGCGAGGTCTACCTGCTGTGCATCGGCGCGGGCAAGGCACGCAATCCCGCCGCTGCGATGGCCCTGCAGCGGCTCAGCGACGGCGCCAGCGATCCAGCGCCCACAGCAGCGTCCAGCCCAGCACGAACACGCCGGCCACGCGCAGCACGTTGAGCGCGAACGCGGCAGGGCCGATCCGCTGCCATTCTAGGAAGGGATACGGGGCCTGCCCGATCAGCGCAGCCACCAGCATCGCCCAGCCCAGATAGGCCAGCGGCACCAGCAGCACCCTGCCCAGCGCGCGCCAGCGCAGGCTTCCATGCGGCAACAGCAGCAGCCAGCCGCCCAGGTACAGCAGCGGCACGGCGTAGTGCAGGCCCATGTCGACCCACCACTGCAGGCCGGTGGGCTGCCACAGCCCCTGCAGGGCCACCGCATAGACCAGGCCGGTCACGCCGATGCACAGCGCCAGCAGCGCCGCCGGGGTCGCACGCAGCGTTCGCCCCGACGCCAGGCGCAGGCAGCCCAGGCACACGGCCAGGTTGCTGAGGATGGTGAAGTAGCCGAAGAACCGCAGCGTCGCCGCGGCGATGCCCACGCTGCCACCGGGGCCGTTGACCAGCAACAGGTACTGCAGCAGCAGTGAGGTGGCGGCGACCAGCGCGGTCAGCGCGGCCCAACCCCGCAGCAAACGGTCGGCAGGCATGGCAGGGACTCCGTGGACGGAATGCAGCAGGCGGCCCTCACCATCGCCGGCCGCCCCGTGCTTGCCGCACAATACACGGATGACGCCCCCCGACACCCGCAAAGCGCTCTGGCAGATCCATTTCTGTGTCCTGTTGTGGGGTGTCACCGCCATCCTTGGCAAGCTGATCACCCTGCCCGCCCTGCCGCTGGTGTGGTGGCGCATGCTGCTGGTGGTGGCGATGCTGGCCCTGCTGCCGCGCGTCTGGCGCGGGCTGCGCACCCTGCCCCTGCGGCTGGTGGCCGGTTATGCCGGCATCGGTGCGCTGGTCGCCCTGCACTGGCTGACCTTCTATGGCGCGGTGAAGCTGGCCAATGCCTCGGTGGCCGCCACCTGCATCGCGCTGGCGCCGGTGTTCACCTCCATCATCGAACCCTGGGTGGCCAAGCGGCCGTTCCAGCTACGCGAACTCGCCTTCGGCCTGGCGGTGCTGCCGGGCGTGGCCCTGGTGGTCGGCGGCGTGCCCGATGGCATGCGCCTGGGGGTGCTGGTTGGTGCGCTGTCGGCGCTGCTGGTGGCGGTGTTCGGCTCGCTCAACAAGCGCATGGTCAGCCATGCCGACCCGCTGACGGTGACCGCGCTGGAACTGGGCGCCGGCACCCTCACCCTGACCCTGCTGGCGCCGGTACTGCCGTACCTGCTGCCGGCACTGGCCAGCCCGCTGTGGGTGGTGCCCGACCTGCACGACGGCATCCTGCTGCTGGTGCTGGCGGGGGTCTGCACGCTGCTGCCGTTCGCCCTGGCCCTGGTCGCCCTGCGCCATCTCAGCGCCTACACCGTGCAGCTGGTGACCAACCTGGAGCCGGTCTATGCCGTGCTGCTGGCGGTGGTGCTGCTGCGCGAACAGCATGAAGTGACGCCGTGGTTCTACCTGGGCGTGGCGATCATCGTCGGTGCGGTGTTCCTGCACCCGCTGTTGAACCGTCGCAAGCGGGTGCAGCACCCGGAGATCCTGGGCACGGCCGAGGCGCGCAACATCGCCGAGTGAGGCGCCGCCTCAACGCTGCGGCCAATGCCATGCGGGGGCATCCAACAACCCCTGGCCGCTCAACAGTGTGCGGCCCTGTTCCTTGTGCAGGTGCAGCGAGTGGCAGTCCGGCGCCTGTTCCAGTGCTGCGATCAGGCGGCTGGCATGCGACACCACCCAGACCTGGCTGCGCGCACTGGCAGCGATGATCAATCGCGCCAAGGCTGGCAGCAGATCTGGATGCAGGCTGGTTTCCGGCTCGTTGAGCACCAGCAGCGGCGGTGGCCGCGGCGTGTGCAGTGCAGCGGCCAGCAGCAGGAAGCGCAGCGTGCCATCGGACAGCTCTGCCATCGACAGCGGCCGCAGCAGGCCGGGTTGATGGAAGCGCAGGGCCAGTCGCCCATCGCCTTGCTCGAAGCTCACCCTCGCGCCTTGGAACGCATCGTCGACGGTGCATGCAAGTGCCTGCGGATCGCCGATTTCAAGGATCGTCACCCAAGCGGCGGCAAGATCGTGCCCATCATGGTGCAGCACCGGCGTGCGCGTGGCCATCGCAGGCTGCCGCGCGGGTGCATCAGCGTCGCTACGGAAGTGATCGTAGAAGCGCCAGCGCCGGATGTATTCGCGCAACGCAATGGCCTCGGACATGCGCTGCGGATCGCCGGCCTGGGTGAACAGGCTGTCGAACACGGACAGGCGATCGTCAACCATGTCCCACCCTGACCCACGCCGCCGGCGAAGCAGCACACCGCGCCGGTCCACCAACTGGGAGGCACTGCGCAGGAACGGGCCGGCCCAGATCGCCTCGCTTTTGATCTGCGGGTCCAACGCGAACGCGGACAGGCTGGGCGGCGGGTAGCCCAGGTCGATGGCGTAGCCGAATTCGTCGGTGGCAAAGCCAAGCTTCAGGCTGACCGACTCCTGGCGCGCGGTACCCTGCAACGGTATTTCACCCCGCAGCACGCGCGCATCGATTTTCTCCGGTCCTGCCCACAATGCCGAACCCAGCCCGCCCTCGCGGGCAAGCGCCGCGGCCACGCCTCCCTGTGCATTCTCAGCCAGCAGGCGCAGTGCACGGTACAGGCTGGATTTGCCACTGCCGTTGTCGCCGGTGACAACGTTCAACTGCTGCAGCGGCAACACGAGGTTGTGCAGCGAACGGTAGTGGGCGATGGCCAGGGTCTGCAGCATGCGCGGCGTCCTTGCAGGGGGGAACTCCATGGTGCGGCGTGGGCATCGCAGGGGCTGCGACGGGCCCGTCATCCGCACAGGGCGGATCGTCCGGGCCACGTCATGACGCGGTGCTCTAAGGCGCCAGTTCCACCCGGTTGCGGCCGTTGCCCTTGGCCCGGTACAGCGCCGCGTCGGCACGGGCCAGGGTCTGGTCGGTGGTTTCGCCGGCCTGGTATTGGGCCACGCCGATGCTGACCGTCACCGGGAAGCCCAGCGGCAGGTCGGCCACGGCCATGCGCAGGAACTCGCACTGCAGTTCGGCGGTGCGCAGGTCCACGTCCGGCATCAGCGCCACGAATTCCTCGCCGCCATAGCGCGCGGCCATGCCGCGGCCGGAGAAATGCGAACGCAGCAGCACGCCCAGCTCGGCCAGCACCCGGTCGCCGGTGGCATGGCCCTGGAAATCATTGATGTGCTTGAAGTGGTCGATGTCGACCAGGGCCACGCAGGTCTGCCGCGGCTGGCCATCGGCGCTGCTCACCGCGTCCTGCAGGGCGGCGGCCATCGCGCGCCGGTTCGGCAGGCCGGTCAGCGCGTCGGTGCGGCTCTGTTCGGTCAGGTCGGCGTTCTGCGCCAGCAGCACGTCGTGGTACTCGGACAGCAGGCGCTCGTAATCGTCGCGCTGCATCATGTGGCTCTGGATATCCCGCGCGAAGCGGCGCAGCTCCATTACCAGCATGACCTGGCGCGACAGCGCGGCCAGTGCCTCGGCCTGGCTGGCATCCAGGTACTGGGGCTCAGGATCGAACACGCACAACGTGCCCAATGGCTGACCATCACTGCTGATCAGTGGCGCACCGGCATAGAAGCGCACATGCGGATCGCCGGTGACCAGGGGGTTGTCGTGGAAACGGACGTCCTGCTGCGCATCCTCCACCACCATGACCTCTCGCGGTTTCAGGATTGCGTGCCCGCACATCGAATCGTCACGCGGCAGCTCGAGCGCCGAGGTTCCGTTGATCGACTTGAACCACTGCCGTTCAACATCGATCAGGGTGACCGCGGCCATGCTGGTGCCACACACGGCCTTGGCGATGACCACCAGGTCATCGAAGGACTTCTCGCGATCCGAATCGAGGATGCGGTAGCGGTAGAGCGCTTCCAGGCGCTGGGCTTCGTTGGCAGGCTTGTCGGGCTTGATCATGCAGCGTCATGTTCCGGCAGGTCACCGCCGAGTCTAGCTGATGCGGGCCGGCATTCCGTTCACCGGAACGGCCGGCCAGCCGCCGGCATTACCAGTCCTGCTGCTTGGGCAGCAGCCCGCGCAGTTCCTGCTCGGTCAGGTTGCGCCACTGGCCCGGCTTCAGCGCACCGATCTTGATGTTGTCGATGCGCACGCGGCGCAGCTGGGTGACGCGGTAATCGAACGCGGCGGCCATCAGGCGGATCTGCCGGTTCAGGCCCTGCTCCAGGGTGATGCGGAAACCGAACTTGGCGATGCGCGAGGTGCGGCACGGCAGGGTCATCTGGTCGTGGACACGCACGCCGCGGGCCATGCCGCGCAGGAACTCATCGGTGACCGGCTTGTTGACCGCGACCAGATACTCCTTCTGGTGGCCGTTCTCGGCACGCAGGATCTGGTTGACGATGTCGCCGTTGCTGGTCATCAGGATCAGGCCCTCGGAATCCTTGTCCAGGCGCCCGATCGGGAAGATGCGCTGCTCGTGGCCGACGAAGTCGACAATGTTGCCCTTGACCGAGCTTTCGGTGGTGCAGGTCACGCCCACCGGCTTGTTCAGCACGATGTAGACGTGGCGGCGGGCGCCGGGCTTGCGGGCCACGCGCACCTGCAGCGGCTGGCCGTCGACCAGCACGGTGTCCCCTTCGCCGACCACGGCGCCGGTACCGCCAGGGTGGCCGTTGACGGTGACCCGGCGGGCGGCGATCAGGCGATCGGCCTCGCGGCGGGAGCAGAAGCCGGTTTCGGCGATGTATTTGTTGAGTCGGGTGGTCATGGCCCCATTATCGGCCATCCCCGCCCCGCCCGGGTCACGCCGGCAGCAATGGATCGACGGTTTCGCCGTCGAAGACCCGGTTGCGACCGCTGCGCTTGGCCACGTACATGGCATGGTCGGCCCGCCGCAGCAGCGCGGCCAGGTCGTCCTCGCCCGGTCGCCACTGCGCCAGGCCGATGCTGGCGGTCACTTCCAGGCCCGGCACCTGCAGGTCCTGGCACAGTTCGGTGATGCGCTGGCGCAGCTGCTCCAGGCGGGTGGCGGCAAGCTCGCGCGGCATGCCCGGCAGCAGCAGCAGGAACTCCTCCCCGCCCATGCGCACCACCTCGTCCTGGTGGCGCACGGCCGCACGCAGGGCCTGGGCCACGGCCACCAGCACCTGGTCGCCGACCGCATGGCCGTGGCGGTCGTTGATGTCCTTGAACAGGTCGATGTCGAGGAAGCCGATGACCAGCGTGCCGCCCTCGCGCTGCACCCGCTGCAGCTGCTGGTCCAGCTGCTGCAGGCCGGCGCGGCGGTTGGGCAGGCCGGTCAGCATGTCGGTCTCGGCCAGCTGGCGCATCTCGTCGCGCTGCTGGCGCAGCCGGCCCAGGCGCTGGTTGAGCGCGTAGGCGGCCATCATCAGCAGCCAGGTGACGGCCAGCTGCAGCGCCTCCACCCGGTATTCGAACAGCCACTGCGCGCGGGTCGCATCGGCCACCACCAGCACCAGCATCGGCGACAGCGAGGCCAGCCCGGCCACGGCCCAGGCATCGCCGCGCACGCGCGCCCACACGCCCATGGCCAGCGACAGCAGGCAGCCGCCGACGAAGCAGGCCTGCAGCACCCGCGCCACCACCGCCAGGCTCTCCCGCTGCAGCCAGGGCACCAGCACGGCCACGCCGATCAGGCCCCACAGCAGCAGCTGCTGGGCCAGGCGCGAGCGCGGCAGCACGCGGTCACCGCCGTTGAGCCGCCACAGCGCGGGCAGCACCAATGCCAGGGTCGCCGCCGTCAGCGACAGCAGCCACCAGGGACCGCGATCGCCGATCGGCAGCCACGGTTCGGGGTAGCCACTGAGTCCGCCAAGGATGGACTGCCACAGCACCAGCACCACGGTGGCGGCGATATAGAACAGGAACGTGCGGTCACGCGTGGTCAGGAAGGCCATCAGCGCCGACAGCGCCAGGGCGATGGCCACGGCGATGCAGGCCGCGCGCACCAGCAGGCGAGCGGTGTCGTTCTGCTGCACGGGACTGGGCGCACCGAGCAGCAGGGTCGGCACCCAGCGCGCCTTCAACGGCCGCTGCCAGGACACCACGAACGGCTCATGGCTGCCGGCCGGCGGAACCGCGACCATGCCGATGCCGGCGCGGAAGCGCGAATCGCGGGTGCGCGCGTCGTGCATGTTGCCGCAGATCTCGCGGTCGCCATGCTTGAGGCGTACTTCGCCGGCGAACACGTTGAACACATCCAGCGCCTGCGGCTCGCCGGACCAGCCTTCGGGCGGCGCTTCGACGGTGACCTGCTGGCGGTCGCCGGACAGCATCTCCGGCGTGCAGGCGCGATGCGGGGTGGGCTCATCGGTGGCGGCGCCGACCAGCAGGTAATCGCGGCCGTTTTCGACCGTTCGCGCATGGCCGAGCCATGGCGCGGCGAGCACCATCAGCAACACGACCAGCACCGCCCCCGTTCCGTAACGCCACTGCCTGCCGACCACGCTACATCCTGATTCTGCTTACGCCCGCGCCCGCTGCGCGTCGCCCCTGGCGGGCATTATCGCAGCGGAATGAGCCAGGAATGTGTAGGCCAATGGTGGTAGTACGGCAGGGCTTGCAGCCCTGCACCTGCAGAAGCGGTAGTGCCGGCCGCTGGCCGGCAACCTCAACAGCAGAAGCTGGTTTTCTGAGGGTTGGCGGGGCGGGTCCGGTTGAGGGGGACGCCGTAAACCCACAGTGCCCCGCCATCCCACGGAATGCAGGCTTTTGACGTTGCCCTGAATTGAAGCAGGTGCAGGGCTGCAAGCCCTGCAGAAAACCCCCTACCCCGGCGGGCCCTGGGTGCCGACCAGCCGCACCGGCCGCTGGTTGGCCAGCGTCAACCGCTCCAACGGCTGCGGCCGCTCGATCGCATAGCCCTGCAGCCCCTCCACCCCCATGTCGGCCAGCGTCTGTGCCACCTCGGCCGTCTCCACCCACTCGGCCACCACTTCCATCTGCAGCTCGCGCCCCAGCTCGCTGATCGCCCGCACCGTCGCCCGGCTCACCGCATCGGTGTCCATGTCCCGCACGAACGCGCCATCGATCTTCAGGATGTCCGCCGGCAGCTGCCGCAGATACCCGAACGAGGACAGGCCCGAGCCGAAGTCATCCAGCGCCATCCGGCAACCCCGCGCCTTCACCGCGTCGATGAACGCCCGCGCCTGCGTCAGGTTGCTGATCGCCGCCGTCTCGGTCACTTCGAAGCAGAGCTTGGCCGCCAGCGCGCGGTTGCGCTCCAGCAGGTCGCAGACGAAGGCCAGGAAGCTCGGCTCGGCGATCGACTGCGCCGACACGTTGACGTTGCACAGGCCCAGTTGGCGTAGATGCGCCGGGCACACCTGCAGGTGGCGGAACAGCAGGCCAAGCACATGGCGGTCCAGCGCCATGGCCATGCCATAGCGCTCCACCGCCGGCATGAACTGGCCCGGCAGGTGCAGCGCGCCGTCGGCATCGCGCATGCGCACCAGCACCTCGTAATGCAGGTAGGCGGGATCGCCGACCTTGGCGATGCGCTGGGCATACAGCAGCATGCGGTTCTCGGCCATCGCGCGGCTCACCCGCTGCAGGCGTTCGGCCTCGTGCCGGCGTTCGTCCAGCGCGAGGCGGTCCTCGTTGAAACAGTGCACGCGGTTGCGGCCGGCCTGCTTGGCTGCATAGCAGGCGCTGTCGGCGGCACTCATCAGCCAGTTCACGTCGGGCGCATCGGCGGTCACTTCCACCACGCCGATGCTGCAGCTGAGCTGCGGGCTGCCCTCGCTGATCGGGAAGGTGGCCTGCCCCAGGTTGCGGATCAGCCGCTGCAGCACGCGCTTGGCCTCGTCCTGGCTGGCCCGGCCGAGGAACACCGCGAATTCGTCGGCGCCCAGCCGCCCCACCCAGTCACCGTCGCGCACCGCGCCCACCAGGTACTCGGCGAAGCCACGCAGCATCTGGTCACCTGCGGCGTGGCCGAAGCTGTCGTTGACCAGCTTGAAGTGGTCCAGGTTGATGTAGCACAGCGAATGCGTTCCGCCCTCCGAGCGGACCTGCAGCAGCGCGCGTTCCAGCAGCCGCTCGATCTCGCGGCGGTTGATCAGTCCGGTGAGCGGATCGTGGCTGGCGTGGTGCTCGATCTCACGGGCCAGCGCATGGTTCTGGCTGACATCCTCGATGATGGAGAACACCGACAGCCGGCCGCCGGCACTGCGCACGGCGGTGCCGCTCCAGCGGCCCCAGACCAGGCTGCCGTCGCGGCGGCGGAAGCGCAGTTCGCCCGGCCGCAGCTGGCGATCCCAGTCGATGCGACCGTCAGCGTCCAGCACCAGCTCGCCATCCATCAACAGGTCGCCGAGCGCCATCTGCTGCAGCACGTCGCGGCGGTAGTCCAGGATGTCCGCCATGGCCTGGTTGGCCTCCATCACCCGCCCGGCCGCATCCAGCTTCAGCATGCCCACGTTGGCCTGGTAGAAGGCCGCGCGGAAGCGGCTTTCATGCTCGGTCAGGTCCTTGCCGACCCGGCGTGCCAGGGCTACTGCCATCAGGGTGATGATCAGTACGGAGAAGCCGCCGACGATGAGTGTGGCGATGCGCACCGTATGTGCCATGCGCAGCAGGGCCTGGGAAAATGCTTCGGCCTGCGATTGCAGCTGCAGGTCCACGTCGTGCACACGCTGCATGTAGTGGTCGCGCACGCGGGGCTGCTGCAGTGATTGCGGCGGCACCTTGTCCAGTTCGTCGATCAGCGCCTGCATGGTCAGCAGGTGCGTGTCGGTCTGCCGCCACAACCGGGTGGCTTCACTGAACTCGCCGAGGTCGCGTGCGTAACGGAACGAGAAAATCAGCCGCGAGACGTCCCCGCGTGCGTTGCCGCCGCGCAGGAAGCCCTCGCGCGCCTTCGCCAGGTCCGGCTCGGGCTGTTCCAGGGCCAGGCGCGCATGCAGATCGCCCAGCGGCACCTGCAGGGCGCGCCGCGCATCGTCCAGATCATGCGCATCACCGCGTGCCAGATAACGGCTGAGCGCGGCGGTGGCATCCTGCTGGCCACGCGACCAGTGCCCTTGGCCCGCAATCCAGGCGGTGGACGCCGCCTGCAGCTCCTGGATCAACGCGGACAGGCCGACCAGTCCGATCGCCATGCCCGTCAGAAGTACAAACCGCACCCACAGACCACGGGTCATCGGTACCCGCCGCCGATGCTGCTCCTTGCCTCTACCCATCCCGGATCCCCCCGAATGTGCCGTGACAACCTCCTTGATCAACTATGCCAGCCTATGGCTGCCCATGTGTGGACCATGCGAAGCCGGACCACGGGAAGGCGGGCGGAGGGGATTGAATCGATTCAATCCCCTCCGCCCCCCTTTCTGTGGCCCGAAACGGACAACGCCAGCCCGGGGGCTGGCGTTGTTCAGGCACGTCGCGGTGGATCAGTAGCTGCGCGGGCCGCGCGGCTTGAAGCCGTCACGACGCGGCGGACGGCTGTCGCGGTCACCGCCGCGGTCGCCACCCGGACCACCGTGACCACCCGGGCCGCCCGGACCACTACGGCGCGGACCGCCCGGACCACCCGGACCACGCTTGTCGAAGCGCGGCTTGAACGGACGCGGTGCCGGGTTGGTGTCTTCACCCGGGGCCAGCGCACGCATCTGCAGCTGCTGGCCGGACACCCACACCTTCTGCAGGTGCGAGAGCACGTCCTGCGGCATCTGCGCCGGCAGGTCCAGCAGCGAGAAGTCGTCGTGGATGTCGATGCGGCCGATGAAACGGCTTTCCAGGCCGGCTTCGTTGGCGATGGCGCCGACGATGTTGGCCGGCTTCACGCCGTGCTGGTGGCCGACCGAGATGCGGTAGGTCTCCATGCCCTGCTCCGGCGCACCGCGCGGCGGCACGTCACGACGCGGGCGCTGCTCGAAGCCACCCTCGCCGTCTTCACGGCGCGGGCCACGCTCGAAGCGCGGGCCACGCTCGTTGCGGTCGAAGCGATCGCCACGCTCCGGACGGTCGCCACGGTCGAAACGCTCACGCGGCGCACGCTCTTCACGCGGCGCGCGCACCGGCGGCTGCAGCAGGAACGGAGTATCGCCCTGCAGCATCTTGGCCAGGGCAGCCGCCACTTCGATGGCCGGCACATTCTGCTCGTTCTCGAAGCGTTCCAGCAGCTGGCGGTAGAAGTCCAGGCCACCGGCACCGAGGGTTTCGCTGATGCGCGAGGTGAACTTGTTGATGCGGGTGTCGTTGACCGCTTCCACGCTCGGCAGCTGCATTTCTTCGATCGGCTGGCGGGTGGCGCGCTCGATCTGGCGCAGCATGCCCTTCTCGCGCGGGGTGGCGAACAGGATCGCCTCGCCGCTGCGGCCGGCACGGCCGGTACGGCCGATGCGGTGCACGTAGCTTTCGGTGTCGTACGGGATGTCGTAGTTCAGCACGTGGCTGATGCGCTCCACGTCCAGACCACGGGCGGCCACGTCGGTAGCCACCAGAATGTCCAGCTTGCCTTCCTTCAGCATGGCGATGGTGCGCTCACGCTGGGCCTGCTGCATGTCGCCGTTGATGGCGGCAGCGGCCAGGCCACGGGCCTGCAGCTTGCCGGCCAGTTCCTCGGTGCCGGCCTTGGTGCGGGCGAAGATGATCATCGCGTCGAACGGCTCGACTTCCAGGATGCGGGTCAGCGCGTCCAGCTTGTGCATGCCGCTCACCCACCAGTAACGCTGGCGGATGTTGGCCGAGGTGGTGGTCTTGGCCTGGATGGTGACTTCGACCGGATCCTGCAGGTAGGTCTGGGCGATGCGGCGGATCTGCGGCGGCATGGTGGCCGAGAACAGGGCCACCTGGCGCTGCTCCGGCAGCTTCTTCAGCACGGCTTCGACGTCGTCGATGAAGCCCATGCGCAGCATTTCATCGGCTTCGTCCAGCACCAGGGTCTTCAGCTCGGACAGGTCCAGGGTGCTGCGGTCCAGGTGGTCAATGACGCGGCCGGGGGTACCGACCACGATGTGCACGCCGCGGCGCAGGGCCGACAGCTGCTGGCCGTAGGGCTGGCCGCCGTACACCGGCAGCACGCGGAAGCCGGGGATCTTCGACGAATAGGACTGGAAGGCCTCGGCGACCTGGATGGCCAGCTCGCGGGTCGGCGCCAGAATCAGGGCCTGGGGCTTGATCTGCTGCAGGTCGATGTTGGACAGTACCGGCAGGGCGAAAGCCGCCGTCTTGCCGGTACCGGTCTGCGCCTGGCCCAGCACGTCGCGGCCTTCCAGCATCGCCGGGATGGTGGCGGCCTGGATCGGCGACGGGGTTTCATAGCCGATGGCGCTGACGGCCTGCATCACGGGCTCGGACAGGCCGAGCTGCGCGAACTGCAGCGGCGCTTGGGAATCTTGGGACATGGGGAACTCCAAAGGCACGGCCATCTGCATGGCAGTGCGATAAAAAAGGGATGGTCCGCGCTTTGGGCGCCCTTCTTATCGCGTGCCCTGGCGCTGCTCGGTCGGAGGAGATTTCACTCACTCAGAGCGGAATGATACCGCACTCTCCCTGAACCATGCGTACAGGAAACCATTCGCATCCCCTTCCGGGTCGCGCTGGCGCACAATACGCGCCCTTCCCGCCCGCTTACCAAGGATACCCCACCATGCAGATCCTCGAATTCGACCTCGACGGCGAGTACGTCGAACTCAAGCAGCTGCTCAAGCTGGCCGACCTGGTCACCAGCGGCGGCGAGGCCAAGATGGTCATCAGCGAGGGCCAGGTGCTGGTCGATGGCGAGGTCGAGCTGCGCAAGGCCTGCAAGATCCGCGCAGGCCAGGTGGTTGAATTCGCCGACAGCCAGATCCGGGTGCTGGCCGCCGGCTGATCCAGGCACGCCCAGCCGGTTCAGGCCACCCGCTGGGTCAGGTGCGCGGCGATCAGCTGCCGGAACGGCGCCACGCCCTGCGCCACCCGCAGCCCGGCCGCGCGCAGCAGGCGTGCCGGCCGGCGATCGTCCGTATACAGGCTGGCAATGGCGTTGGTGGCCTCGTACAGCGGCCGCGACGCCAGCCGATGGCCGCGCTGGTACCGCGCCAGCATGTCGGCCGCGGCGATGTCCGCGCCCCGCCGCTGCTGCGCCAGGATGCCCTGCGCCAGCCGTTGCGCACTGGCCAAACCCAGGTTGAAGCCATGCGCGGTGACCGGGTGCATGCCCACGGCGGCATCGCCGATCAGCGCCGAACGCTCGCCGACAAACTGGTGCGCGTACACCCCCACCAGCGGATAGGCCTTGGGCGTGGCCACCGGCTGCATCTGCCCCAGGCGATGCTCGAAGCACGCGGTGATGGCCTCGCCGAAGCCCACCTCGTCCATTGCCAGCAACTCCTCGATCTGCCGCGGCGGCAGGGTGATCACCGCCGAGGCCTGGCCTTCGTTGAGCGGCAGCAGCGCCATCGTGCGGCCATAGCCGAACCATTCCCACGCGGCGTGATGGTGGTCGCGCTCGACCTGCATGCGGCAGACCAGCATCGACTTGCCGAAGTCGCGCATCTGCGCGCCGATGCCGAGCATGCGGCGGGTGGCGGAGAAGCGGCTGTCGGCGGCGACCAGCAGGCGGGCATGCAGTTCGCTGCCGTCATCCAGCGTGACCACGTGGCCCTGGGCGTCGGCCTGCACGGCCAGCACTTTGCGGCCGTCAAACAGCTCCAGCCCGGCCTGGCCCTGCACCGCCTCCCAGGCCGCGCGGCGGATCAGGTGGTTGGGCACCAGCCAACCGAGCGGTTGGCCATCGCGCTGGCCACTGGCGAAGGTCAGCGCGAACGGCGAACCGCCGTTCAGCACCCGCGCATCGCGCAGCTCGGAAATTTCGGCTTCGGGCAGGCGCTGCCACAGGCCCAGCTGTTCCAGGCTCTGTCGAGACGCATGGGTCAGGGCAATCTCGCGGCCATCGAAGGCCGCCTGGGCCAGCGCCTGGCGCGGCTGCACCTCGACCAGGCCGACCTGCAGGCCGCTGCCGGCCAGCGCACGCGCAAAGCACAGGCCCGCCGGGCCCGCACCGACCACCACCACGTCCATCCTGCGCATCCGCGCCTCCTGCCGTTGATTCCAGTCGCCCCCAGCATAGCGCCAGGCGCATGACTGGCCTTGATCTGGATCAGGCCCACGCCTGCTTCAGAGCAGTGCGAACACCAGCTTGAAGATGGCCACGATCGAGACCACCCAGACCAGGCTGCGCACGTAAGGCACGCCTGCCGCGTACAGCGGCAGGTAGACCACCCGCGCCCAGAAATAGACCTGCGCGGCCAGCACCGTGGTCTCGTTGCTGCGCCCGGCCACCACTACCGCGATCGCGGCGGCAGCGAAGAACGGGAAGGTTTCGAAGAAGTTGGCCTGCGCCCGCTTCAGCCTGCCCGCCAACGGGCTCAATGGCACGTCGGGCGCATCGCGTGCCGACGCGTTCCACTTCATGCCGCGCTCGTGGGTGACCACGGCGGACGCGGCAAAGATGTACACAAAGCCGAGCAGCATCGCCCAGGCCAGCATTGTCAGCTCAGTGGCCATCGCGGTTCTCCGTCAGGGCGCGGACGCGCGCAGGCTGTAGCCGGCCAGGCGCCAGGTCTGGTCCTCGTCAAAACGGAACGAGACCAGTTCGCGCACCGGCTGCGCGCTGTTGGCGAAGCGGGTCGGGAAGCTGACATTGATGTACAGGCCTTCCGGCACGGCGGCACCGGCGGCGTACTTGACCCGGGTGATGGTGGGCTGGCCGCGGCCGTTCATGGTGCCAAGGCGGGTGCGATCGGCGGCCAGCTGGCTGACGAACGCCGCCTTGGGCACCGCGCGGCGGGCCACGGCCGAGGCACCGTCCCACAGCTCACCGGCACGGTTGCTGTCCACCAGCTGCGCGGCCTTCAGTGCCGCAGCGCTCATGTCCGCATCCTGCTTCTGCACCTGTGCCTGCTGCGCAGCGGTCAGCGCCGGGGCCGCGGGTGCGGCGGTGGCCGGCTTGGCAGCCGCCGGGGTCGCAGGCGCCGGGCGTGACGGGGACGGTGCGGGCGTGGCCGGTGCCGGGGCTTGCGCCAGCGCGGTCAACGGCAGCAGGGACAACAGCAGGAACTTCGGCAAACGCACGCGCTTCATGGACACCGCCGGTTCAAGGGTAAGAACCGCAGTCTACTTCAGCCCGGTGAGTACGCCGTCAGCGCGCGGGGGCGCTGGCTTCCACGGCCGCGGCATCGCCCTGCGCGGCCGGCGCGGCCCCTTCGGCGGCCGGTTGTTCGGCCACCGGCGGTTTCTCCGGCGGGGCCGGCGGCAGGGTCGCCACATCGATTTCCGACAGCGGGCTCTCTTCCGGGCACACCTCGTCGGGGAAGCCGAAGCGCTGCTTCAGCGCCTGGCCGCAGCTGTTGATCGATTCCATGTCCGCGCCTTCGCGCTTGCACTGCTGGTCGAAGGCCACCAGGAAGGCATCCTTGCGCTGCACGAAATCATCGCCACAGGCACGCATCTGCTTGATCCGCTCCAGATCGTCCTGCACCGCGTTGGTCCCGTCCAGGCCGTACTGGCGCAGCTCGTCGGGCGTGAGCAGGCGCAGGCTGCGGTTGGGCACGGTCATCATCAGGTCGGCCACGCCCACCGCCACGCCGTTGCGCTGCAGGTAATCCTTCACATTGTCGTAGACCTCGTGCAGCTCGCGGTTGAGCTCGGCGCGCGAGGTGGCCTTGGAACTGATACGCATCATGCGATGGATGCCGACCTTGCCCGACAGCAGCCGGTTGTCGCCGGCCGCGAGCACGAACACACAGGCGCTGTGGCAGATGGAACCCTCGCGTACCCAGATGGTCCAGCCCGACTCACCGATGCTGTCGCCGGCCACGATGGCCGATTCAACCTGGCCGCCGCTGGAATCGAGATCGAGGATGCGCTTGTGGATCTTCAACGCATCGGCCACCACCGCCAGCCGCCACATCATCTCGGCGAAGCCGGGGTTGATCTTGCCGTGGTAGCGAACGCGCAGCAGCCCGCGCTCGGCACAGGGCTGCATGGCCTGCTCGATCTGCTCGCGCTGCAGGCCTTCCAGTACAACGCCATCCCCGCCATCGGCGGCGTAGTCGGTACCGCAGCTGACCCAGGCCTGGCCGTTTTCCAGCTGCGCCTGCGGCCACGGCCGATCGGCCCGGCTGCGCGGCGGCGCCACCGGCGGAGGCGGTGCGTCAGCCGCATTGATCGACACCATGTTCTCGCCATCGCTGGCCGGCGCCCGCGTCGCCTTGTCGGCGGCAGTGACGTTGCCAGGGTTCTCCAGCTGGCTGCAGCCCGCCAGGGCCAGGCACAACAGGGGCAACCAGCGGAATCTGACGGACATCGGGCAACCGGGCTTCATGGGAACAAGACCCCCAGTCTACCCGTCCCCGCCGCGCATTCAGCGCGCGCCACTGAACCCCTTCTGACCCTGGGGGGAAAGCGTGCCGACCAACGGTCGACACCTACCAAAGGCAGAGCAAAGGCGTGTCGACCAACGGTCGACACCTACCAAGGCGCCGCCCCGTCCCCACAGACCCAGCCACCAGGGGTCAGAGCCGTTTTCCTGCGGAAAACGGATCCGACCCCGTGCCGACCAACGGTCGGCACCCACCAGCAGCAGGTTCCAACAGCCGCGGCCAACTGTCAGAGGTGGGGCGGTGTGGGCTGGCAGGACCGTTGGCGCCATGGATGGCGCCATCGAGCCCCCATGGACGGGTTTACGGCGTGTCCTGCCAGCCCACACCGCCCCGCCATCCCACGGACTGCCAGCTTTTGACCTGGAAGTTGACGTTGACCTTGCGGGTGCAGGGCTGCAAGCCCTGCCGAAACCCCCAACAACATCCATGTCCGAATCCGGCGAGTATCTCCCCCCGCCCCGCCCTAGACTGGCGCCATGGACACCGCCCCCACCCTCGACCACGCCGCCTGCGACCGCGCCCGCCTGGCCCGCGACGCGCGCTTCGACGGCGTGTTCTTCACCGCCGTGCGCAGCACCGGCATCTACTGCCGCCCGGTCTGCCCGGCACCGCCGCCGAAGCCGCGCAACATCAGCTACTACCCGACCGCCGCCGCAGCCGCTGCCGCCGGCTATCGACCGTGCCTGCGCTGCCGTCCCGAACTCGCCCCGCAGGCACAGCAGGCCCTCGCCGGGCAGACCGTGCAGCGCGCCCTGGCGCTCATCCATGGCGGCTTCCTGCAGGACCAGGCCGTGGCCGAACTCGGCGCGAAACTGGGCGTGAGCGCACGCCAGCTGCAGCGCCTGTTCGTCGAACACCTGGGCGCCACGCCCGGGCAGATCCACGCCACCCATCGCCTGCTGCTGGCCAAGCAGCTGCTGACCGAAACCACCCTGCCGGTCACCGACGTTGCCCTGGCCGCCGGCTACAACAGCCTGCGCCGCTTCAACACGGCCTTCCTGCAGGGCTGCGGCATGGCGCCGACCGCGTTGCGCCGCCAGCACACTCCCTCGGCCGCCGACGATGGCAGCCTGGTGCTGCGACTGGGCTATCGCCCGCCGCTGGATTTCCCGCGCATGCTCGCCTTCCTGCGCAAGCGCAGCCTGCCGGGCATCGAACTGATCGGCGAGGACAGCTACCAGCGCGTGCTCGGTACGCCCGAACGCCCCACCCTGCTGCGGGTGACCGCCGACCCGAAGCGCCCGGAACTGCGCCTGCAGCTGGGCGCGGTCGATCCGCGGCTGATTCCGGACATCGTGCGCCGCGTGCGCCGGGTGTTCGACCTCGATGCCGACCTGCAGCAGGTGCACGCGGCCCTGGCCGACGAACCGCTGCTGGCACGCGGCATCGCCGAGCGGCCCGGCCTGCGCGTGCCCGGTGGCTGGGATGGTTTTGAAGTAGCCGTGCGCGCGGTGCTGGGTCAGCAGGTGACCGTCGCGGCGGCCACAACCTTCGCGCGTCGCCTGGTCGATGCCTGGGGTGCGCACCTGCCCGGCATGCCGGCCGAGTTCGACCGCCAGTTTCCGGCACCGGAGGTGCTGGCCGAGGCACCGCTGGAATCGATCGGCCTGCCGCGCACGCGTGCGGCCACTGTGCGGGCGCTGGCGACAGCCTGTGCCGGTGGTGAACTGGATTTCGGCCCCGGCCAGGCGCTGGAGGATTTCGTCGCCCGCTGCGTGGCCCTGCCCGGTATCGGGCCGTGGACGGCGCAGTACATCGCCCTGCGCGGCCTGGGCCAACCCGATGCCTTCCCCGCCGGTGACCTGGTGCTGCAGCAGGTGCTCGGCCATGCGCAGGGCCAGCGCCTGAGCGAACGTGCCACCGAGGCGCGTTCGCAACCCTGGCGGCCTTGGCGCGCCTATGCGGTGCTGCACCTGTGGCACCTGTCCGGCACTTTTGTTGGAGAACCGACATGACCTTGTTGTTCGATCGTTTCGACAGCCCGATCGGCGAGCTGACCATCGCTGGTGACGAACGTGGCCTGGCCCACGTGCTGTTCCCGGAAAACCGCCACCCAGCGCGCGGCCGCGGCGACTGGCTGTATTCACCGGATGCGCTGCCGGCGGCGCGCGAGCAGCTGCTGCAGTTCCTGCACGGTGAGCGCAGCACCTTCGATCTGGTGCTGGCACCGCAGGGCACGCCATTCCAGCTGCGGGTGTGGCGTGCGTTGGCGCTGATTCCGTTCGGGCAGACCTGGAGTTACCTGCAGCTGGCGCAGCACCTGGGCCAGCCGACGGCGACGCGTGCGGTGGGCGCGGCGAATGGGCGTAATCCGTTGCCGATCATCCTGCCGTGCCATCGGGTGATTGGCAGCAATGGTGCGTTGACCGGGTTTGGGGGTGGGTTGGAGACCAAGGCGGCGTTGCTGCGGTTGGAGCAGCGGCAGGCACCGCTGTTTGCTTGAGGGTGGGGGCCGGCAGGGCTGCGCCCTGCACCCGCTCAATGCAACGGCAACGGCCAAAGCCAAGGCCAGAGCGGGCATTCCGTGGGATGGCGGGGCACTGTGGGTTTGCGGGGACGCCGTAAACCCGTCCATGGGGGCTTGGTCGCGGCATCCATGCCGCTCACACCCCGCAAACCCACAGTGCCCCGCCTTCGACAGGTCCACGCGGCTGATGGGAACTGCTGGTAGTGGGTGCCGACCGTTGGTCGGCACATCTGTCAGATATCGAATGAATCATCCACGCATGGCGTGGCTCTACTGTGTCCGGACGCGCAAAAATGCGTGGACACGGCGCGCTTCTGCGCGCCGTGTCTTGGGTGCGTCATTGCGCGCGCTTATGATGTCGCGATGACTTCCGTACGCCTGACCTGCTCGCTGGCGTTGCTGCTGCCCCTGGCGGCCTGCACGACCACGCCTTCTTCGTCCGCGCCGGTTGCGCGCGCCGACGCGCCGCCGCCGAAACTGCTGCTGATCTCCATCGATGGCCTGCGTGCCGATGCGCTGGACCGGGGGCTCACTCCAAACCTGCAGCGCATCATCGATGGCGGCGTGCGTGCGCGCTGGATGACGCCGTCCTATCCGTCGCTGACCTTCCCCAACCACTACACCATCGTCACCGGCCTGCGCCCGGACCACCATGGCATCGTCAACAACAGCATGGACGATGCCCAGCTGGGCCGTTTCAGCCTGGGTGACCGCGACGCAGTGACCAACAGTGGCTGGTGGGGCGGCGAGCCGATCTGGGTCGGTGCCGAGAAGGTCGGCGTGCGCACCGCGACCACGTCCTGGCCGGGCAGCGAAGCCGAGATCGACGGGACCCGCCCCAGCCAGTGGCAGGTCTACAACAGCAAGGAACCGCTGCAGCAGCGCGCGCGTACGGTGCTGGAATGGCTGGCGCAGACCGATGCCGATGCACCGCGGTTGACCACCCTGTACATGGAAAACGTCGACAAGGCCGGCCACAACCATGGCCCCGATTCGACCGAGTACCGCGATGCGATCGTGCAGGCGGATGAGATCGTCGGCCAGGTGCTGGATGGCCTGGAAGCCAGCGGGCTGGCGGCCACCACCAACGTCATCGTGGTCTCCGACCACGGCATGGCCAGCGTGGCCGAGGGCCATGTGGTGTCCACCGAGTCGATGGCCGATCCGTCCATCGCGCGCAACGTCAGCCAGGGCCAGTCGGTCGGTTTCGCGCCGGTCGCCGGCCGCGAGGCGCAGGCCGAGCGCGCCCTGCTCGGTCGCCACGCCCACTACGAATGCTGGAAGAAGGAATCGCTGCCGGCGCGCTGGCACTACGGTTCGCACCCGCGCGTGCCGCCCATCGTCTGCCAGATGGATGAGGGCTGGGACGCACTGCGCGCCGAGCGGATCAGCACGCGCACCCACCAGGATCGTGGCTCGCACGGCTATGACAACGCCCTGCCCTCGATGCGCGCCGTGTTCGTCGCACGCGGTCCGTCGTTCCGCCAGGGGCTGGTGATCGATGGCTTCGACAACGTCGATGTCTATCCGCTGCTGGCGCAGCTGCTGCAGGTGCCGGCCGCGCCGAATGATGGCAACGCCGAGACGCTGCAGAAGACATTGCGTTGATTCCAACGGCCGCCGGGGCGGTGAGGTAGCGCCGGGCCATGCCCGGCGAGCGCAGCGGCAGGAAGAATGCCGGGCACAAAAAAACGCGGCGCCAGGCGCCGCGTTTTTCTTTGGACCACTTACCCGGCCGGATCAGGCCTTGGCAGCAGCCTTCTTCGCCACAGCCTTCTTGGCCGGAGCCTTGGCCACGGTCTTCTTGGCAACCGGGGCACCGGCGCCTACAGCGACCTTGCTCGCGGTGTGCGAACGGGCATTGCCGTAGCTGGCGTTGTAGCGCTTGCCCTTGGCGGTCTTGCGGTCACCCTTACCCATGTCTTCAACTCCTAAAGTGTGAAATCTGGTTACCCCGTGCTGACACGGGTTCGGCGGGGCCGTCTTGCTGGACGCCCCCGCGCACGATCGGAAAGCCTAACACGACGCGCCTAGTGCGCGCAGCTGGCGTCGTGGACGTGGACGTGGTTCAGGCGCAGGTTGACCAGGTGGGCCACGCCCACCAGCAGGCCGCCGAGGGTCATCACCACCGCGTGCGGCACGGCGTTGTGGTGCAACGCATCGACCAGCACGCCTGCCCACAGGGCGACCAGGCCCGGCAGCAGGAAACCCAGCGCGCGCAGGGCGCCATGGCGGCGGTAGCCCATGACCAGGCTGAACAGGCCAAGCAGGGTCACGAACACGACCAGGGTCATTTCCACGCCGTCGCTCAGCCAGAACGAGAGGCCCAGCGAAGGGGCGATCGCCAGCAGCACCGGGATCACCGCGCAGTGCACGGCGCACAGCATGGAACCGGTGGCGCCGAAGCGGTCGAGCAGGCGGCGGAAGGAGGAGGACAGGGACATGACTTCCAGCAGGGTCGGCGAATCGTTATGGAATAATATAACATCTGTCCCCGACCCGCACGGTTTCCCTCCCCCTGTCCCACGAAGGGATACGTGCGCCACCCGATTGATACAATGTAACAAAGGAAGCACCGGATGCCCTCTCACCACCCACGTTTCAAGCCGCATTCCCTGGCCTTGGCCCTCGCCGCCCTGCTGCCGTCGGCCGCGTTTGCCGCCGCCGACCAGGACACCCATCGTGACCGCCACCTGACCGAGCTGTCGTCGGTGCAGGTCACCGCCTCGCCGCTGCAGGGCGATGCCGAGTCGCTGGCCCGGCCGGTGGACGTGCTGGCCGGCGAGCGCCTGGACGAGCAGAAGGCCGGCACCCTGGGGGACACCGTGGCCAAGCTGCCCGGCGTGCAGAGCACCTTCTTCGGCCCCGGCGTCGGCCGCCCGATCATCCGTGGCCAGGAAGGCCCGCGCGTGGCCGTGCTGTCCAACGGCATGGGCAACATGGATGCCTCCACCGTCAGCGCCGACCACGCCACCAGCATCGAGCCGTTCCTGGCGGACCAGATCGAAGTGCTGAAGGGCCCGGCTACCCTGCTGTTCGGCAGCGGCGCCATCGGCGGCGCAGTGAACGTGGTCGATGGCCGCATCGCCCGCGAACTGCCGGACCGTCCGCTCAGCGGCCGCGCCGAACTGCGTGGCAACTCGGTCAACGACGAGCGCAGCGGCATGTTCCGCCTCGACGGCGTCAGCGGCAACGTCGTGCTGCACGTCGACGGCCTGGTCCGCAACGGCGATGACTACCGCATCCCCGGCTACGCGGTGATCGACAGCCTGGAAGACCATCACGAAGACCACGATCACGACCACGCAGGCGAGGAAGGCGAAGAGCCGCGCCGCGGCCGCCTGGACAACAGCTCCATCCGTACCCGCGCCGGTGGCGTGGGTGCCACCTGGCTGGGCGAAGGCGGTTACTTCGGCGTGTCGGCCAGCACCTACCGCACCAACTACGGCATCCCCAACGGCGCCCACGTGCATGCCGATGGCGATGACCACGACCATGGCCATGACCATGGCGACGAGGAGGAGGAAGGCGACGAGCATGACGTCCGCATCGACATGGTGCAGAACCGCTTCGAGACCAAGGCCGGCATCTACAACCCGGTCTCGTTCCTGAAGAACGTCAATGCACGCGTGGCCTACACCGATTACGAACACGTGGAGCTGGAAGCCGGCACGCCGTCCACCCGCTTCACCAACCGCGGCATCGAAACCCGCCTGGAAGCCGTGCAGCAGCAGATCGGCGGCTGGGACGGCGCGTTCGGCGTGCAGTTCGGCAACAGCGATTTCGGCGCCATCGGCGAAGAAGCGTTCGTGCCGAACACCAACACGAAGAACGCAGGCCTGTTCGTGCTGCAGGAAAAGCAGTTCGGCCCGTTCAAGCTGGAACTGGGTGGCCGCCACGACCAGGTCAAGCTGGACCCGACCGGTGACTACCGCCGCCGCAAGTTCGACGCCACCAACCTGTCCGCTGCCGGCATCTGGAAGCTCAACGATGCGGTCGACCTGCGCATCGGCGTGGACAGCTCCGAGCGCGCACCGACCAATGAAGAGCTGTACGCGGCCGGCGCGCACATCGCCACCCGTTCGCTGGAAATCGGCGATGCCGACCTGAAGACCGAGCGCGGCCAGCGCGTCGAGCTGGGCATCCACACCCACAGCGACCGTCTGGACTTCTCCGCCGCGATCTACCAGACGAAGTTCAAGGACTTCATCTACCTGGCCGACACCGGCATCACCGAAGGCCTGCCGGTGCGTACCTGGACGCAGCAGGATGCAGTGTTCAAGGGTGCCGAGGCCGAGGCGCTGGTGCACCTGTTCGAAGGCAACGCCGGCGACTGGGACCTGCGCGTGTTCGGTGACTACGTGCAGGCCAAGCTGGATGGCAGCGGCAGCCGCACGCTGGACATCGCCGTGCCGCACGGTGACCACAACCACAACTACAGCGTGGACCTGGCCAACACCGGTTACCTGCCGCGCATCGCCCCGGCCCGCGTCGGCGCCGACCTGCGCTGGGCGAAGGACGGCTGGCGTGCCTCGGTCGGCGCGGTGCGCTACAGCCGTCAGAAGGATGTGGCCCAGAACGAGGAGCCGAGCGACGGCTACACCCTGGTCGATGCGCACTTCGCGTACCGCTGGGACCGCAGCGACAGCAACAGCTACGAGGTGTTCCTGGATGGCAGCAACCTGACCAACCGCGAAGTGCGTCCGCACACCTCGCTGCTGCGTGACTACTCGCCGCTGCCGGGCCGTGGTGTCGCCTTCGGCATCCGCGCGTACTTCTGATCGGGCATCCACGCATGCGATAGGTCATCCACGCATGGCGTGGATCTACTGACCCCAGCCAACCATTTCCTGGCGACGATCATCGCCGTTCTCTCCCGGGGGCCTCATGGCCCCCGTTTTTTATGGGCGCGCTCCCACGGGCATCATCTTCACGCCGCATTTACAAAGATGTGCGTAGAGCAACAAACGGACATTCCCGTCACTCACCGTCTCGCCAACCGGACACACGTGTCCGATAATGAAGCCATGACCACCCAACGTGCTGATGCTGCTGCCCGCCGTGCCCTCATCCTTGATGCCGCCGACCATGTGTTCGGCCAACACGGCGTCACCGCGCCACTGGACCTGGTGGTCGAACGCGCCCAGGTGGGCCGCGCCACCCTGTACCGCAACTTCCCCGACCGCACCGCGCTGATCCAGGCGCTGCTGCAGCGGACCGTCGACCGCATCCGCCGCCAGGTGGAACAGCTGGGCGACCGCGACGACGCCCTGTTCGAGGTCTTCGAAGGCATGGCCCAGCGCATCATCGATTCGCCGGCGCTGGCCGACTACTGGCGCGCGGTGGATTCGGACGTGGCCGCCATGCGCATCGCGCGCGAGACCGTGCGCGACCTGCTGGAAGCGCCGATCGCCCGCGCCAAGGCCGCCGGCCTGTGCCGGCCGGACCTGGAAAAGACGGATATTTCACTGATCTCGGGCATGCTGGGCGCAGCCCTGCGCGGCAAGACCCGCGAAGAGCGTGCCCAGCTGGCCGGGCGCGCCCTGCAGCTGCTGCGCGGCGGCCTCCAGGGAGCAGCCAACCAGGGGCGCTGATGGTCCAGCCGTATCTCAAGCCGGTTCCGGACTGGGAGGAGCACGAGAAGCCGACCATGCCCGGTTCGGCCTCGATGCCCTGGCACCCCCCGTACCGTCGCGCGGCCTATGCGCTGGTCTCGCTGCTGGTGGCCATCACCGGCGGCCTCGGCAATGCGCTGGTCACCGCCAACCTGCCCTTCCTGCAGGGCCAGCTCGCGCTGACGCCCACCCAGGGCAGCTGGCTGGTGGCGGCCTATGCCATGGTCAACGTCACCGCCAACCTGCTGGCCTTCAAGTTCCGCCAGCAGTACGGCATCCGCCTGTTCGCCGAGATCGGCCTGGGCCTGTATGCGGCACTGGCGGTGCTGCACCTGTTCGTCGGCAGCTACGAGACCACGCTGCTGACCCGCGCGGCCAGCGGCTTTGCCGGCGCGGCGTGCTCGACGCTGGGCACGCTGTACATGCTGCAGGCGCTGCCGCGGCGCTTCACCGGCAACCTGCTGGTGATTGGTGTCGGCCTGTCGCAGCTGGCGGTGCCGATCGCCTGGATCGTCTCGCCGACGCTGGTCGATACCGGCCAGTGGCACCAGCTGTACTCGTTCGAGGCCGGCCTGGCGCTGTGCGCGTTCGCCGCGGTGGTGGTGCTGAAGCTGCCGCCGGGCATACAGATCAAGGCGTTCGAACCGCTGGACTTCCTCACCTTCGCCCTGCTCGCACCGGCCGTGGCGCTGCTGGTGGTGGTGCTGGCGCAGGGCTACACGCGCTGGTGGTTGAACACGCCGTGGCTGGGCTGGGCCCTGGTCGCTTCGATCGCGCTGGCCACCACGGCACTGGTCATCGAACACTACCGGCGCAACCCGCTGCTGCAGATCCGCTGGCTGTCCACGCTGCCGGTGCTGCACTTCATCGTCGGCGCGTTCCTGCTGCGCTTCCTCACCACCGAACAGTCCTACGGCGTGGTCAACCTGATGCGCACGCTGGGCATGGGCCCGGACCAGATGCGCCCGCTGTTCGTGGTGATCCTGGCCGGGGTGATCGTCGGCATCGCCGGTGCCTCGCTCACCTTCGGGCCGAAGCGGCTGATCGCCCAGCTGCTGATGGCCATCCTGCTGCTGGGCACCGCCGCGTTCTTCGACCAGAGCCGCACCAGCCTGGACCGGCCGCACGACTTCTACATCAGCCAGTTCCTGGCCTCGGTCGGTGCCGGCATGTTCATGGGCCCGCTGATCATGCTCGGCATTTCCGCGGCGCTGAAACAGGGCGTGGACCACATGATCACCTTCCTGGTCACCCTGTCGATCACCCAGACCCTGGGCGGCCTGGCCGGCTCGGCGGTGCTGGGCACCTTCCAGCTGCACCGCGAGCAGCTGTATTCCAGTGCGATCACCAGCCAGCTGGACCCGGCCGACCCGGTGGTCGCGCAGCGCCTGCGCATCCAGCAGCAGATCTACGCCGCGCAGATCACCGACCCGGTGCTGCGCAGCGCGCAGGGCACCGCGCAGCTGGCAACCACGGCCCGCCGCGAAGCCAATGTGCGCGCCTTCAATGATGTTTTCACCCTGAGCGGCTGGCTGGCCATCGGCTTCCTGTGCTGGTTGCTGCTGCTGTCGCTGCGCACCGCCGTGCTCAAGCAATGGCACAAGCGCCACCCGTCTCCGCCCCTTGCGGTCACCGCCGCCCCGCCCCACTGAGCCCGCCGCCATGTCTCCGCTACCGCCCCGCCCCGACAGCGACGCCCCCGAGAACGTCAGCCCACCGCCGCCGACCGACGCTGCGCCTGCGCCTGCGCCCACGCCTGCCGCGCCCGCGGCGGCACCGAAATACCTCAAGCCCAGCTCACGCAGCGTGGTGGTGATGGTGGTGGTGGCGCTGCTGGGCATCGCGCTGATCCTGCGCGCGTGGAACCTGTGGCCGTTCACCAGCAGCGTGATGGTCACCGACAACGCGTACGTGCGCGGGCAGATCACGGTGATGGCGCCGCAGGTGGCCGGCTATGTCACCGAGGTGCTGGTGAAAGACTTCCAGCACGTGAAGAAGGGCGAGCCGCTGCTGCGCATCGACGACCGCATCTACGCGCAGAAGGTGGCGCAGGCCGAGGCGACGCTGGACAGCGCGCGCGCGGCATTGGCCAACTCGGACCAGTCGCAGGCGCAGAACCGCGCGCAGATCGCTTCAACCCGCGCCACGCTGTCGGCCGGCCAGGCCGAGCTGCAGCGCTCACGCAACGAAGCCAAGCGCTACGAGGAACTGGCCGCGCAGCAGCTGGTCTCGATCAACGACCGCGACAAGTTCCGAACCACCCAGGCATCAGCGCAGGCCAGCGTGCAGCAGTCGCAGGCGCAGATCCGCATCGCCGAGGAGACCCTGGTGTCGACCCAGGTGGCGCGCAAGGGCCTGGAGGCGCAGGTGGAAAGCGCGCAGGCGCAGCTGGAACTAGCCCGCATCGACCTGGCCAACACGGTCATCCATGCGCCGCGCGACGGGCAGATCAGCGAGGCCAGCGTGCGCGTGGGCCAGTATGTGGCGGCCGGTTCGCAGCTGCTGTTCCTGGTGCCGGAGGCGCTGTGGGTGGTGGCCAACTACAAGGAAGGCCAGACCTGGCAGATGCGCATCGGCCAGCCGGTGACGTTCTCGGTGGATGCGTTCAAGGGCCAGCGCCTGCACGGCCACGTGGAGCAGATCGCGCCGGCCACCGGTTCGGAGTTCAGCGTGCTGCGCCCGGACAATGCCAGCGGCAACTTCACCAAGGTGGTGCAGCGGTTGCCGATTCGAATTTCGATTGATCCGGGGCAGGAGCTGGCGGCGCGGCTGCGGCCGGGGATGTCGGTGATCGCGCGGGTGGATACGGCGGCGGAGCCTGCGGCGGCACCTGCGCCCGCGCCCGCGCGGTAGAGTCGACTGGTAGAGTCGACTGGTAGAGTCGACTGCTCTGCTGCCTGCCGAGAAGCTCGGCTTCGCCGTAGGCGGCGAACGGCGGAGCCCCTCGTGGCTGATCGTTGCAGTTGGGGTTTGCTGGATGGGCCGGGTGGGTGGGCTGCGCAGGGGACGCTGCAAGTACGTCCCTGTAAGCTCGGTCGCCGCATCCATGCGGCTCACGCCCCTGCGCAGCCCACCCACCCGGCCACGGACATTCTCCATGCGCGTCAGCCACGTGAATCAAAGGAATAGAATCAAAAGCGGAGGGCTGTTGCTCCGCTTATTTTGTAGAGTCGAGCCATGCTCGACTGCTCTACGCCAGGAACAGGCACAAGGAATGAAATTCAACGCACTGGCCAAGAAGGCGGCCAAGGGGCCTGCGCCGCTGGAACATGGCGGTGCTGTGGAAGTGGAGGATCTGATCCGCTTCGTGCTGGACCATGGCAGCGATGGCGCGGCCGAGATCGAGCGCCTGTGCGCGCTGTACGGCTGGCGCGAGGAGTTCCAGTACAACGCCGATGGCACCCACCTTGCGCCGATGGCGCCGTGGTCGCAGGCGTGTGCGGCATTCGGCCACGATGGCGTGGCGGGACTGCAGCCGCTGCTGGATGATCCGCGGCGGGCGACCTATGCGATCGGTGTGCTGGAGGACGTGCGCAGCGAGGAGTCGGTGATGGCGCTGCTGGGGTTCTGCGCGCAGGCGGATTTCAGCCAGAGCGATCCGATGTCGGCGCCGTCGCGGGCGCTGGCTGCGTTGAATTCGCTGCTGTCGTTCGACAAGGGCGTTGTGGTGCCGGTGGCAACGCAGCAGTCGCTGCTGCGCCTGGTCCAGCGCGCGTGGGAACAGGCGCCGACGACGCAGGGCCGCAGCCTGGCGCTGTATGCCGCGCGCGGTGCGTCGGTGGCTGAAGCCATGGCGTGGCTGCAGTCGCTGCCGCTGGAGGAGGAAGAGTTGGTTGCTGCGCGCAAGGTGGCCTTGAAGCGGCTGCGGCAGCGTCTGTGAGAGGGGGTCAGAGCCCGGACCTCATACGGGGTCAGATCCCTTTTGCCTTGGCAAAAGGGCTCTGACCCCAGCAGAATCCCGTAGCGTCAGCCGGCGCAGCGCGCGCAGAGGCCGTGCACTTCCAGGGTCTGCGCCTGCGGCTGGAAACCCAGTTCCTTGGCGCGCTTTTCCAGCTGGGTGACGATCTCGCGGTCTTCCAGCTCCACCGCGCTGTGGCAGCTGTTGCAGATCAGGAACGGCACCGAATGCGCCGCGCTGCTGGGGTGGTGGCAGGCCACGAAGGCATTCACCGATTCCAGCTTGTGCACGAAGCCGTTCGCCATCAAGAAGTCGAGCGCGCGGTAGACGGTGGGCGGGGCATCAGCGCCCACGCCCTTGCCGTTGCGCACCCACTCCAGCAGCTCATAGGCCTTGACCGGCTTGCCGGCCTCGGCGATCAGCTTGAGCACATTGGCGCGGATCGGGGTCAGGCGCAGCCCGCGCTCACGCGAGACACGCTCGACCACCGCCACGAAATCCGATGCGTCGTGGACGTGGTGGTGCGGGGCGGTACAGGCAGAAGCTGGTTTGGCGGGCATGCGCGTTCTCCGGTTCAGGTCTGGGCGGCAGGGCTCAGGCCGTTGCTACCTTGGTGATGGCCACATCGATGCGTTTCAAGGCCTGCTCGCGGCCGGCCAGGTACACGGTATGGGAAATGTCAGGACTGACCTGGGTGCCGGTGATGGCCACGCGCAGCGGCTGGGCGACCTTGCCCATGCCCATTTCCAGGGCGGCGGCAGCGTCGTGCAGGGCTACGCCGACGGCTTCGGCGGTCCATTCCGGCAGGGCCGCCAGCAGTTCGCGGGCCTTGCCCAGCGGCAGCTCGGCGCCGGCCTTGAAGTGCTTGGCCACGGCCGCGTCGTCGTACTCGGTCAGCGGCTGGTACCAGACCACGGCCTTCTCGGCCATTTCCTTCAGGGTCTGCACGCGCTCGCGCAGGGCGATCACCACGTCCACCGGCGCCGGGCCGGCGGCCACGTCCAGGCCCAGCTTTTCCAGCTGGTAGACCAGGTGCGGCACGATGCTGGCCGGCTCCTCGGTCTTCAGGAAGTGCTGGTTGACCCAGCCCAGCTTGGCCATGTCCAGGCGCGAGGCCTTGGAGTTGCAGTTGGTCACGTCGAACAGCTCGATCAGTTCCTGGCGGCTGAACAGCTCCTGGTCACCGTGCGACCAGCCCAGGCGGGCCAGGTAGCTCAGCAGCGCATCGGGCAGGTAGCCTGCGTCCTTGTACTGCATCACGTCGGCCGCGCCGGTGCGCTTGGACAGCTTGGCACCCTGCTCGTCCAGGATCATCGGCATGTGGCCGAACTTCGGCACCGGGGCGCCGATGCCTTCGTACAGGTTGATCTGGCGCGGGGTGTTGTTGATGTGGTCGTCGCCGCGGATGACCTCGCTGATGCCCATGTCCCAGTCGTCCACCACCACCGCGAAGTTGTAGGTGGGGTAGCCGTCCGGGCGGAAGATGACCATGTCATCCAGCTCGCTGTTGGCGATCTCGATGCGGCCCTTGATCAGGTCGTCGAACACCACGGTGCCGTCGAGCGGGTTCTTGAAGCGGATGACGCGGTTCGGGTCGTCCTTGCGCGGCAGGCCCAGTTCACGCGCGGCGCCGTTGTAGCGCGGCTTTTCCTGCTTGGCCATGGCGGCCTCGCGCATCGCGTCCAGCTCCTCGCGGGTCTCGTAGGCGTAGTACGCCTTGCCGTCGGCCACCAGCTGCTCGGCCACTTCCAGGTAACGGGCGACGCGGTCGGTCTGGTAGATCGGGCCGACGTCGTAGTCCAGGCCCAGCCAGTCCATCGCCTCCAGGATCGCGTCGATCGCGCCCTGGGTGCTGCGTTCACGGTCGGTGTCCTCGATGCGCAGCACGAATTCGCCGCCGCGGTGGCGGGCCTCCAGCCAGCAGTACAGCGCGGTGCGGGCACCGCCGATGTGCAGGTAACCGGTGGGGCTGGGGGCGAAGCGGGTGCGGCAGATCATGGAGGGCTCGGGGAACGGGAATCCCCCAGATTTTACCGGATTACATACCGCGAAAATTACAACCAGTCCTACAGCCTGCCGTCCTACCCGAATGTAACCTGAACATCCTTCAACGAAGCAGGGACGTTTCCACATGACCCATCCATCCTTCTCATCAAATGCCGCGTACCCGCAAAAGTGCGCGATCACCGCGGCAAATAAGGGCGGCCTCCTGCGGAAAGGTGTTCTGGGATCTCGGCCGATGAAGGTGGCCTACGGCATTGCGGGACTGGTCGTTGTCGGCTTTTTCGGCCTTTCTGAGTCCAAGGCCTCCACAACCGTCAAAATCAACAGCCACTACTACACCTGCCAGAACTCATGCGTGGTGTCCACACGACCGGGGGGAGGCTTCTCGGTCTGGGACAGCAAAGGCGGCTGGGTAACCAAAACCTCCGCCCCGGGCGAAGCACTCGTAGAAACCGGGCCAGTGACCTGAGCACTTCAAATGAATGCAAGAAAGACTGCTCTGTGGCTACTCATGACTGGGGTGACGGTCGGCGCACTGGCATGGCATTTTTCGACAAATGGCCCTGCGCACAGTCCTTCCGCGCAGAACTCCAGCCGTGCCTCAAGAACCGCGCCAGACGCCGCCGAGCGGGAACTCGCCGGCACAGTCTCCCATTCGGGTTCAAAGCCTCTCCTGCCGAATCTTCATCGGGGTGACACGCCCAATGAGGCGAATCTGATTTACGACACTGCCTTGGATGAGAGCCGAATTGACGAGCTGCTAGCAGACGCCGACGCCTTCTCTGCCATGATCAACGCCATGCACGCTGCAGCTTCGACAGACAGGGAACTGTCCGAGTCGACCGCTCTGTTTTCCAGCCACCTCCAGAGCGGCCTGTCGGAGGAGGGCCGCGAACGCACAGTGCTGGACTTCAGCTGCGGCCGGCAACTGTGCCTGGCAGAGCTGTCAGATCCGGTCAGAGACCCGTTGGATATCCGACCGCTGATGCAGCACGACGGAACGACCTACTTCCAGGCTGCAAGTCTGTCCAATCAGGTAAAGGCACTCGACGGTAAACCATCGATCCGGGCAGTGTTCGCCATCGATCCGGCCATCAACCAGATCGTCTCGATCCCAGAATGATGCAATCTGCGGCGACGGAGGGGAGAAACGATTTTATCCCCTCCGTGCCCTCTTTTACGGTTCAGCCTTGCGCGGGAACGACTGCTCGCGCATCGCGGCGTTGTAGGCGAACGAGGCAACGATGGCGGCGGCCTGCTTCAGGTCATCCGGCTCGGCGTGGTCCCAGGTGTCCAGATGGCTGTGGTGGACGTTGGTGAAGTAGTCCAGGCGGTCCTGGATGAACTGGAAGCCCGGCAGACCGATCCGGTCGAAGCTGATGTGGTCGGTGCTGCCGGTATTGCGGGTGGCCACGGTGGTGGCGCCCACGTCATGGAACGGGGCCAGCCAGGCTTCGAAGATCGGCATCGCCGCCAGGTTTTCCTGGGCGTAGATGCCCCGGAAGCGGCCGGAGCCGTTGTCCATGTTGAAGTAGACCTGGAACTTGCCGTAATCGCGGGTCTTCTGCAGGGCACCGGTCGGGTCGCGCAGCGAGGCCGGCAGCGCCTTCTGGGCCGCGTCGGTGGGTTCCGGGAAACGGCCGAAGTGCTTGGCCACATACGCCTGCGAGCCGATCAGGCCCTGCTCCTCGCCACTCCACAACGCTACGCGGATGGTCCGCTTCGGCTTGGCGCCGGTGGCCTTGAGGATGCGCATCGCCTCCATCATCACCGCCACGCCGGCGGCGTTGTCGGCCGCGCCGGTGCCGCTGTGCCAGGAATCCAGGTGGGCGCCGATCATCACCACTTCGTCGGGCTTGCTGCTGCCGCGGATCTCGGCCAGCGTGTTGTAACCGGGCTGGTCGGCCTCGTCGGTGAAGCGCGCGGCCACGTCCACGCGCAGGCGTACCGGCTGCTTGGCGTCCAGCGCGCGCACCAGCGGGTTGAAGTGCTCGGCGATCATCGCCAGTTCCGGGATGCCCACCGATTCGCCGGCCTTGCGCGAACCGCCGCCGGCGACGCGGATGATGCCGTTGTCCCAGCTGCTGATGCTGATCGATGCCAGCGCGCCCTCTTCGACGAAGAAGGCGTTGACCTTGGCGGCCAGCTCCTGGCGTTCCTTGTATTCCTTCACCCGCTTGGCCCGTTCGGCGGCCACGTCCTTGGGCAGGGTGAATTCCTGCAGGCCTTCCAGCGAGGTGGCGTCGTGCCGGTGCGAGTCCGGCTCGGTACCGCGCTTGTACTCGCGCGCCTCGCCCAGCAGCAGGATCTTGCCGCGCAGCTTGCCGCGGTACTGCTCGATGTCCTCGGGCTTCTTGATCTCCACGTGCACCAGCTCGCCCTCGACCGGGCCGCGGGTGCCGGGCGTCCACGCCTTGGGCAGGGCGTGCAGCGGCTGCACGCGGTCGCCCAGCATTTCCACGCTGGCCGAGGTGAATTCCCAGCCGCGGCCGAAATCATCGAAGGCTTCGTCGTGCACGTTGTCCAGCTTCCATTCGCTGAACTTGCTGCGGGTCCACGCATTGGCGCGGCCCATCGCCGGCGAATTGGTCAGGCGCGGGCCGATACGTTCGGTGAGGTAGCTGAAGGTGTCCATCACCTGCGAACGGTGGAAGGCCTCCTGGCGGATGCGGCTGACCATGTCCAGGTCCACCGGTTCACGCTGCTGCGCCATTGCGTTGCCACCCATCGCCAGCGCCGTGGCCAGCACGCCCCACTTCAGCCCGTTCCACTTCAACACACCACACCCCTGCCCTTCGGCTCGAACGTCAACCCATCGAGTCTAGCCAGCAGCGGTGCGGCGCCCCCGTCCCATCGGTCATGGGCCGCACCGCGCTCCCCCCCGCCATGCATGTCGATGATGTGCGGTGGCTCCCGTAGATCCACGCCATGCGTGGATGCTCCGTGCGCGCTCACCCACGCCACCCCAGCCACAGCTGCGCGCGCTCCGGCAGCAGCAACAGCCAATGACGCTGGTCCACGCTGCTGCAGCCGTACACCGCGGCATGCGCCGGCCAGTCCGGCGGCAGGCCGTCGATGCCGATCTCCGACAGCGCCGCCGCGCCGGCCTTCCATGGCCGGTAGCGCGGCACCCGCCCGGCCAGCGCGCCGCGGCCCTGCCGCGCGCCGACCAGCCATTCCAGCCCCTTGCGCTGCAATCCCTCACAGGTCACCGCGGCCAGCTGGAAGCGGACCAGACCGGGGGCGATCCGTGCCCCCGGCAGGGCCGCCAGCACGCCATGTGCCTGCAGCAGTGCATCCACTTCCAGCAGCGCCGGAACGCCCTGCCGTGCCCGTTGCCACAATCCCTGGCGCCAGCCCATGGCGTGCTCCTTACTTCAGTTCCGCGCCCAGCGCGTACCAGTCGACCCGGCGGGTCACCCACATCGCCAGCGCCAGGATCACGAACAGCAGCAGCGATCCCATCAGCAGCGCGTTGTTTTCCGAGACCAGCAGGCCATACAGCGCGCCGTACAGCAGGGTCAGCAGCGCAGCGAAGCCGAGGCCGCGCTTCCAGTGGCCCAGCACATGGGCCAGGTACACCGCCTGCAGGCCGATGCAGGCCACGGCCGAGACCAGGTAGGCCTTCCAGAAGGTGATGTGCTCGGACAGGCTGATCAGCAGCAGGAAGAAGATCGCCAGCGCCAGGCCGACCATCAGGTACTGCAGCGGGTGGATGCGCAGCGACTTGATCAGCTCGAACAGGATGAAGCCGACGAAGGTCAGCACCACGAACAGGATGCCGTACTTGGAGGCGCGGTCGGCCTGGGTGTAGGTGTCGACCGGATCCACCAGCGACACCGTCACTGCCTGCGAATCCATCGCACCGTCACGGCGCAGCTGCGTCTGGGCATCCGAGGCCAGCGAAGACACCGCCCACTGCGCGTTGAACCCCTGCGCATCGACCCGGCGTTCGTTGGGCAGGAACGCACCGCTGAAGGACGGGTGCGGCCAGCGCGAGCGCAGTGCGATCCGGGTGTCATCACCCACCGGCACCACCGACAGCGCGCGACTGCCGTCCAGGCGCAGGTCCAGCTCGATGCTGCTGCCGGCCAGGGTGCCGCCGTGGCTCTCGGCGAAGCCGGCCACCGGCGCGTGCAGGCCACGGCCTACCTCGCTGGCTGCGCCGACACCCGGCAGCAGCCGCACCTGTCTGCCATCCACGCGCAGGTCCGGCGTGCCGACCAGGCCACGCGCATCGGACACGCCCAGCACCACGTACGGCCGGCCATAGCTGCGGCCCGGCTTCACCGGGTAATCGTCGGCCGCGAAGGTCGCCTTCAACTGGCCGTTCCAGCTGTACACCGGCACCTTGAACAGGCCGACCTCGCGCTGGCTCGGCAGCATTTCGCCGCCCACGTCCAGCGAGGCCGGCATCTGCAGCCTGTGACCTTCGGTCACCTGCTCCTCGGTCTTCTTGTTGCCCTTGGCGTCGATCACCTCGACCTGCTGGCGTTCCACCCACGGCACCACCCGCACCGGGCCGACCAGGCGCTGCGCACCGGCGCGGCTGTCGGCCACCCGCGCGAAGGCCTCGTCGCGGTACGCACTGCGTTCGTTGATGACGCCGCGGATCATTGTCAGCGGGATCAGCAGCAGCAGGATCAGTCCGCCGACGATGGCGAACCGCAACAGCATCTTCAGGGATTTCATCGTCCATCCTCGTTGCAGAGGACTGCAGGATGGACGGCGGCGGTGAGCGGGGTTTGTGGCGAATTTGAAGCGAATGTGAAGTCAGCGACGGGCCCGATGCGCCGGTCCACCCAGCGGCAGCCACAGGCTCGCGACAGTGCCGCCGCCGGGCCGCGGCTCGAGGCTGGCGCGGCCATCGTGCAGGCGCGCCACTTCCTGCACGAACGGCAGGCCCAGGCCGGAGCTGCGCCGGCCACTGCCGGGACGGGCCAGCGAATAGAAGCGCTCGAACACCCGGTCACGCGCGTATTCGGGCACACCGGCGCCACGGTCGGCCACCTGCAGGCGCACGCCCTGGCCATCGGCCACCGCCTCCAGCTCGACCTCGCCGCCGGGCGTCGAGAACGCCACCGCGTTGTCGATCAGGTTCTGCAGCGCCTGCCGCAGCAGATAGGCATCGCCGTGCACGCGCAGGTCAGGCACCGCGCCGATCCGCACCACGACACCGGCCGCCTGTGCACGCACCTGTGCGGCGGCAGCGGCATCGTCCAGCAGCGTGGCCGGCGCGATCGGGTCGCGGGTCTGCAGCCAGCCATGCTGTTCCACTTCGGCCAGCGCCAGCAGCTTGTCGATGGTCTCGGTCAACCGCTCCTGCTGGTCGACGATGCTGCGCGCGAAATGCGCACGGTCGGCATCGGGCATCGGTTCCTGCAGCAGTTCGGCGGCACCGCGGATGGCGGCCAGCGGGCTCTTCATTTCATGGGTCAGCGACTGCACGTACTGCTCGACGTAGGCCTTGCCTTCCAGCTTGCGGCGCATGGTTTCCAGGGCTTGGCCGAGATCGCCGATCTCATCGCGGCGGCGCCGTGGCGGTGGCACCGGCTCGCCAGCGGTGACCGCGCGTGCGTAGCGGCTGAGCTGGCCGAGGCCGGTGGTCAGCCACATCGTCACCAGCACGCCGACCAGCGCGGACAGGCCGATCAGCCACGCCCCGCGCTCCATGATGGCGCGCTGGCTGGCGGCGATGAACGGATCGATGCTGCGGTTGGGCTGGGCCAGGCTGAGCACGCCGATGAGGGTGTGGCCGTCGGCAGGGTCGTAGACCGGCGCGGCCACGTGCATCACCGTGTCGCCCTCGCCACCGGGCACTTCCGGGCTGGAACGCGCGCCGTACTCGCCGCGCAGCGTGCGGTAGACATCGTTCCAGCGCGAATTGTCACGACCGACGTCGCGGCCCAGCGAATCGTAGATGACGATGCCGCGCGCATCGGTGATCGTCACCCGGTAATCCAGCGAACGCTTGGGGAAGCGCCAGACCATCGCCTTCAGGTCGCGCTGGCGGGCCTTGGCCAGATTGCGGGTGAAGCTGCCGCTGCCGATCGTGCCGGCCTTGACGTCGGCCGCGGCCATTTCGGCCAGCACGTTGGCCGCATCGACCAGGGTCGATTCCATCGCCTGGCGCACGCCCGGCTTCACCTCGTTGACGAACACCCGCATGACGAAGAACGCGGCGATGCCGGTGATCAGGAAGAAGCCCAGGAACAGCTTCAGTACCAGGCGCATGGCTCAGGTCTCCAGCGCGTAGCCCAGGCCACGATGGGTGCGGATCGGGTCGTCGCTGGCACCGGCCGCACGCAGCTTGGCGCGCAGCGTCTTGACGTGGGTATCGACGGTGCGGTCGGCGCTGTCGGCGCTGCTGTCCCAGCCGCGGTCCATCAGCTGGGCGCGGCTGAGGATGGCGCCGGGGCGCTGCAGCAGCGCCTCCAGCAGGGCGTACTCATAGCGGGTCAGGTCCAGGGTGTGGCCCTGGTAGCGGATGCGACGGCCCTCGCGGTCGATGGAGAAGGCACCATGCTCGCGCCAGCCGGGCTCGACCGCCGCCACGGCCGGGGCGGCCGGCGTCACCCGGCGCAGCCGGGCGCGTACCCGGGCCACCAGCTCGCGCGGCGAGAAGGGCTTGGCCATGTAATCGTCGGCGCCCAGTTCCAGGCCCAGCACGCGGTCCAGCTCATCGTTGCGGGCGGTCAGGAAGATCACCGGTACCTGCGCCTGCTGCCCCGGCAGGGCGCGCAGCCGGCGGCAGACCTCGAAGCCGCTGAGGTCGGGCAGGCCCACGTCCAGCACCACCACGTCCACGTCGCCCTCCTGCAGGCGCTGCAGGGCCTGCCCGCCAAGCAGGCAGTGGCTGGCCGCGTAACCTTCGCTGCGCAGGGCATACAGCACGGTTTCGGCGATGGCGGCTTCGTCCTCGACTACCAGGACCTGGGCAACGGGGGCTGTCATGGCGCGCAGCATAGCCGCTGCGGCCGCCGCCCCGTACACTGCCGCCCATGAACTATCGCCACGCCTTCCATGCCGGCAACCATGCCGATGTCCTCAAGCACATCGTGCAGCTGGCCCTGATCGACAGCTTCAAGCGCAAGGACAGCCCGTTCTTCGTGCTCGACACCCATGGCGGTGCCGGCCGTTACCTGCTGGCCAGCGAAGAGGGCCGCAAGACCCTGGAGGCCGAAGACGGCATCATGCGCCTGATGGCCCAGCCCAAGCTGCCGGAGGTCATCGAGCGCTACCTGAAGGCCGTGCAGGCCGACAACCCGGTGGGCGCGATGATCACCTACCCGGGCTCGCCGCTGCTGAGCGCCCAGGCCATGCGCGCGCAGGACCGGATGGCGGTCTGCGAGCTGCAGGACGACGAAGCGGCCCAGCTGAAGGCGCTGTTTGCCCACGACAACCGCGTCGGCGTGCACCAGGGCGATGGCTACGCGCTGCTGCGTTCGCAGCTGCCGCCGAAGGTCAACGGCAGCAAGATCGGCCGTGGCCTGGTCCTGATCGACCCGCCGTACGAGGCACAGGATGCCGAATACCAGGCCATCCTGGCCGCCCTGGCCGAGGCCCTGGCGCGCTGGCCGCAGGCCACCTGCGCGGTCTGGTTCCCGATCAAGCAGCGCCGCACCATCCTGCATTTCCTGCGCAAGGCCGCCGCCCTGCCGGTGAAATCGGCCATGACCATCGAGTTCCTGGTGCGTCCGGACGATTCCCCGCTGCGCCTCAACGGCAGCGGCATGCTGCTGCTCAATGCCCCCTGGCAGTTCGACCGGGTGGTCGGCCCGGCCCTGCCGGCGCTGCGCCAGCACTTGGGCGAGCCGGGTGCCACCACCCGCCTGGATTGGCTCAAGGCCCCCGAATAGGCCACGATCAGGCGACGATCTGCCGTCTTCACGAGGCTGTACGCCCGTGAGCCTTTCGTTCACGGAATGCAGCCCCGGTGATGCCACAATCGATGGACCACCAAGGAATCACCCGGTATGGCCACTCGCAACCGCATGCCGCCCTGGCATGAGATCTTCAAGGCTCCCAGCGGCCACGAGCTGCTGATCCGCCCCATCCGCCCGGAAGACGGCGCGCCGCTGCAGGCCGCCTTCAGCCTCTTCGGGCCGGAAGAAATCCGTGACCGTTTCCTGCAGTCGGTGACCGAGCTTTCGGCGGACACCACCCAGCGCCTGACCCACCCCAACCCCAAGACCGAAATCACCCTGGTGGCGGCCGAATCGCTGCCTGCCGGTGAAGCGGTGGTTGGCGCGGTCGCGCGTGCCTCGATCATCCCTGGTACCCGTGAAGCCGAGTACGCGATCCTGATCAGCCGCTTCCTGATCGGCCAGGGCCTGGGCCGCCAACTGATGCGCAAGCTGGTGAAGTGGGGCCGCGGCAAGTACCTGGACCGTCTGTATGGCGACGTGGCCGCCGAGAACGAGCCGATGAAGCAGCTGGCCGCCTCGCTGGGCTTCAAGCCGGTACCGCACCCCAATGGCGCCGATGGCCTGGTGCGCATGGTGCTGGAACTGGACAACTGAGGTAGCGCCGGGCCATGCCCGGCGAGCGCAGCGGTGGTGCGGCATCCGCCGGGCATGGCCCGGCGCTACCAACCGCGTTGCGCACACGGTCGCGACAAACCCTTCTGCTAAGATCGGCGGTCCATGTCGCGTACCTCATACCCCGCCCCGCCGTTGCCTCGCGCCGGCCAGCTCCGCGCCTGGTGGCGCGCCCCCGCCTCGCCGACCGCGCTGGCCTGGTACCTGGTCCAGGCCGCGCGCGCGCACGACGCGCCGCTGCTGGTGATCGCCCGTGACAACCACGGCGCCAACCAGCTCGAAGCCGACCTGCAGACCCTGATCGGCACCGATCCGGACCTGCCGGTGGTGGCGTTCCCCGATTGGGAAACGCTGCCCTACGACCGCTTCAGCCCGCACCCGGACATCATTTCGCAGCGCCTGGCCGCCCTGCACCGCCTGCCCGCGCTCAAGCGTGGCCTGGTGGTGGTGCCGGTGCAGACGGTGCTGCAGCAGCTGGCCCCGCGCAGCTACGTCATCGGTGGCAGCTTCGACCTGAAGGTCGGCCAGCGCCTGGACCTGGAAGCCGAGAAGCGCCGCCTGGAAAGCGCCGGCTACCGCAACGTGCCGCAGGTGATGGACCCGGGCGATTTCGCCGTGCGCGGTGGCCTGCTCGACGTGTTCCCGATGGGCGCCGACGAGCCGCTGCGGGTGGAGCTGCTGGACGAGGACATCGATTCGATCCGCGCCTTCGATCCGGAAAGCCAGCGCTCGCTGGACAAGGTCGAGTCGGTGCACATGCTGCCCGGCCGCGAAGTGCCGATGGACGATGCCAGCATCGCCCGCGTGCTGGGCACGCTGCGCGAGCGCTTCGATGTCGATACCCGGCGCAGCTCGCTGTACCAGGATCTGAAATCCGGGCTGGCCCCGGCCGGCATCGAGTACTACCTGCCGCTGTTCTTCGACAGCACCGCCACCCTGTTCGACTATCTGCCCGCCGGCAGCCTGCCGGTGGTGTGCACCGGTGCGGATGAAGCGGCCGTCGCCTTCTGGGCGCAGACCGGTGACCGTTACGAACAGCGCCGCCACGATGTGGAGCGGCCGCTGCTGCCGCCGTCGGCGCTGTACCTGTCGCCGGAACTGCTGCGCGAACGCTTGAACGATGCCGCGCGCATCGAGGTGTGGGCACCCGAGCACGCACGCATCGCCGATGCGCATGCACTGGGTGACCAGCCGCTACCGCCGCTACCGGTGGCTGCGCGCGACGCGCCCGCCGGCGATGCACTGAAATCCTTCCTCGGCCACTATCCGGGCCGGGTGCTGATCGCCGCCGATTCACCGGGCCGCCGCGAAGCCCTGCTGGAAGTGCTGCAGGCCGCCGAGCTGAAGCCACCGCTGGTGGCCGACCTGCCCAGCTTCCTCGCCGACGATGCGCGCTTCGCCATCACCGTGGCGCCGCTGGAAGACGGCTTCGCCCTGGATGAGCCGCGCATCGCGGTGCTCACCGAGCGCCAGCTGTTCCCCGAGCGCGCCGGCAGCACCCGCCGCACGCGCCGTGCCGGCCGCGAGCCGGAAGCCATCATCCGCGACCTCGGCGAGCTGACCGAGGGCGCGCCGATCGTGCACGAAGACCATGGCGTCGGCCGCTACCGTGGCCTGATCGCGATGGACGTCGGCGGCATGCCCGGCGAGTTCCTGGAAATCGAATACGCCAAGGGCGACCGCCTGTACGTGCCGGTGGCCCAGCTGCACCTGATCAGCCGCTATTCCGGTGCATCGGCGGAAACCGCACCGCTGCATTCGCTGGGTGGCGAGCAATGGACCAAGGCCAAGCGCAAGGCGGCCGAGAAGGTGCGCGACGTGGCCGCCGAGCTGCTGGAGATCCAGGCCCGCCGCCAGGCGCGTGCCGGCCTGGCGCTGCAGGTGGACCGCGCGATGTACGAACCGTTCGCGGCGGGCTTCCCGTTCGAGGAAACCCCCGACCAGCTGGCCGCCATCGACGCGACCCTGCGCGACCTGGCCAGCAGCCAGCCGATGGACCGCGTGGTCTGCGGCGACGTCGGCTTCGGCAAGACCGAAGTGGCCGTGCGCGCGGCTTTTGCCGCGGCCAGCGCCGGCAAACAGGTGGCCGTGCTGGTGCCGACCACGCTGCTGGCCGAGCAGCACTACCGCAATTTCCGCGACCGCTTCGCCGATTACCCGCTGAAGGTGGAAGTGCTGTCGCGCTTCAAGAGCACCAAGGAAATCAAGGCCGAACTGGAGAAGGTCGCCGCCGGCACCATCGACGTCATCGTCGGTACCCATCGCCTGCTGCAGCCGGACGTGAAGTTCAAGGACCTGGGCATGGTCATCGTCGACGAGGAGCAGCGTTTCGGCGTGCGCCAGAAGGAGGCACTGAAGGCGATGCGCGCCAACGTGCACCTGCTGACCCTGACCGCCACGCCGATCCCGCGTACCTTGAACATGGCGATGGCCGGCCTGCGCGACCTGTCGATCATCGCCACCCCGCCGCCGAACCGGCTGGCGGTGCAGACCTTCATCACCCAGTGGGACGACGCGCTGCTGCGCGAAGCCTTCCAGCGCGAGCTGGCGCGTGGTGGCCAGCTGTACTTCCTGCACAACGACGTGGAAAGCATCGGCCGCATGCAGCGCGAGCTGTCCGAGCTGGTGCCGGAGGCGCGCATCGGCATCGCCCACGGGCAGATGCCCGAGCGCGAGCTGGAAAAGGTGATGCTGGATTTCCAGAAGCAGCGCTTCAACGTGCTGCTGTCGACCACGATCATCGAATCGGGCATCGACATCCCCAACGCCAACACCATCATCATCAACCGCGCCGACCGCTTCGGCCTCGCCCAGCTGCACCAGCTGCGCGGCCGCGTGGGTCGCTCGCACCACCGTGCGTATGCCTACCTGGTGGCGCCGGACCGCCGCTCGATCACCCCGGATGCGGAAAAGCGCCTGGAAGCGATCGCCTCGATGGACGAACTCGGCGCCGGCTTCACCCTGGCCACGCACGATCTGGAAATCCGTGGCGCCGGCGAACTGCTGGGCGAGGACCAGAGCGGGCAGATGGCCGAAGTGGGCTTCAGCCTCTACACAGAGCTGCTGGAACGCGCGGTACGCAGCATCAAGCAGGGCAAGCTTCCCGACCTGGATGCCGGCGAGGAAGTGCGCGGTGCCGAGGTCGAGCTGCATGTGCCGGCGCTGATCCCGGAAGATTACCTGCCGGACGTGCACACCCGCCTGACCCTGTACAAGCGCATTTCCAGCGCGCGTGACAGCGATGCGCTGCGCGAGCTGCAGGTGGAGATGATCGACCGCTTCGGCCTGCTGCCGGATGCGGCCAAGCACCTGTTCGCCATTGCCGAACTGAAGCTGCAGGCCAACACCCTGGGCATCCGCAAGCTGGACCTGGGCGAGAACGGCGGCCGCATCGTGTTCGAATCCAAGCCGAACATCGACCCGATGGCGGTGATCCAGCTGATCCAGAAGCAGCCCAACCTGTATGCCATGGAAGGGCCGGACAAGCTGCGCATCAAGCACCCGCTGCCGTTGCCGGAGGACCGCTTCAACGCGGCCCGTGCGCTGCTGCTGACCCTGGCGCTGCGCTGACCCCGGCGCACGCGTTACCCTATGCACCACCCCACCCCATCCGGGCCCGCAGACGCGGGCCTTGTTGTTTCTGCGTGCCAAGGCGGCGCCACCCCCATGCTTGATTCCAACCCTCCCGATCTGCTGCACACCGATGCCTGCCTGGTCGATGCACTGTCGATGTCGCTGCAGATGCGCGATGCCTACACCCGCCATCACTGCGACCGCGTCGGCCTGCTCGCCCAGCGCCTGGCCGTCCACTGCGACATGGACAGCGACAGCCGCGCGCACGTCGGCCTGGCCGCACGCTTCCACGACATCGGCAAGATCGGCATTCCCGATGACGTGTTGCTGAGCCCGCGCCGGCACACCGATGAGGATCGCGCGATCATGCGCGAGCACCCGGTGCGCGGCGAACACATCTTCCTGGCCACGGGCCGCAGCGATGCAGTACCGGTGGCGCGGCTGATCCGCGCCCATCACGAAGCCCACGACGGCAGCGGCTACCCCGATGGCCTGCACGGCGAGTCGATCCCGCTGGGCGCACGCATCCTCACCGTGGTCGATGCCTACGACGCGATGACCAGCGCCCGCCCCTACCGCCAGGCGATGGAGCATGACGCGGTACTGCGCATCCTCGATGAGCAGGCCGGCGGGTTGATTGACCCGTACGTGCTGAGGCGTTTCCGCGACATGCTGGCCGGGTAGCGCCGACTGTTAGTCGACCGCTCTTCCCGCAGACCGCGAAAACCCCGCGCTGCGCGCGATAGTCGACCAACGGTCGACTCTACCGCCCGGCCAGCCCCGCAAAGAAAAGGCCCCGCTTTCGCGGGGCCTTCTGCACTCAGACAACCGCCGTGGCGATTACCAGATCACCACGCGCTTGTCGTCGGCGCGCACCATCGCGTCACCGGCCTTGCACTGGAACGCAGCGGCATAGGACGGCATGTTCGACGGTGCACCGTTGGCGCGGAAGTTGGCCGGTGCGTGCGGATCGGTGTTCAGGCGCACGCGCAGCTCGCCATCGGTGAAGTTGCGGCGCCACACGGTGGCCCAGTTCATGAAGAAGCGCTGATCCTGGCTGTGGCCGTCGACTTCGACGTTGGCCTTCGGGTCTTCCTTCAGCGCCATCTGCAGCGCGTCGTACGCCACGGTCAGGCCGCCCAGGTCACCGATGTTCTCGCCCAGGGTCAGCTTGCCCTTCACGAACACGCCCGGCACCGACTCATAGCCGTCGAACTGCGCGACCAGCTTGTCGGTACGCTCGGTGAAGGCCTTGCGGTCACCGTCGGTCCACCAGTTGTCGAAGTTGCCGTTGGCAGCGAACTGGCTGCCCGAGTCGTCGTAGCCGTGCATCATCTCGTGGCCGATGACCGCGCCGATGCCGCCGTAGTTCAGCGCCGGGTCGGCCTTGGCATCGAAGAACGGCGCCTGCAGGATGGCGGCCGGGAACACGATCTCGTTCTTGGTGGCGTTGTAGTAGGCGTTGACGGTCTGCGGGGTCATGCCCCACTCGGTCTTGTCCACCGGCTTGCCGATCTTGTCCAGCATGTAGCGGTAGTTGAACGCGCGCGCCGCCTGCATGTTGCCCAGGTAGCTGTCACCGTTGGTCTGCAGGCCCGCCCAGTCACGCCACTTGTCCGGGTAACCGATCTTCGGGGTGAAGCTGGCCCACTTTTCCAGTGCCTTCTTCTTGGTTTCCTCGCCCATCCACGGCAGCTGCTCCAGGCGCGCCTTCAGTGCCTGCGACAGGTTCTCCACCAGGTGCTGCATAGCCACCTTCGATTCGGCCGGGAACACGGCATCAACGTACAGCTGGCCCAGGGCTTCGCCCATGCCACCGTTCACCGATTCCAGCACGCGCTTCCAGCGCGGCTGCATTTCCTTCTGGCCACGCAGGGTGGTGCTGTAGAAGTCGAAGTTGGCCTTCTCGAACTGGCTGCTCAGGTACGGCGATGCGTCATCCACGGTGTGGAAGCGCAGGTAGGCCTGCCAGGTGCTGGCCGGCACGTCGGCCAGCATCTTGTCCATTTCACCGAAGAAGCCCGGCTGCGCCAGCGAGAACTTCTGCGCGGCCGGCACCTTCAGGGTGTCGAACAGCGCGGTCCAGCTGAAGTTCGGGGTCAGCTTGTCGGCGTCGGCAGCGCTGAGCGGGTTGTAGCGCTTGGCCGGGTCACGCATTTCGATGCGCGACATCGAGGCCTTGGCCAGGCGGGTTTCAAAGGCCATCACGGCCTTGGCCTGCTCGCCGGCCTGCGCCGCGTCCATGCCCGACAGGGTCAGCACCTGGGCGATGTAGGCCACGTAGGCCTCACGGATCTTGGCCTGCGATTCGTCGAAGTAGTAGCCCTTCTCCGGCAGACCCAGGCCGCCCTGGCCGACGTAGGCGATGACGTTGGCCGAATCCTTGTAGTCGGCATTGCCGAACAGCGAGAACAGCACGCCCTTGCCTTCGGCCTGGCTGTCGCGCAGGTACTGGGTGATGGCGGCGGTGTCGTTCAGCGCGGCGATCTTGTCCAGCTGCGGCTGCAGCGGGGTCAGGCCGGCGGCCTCGATCTTCGCTTCGTCGTTGCCGGTCTTCCAGATGTCACCGATCTTGGCTTCCACCGAGCCGGCCTTGGCCTGGCTGGCGGCGGCCTGCTCGACCAGCGCGTGCTGCACTTCCAGCGAGCGCTCGCGCAGGATCTCGAAGCTGCCCCAGGTGGTCTGGTCGCCCGGCACCGGGTTGGCCTTCAGCCACTTGCTGTTGACGAAGCCGTTGAGGTCGGTACAGGCGGCGATGGACGGATCCAGGTCGGCGCTGTTCAGCGAGATCAGCGGGGTCTTGATCTGCGACTGATCGAAGGCCGGCTTGGCATCGGCGGTGGCGGCCGGCGCGGTTTCGTTCTTGCCACAGGCAGCCAGCGACGCAGCGATGGCGATGGTCAGGCCCAGCGGGACCAGGTTGCGGACGTTCATGGAGTCTCTCTCCGACGGCGAATCGTCCAGCGTAGCGGGCGCGGCGCGGTGGGGGACCGGCCAAAGGTCACAGGGGTCGTGGCATCGCCAACCAACTACATGCCGGTATTCTTGTCTTCCCGATCACCGGAACTCGCGCCCATGGACGAAACTGCGCTGCTACTGGCGCTTGACGGCTGCGATTATCTGTTCCTGACGGATATTGGCGAACCGGAGGCCAACTGTCTGCGGCTGGTCATCGAGGAGGGACGGGTGACAGGAGAGCCCCGCCGGGTGGATCTCGGCCAGGGACATTGGATCGATGGCGTGCGAGCGATAGAGATGACCTCCGATTCGCAATGCTTCGAGCTGGTATGGGACCACTACATCAGCTATGTCGTGCACAACGAGTCCTACAAGAGCTGGGACGACTCCGAAGCCTGGAGCGGCAACCGGTTCCGCCGCTACAGCCGGTCGAAGTTCCTCGATTATCTGGACCATGTCACCTTCGCTGATAGCCGTTACCCCGGCCCATTCGCGCACTATCAAGTGATCTGCCAGGACCACGTCATCGACATTGCTGCATTGCAGCCTCCGAGGGCGCGCCTGCGGGGTCCTTCCTAGCAGACGGATGCAGCCACCCATGGGGTGGCTCTACTGGGTTGCGATGGCGTCAGTCGAGCATGGCTCGACGCTACAACAGGCCGCCGTAATGGCGTTCATTCGCCCCTGATGCGAAGGGTTTCAACCATGCCGCACACTGCTGGCGCTATGCCAGACTGACAGGTATCGCCCCACGACACCCGTTTGAAGCACATGGCCGACAGACAGACACACCGCGATGAGACCGTGGCCGAGCATATCCAGCGCTACGGGTGGCATTGCCTGCACGTCCAGCCAGAGCACCCCGACCAAGTCCCTTTTTCCTACACCATCGGCTTCAACCAGTGCCACCAGGCACCCGAAGTCATGGTCTTCAACATGCCCCGTGACAGGGCGCATGCTCTGCTCAGTGCCTGCGCCGCGATGCTCGCCGAGGGGCATCGGATACAGCCAGGCATCAGGAATGGCGACGTCCTGTCAGGGGGATACGACGTCATCTTCAAGCGCGTCGATCCCCGGTTCCATCGGGAATACCTCGGAATGGCCCTTCGACACGCCCCGGAAACACCGCTCGATGCCGTGGTGATGTTCCTTCCGGACGCCGATCACCGCTACCCCTGGGAAGATGGCTACGCCTACGTTGACGTCAGCGAAGCGCTGGGCATCGTCCAGCAAAGGTCACAGGGCCAGCCCCTGTAGAGTCGAGCCATGCTCGACTGCGCCTTTCGCACGACATCAAAGCAGTCGAGCATGGCTCGACTCTACAAAACGAAAGGCCGGCTTGCGCCGGCCTTCAGTTTTATTTCGCCTTGCCCTGGTTGGCCACGGCTTCAGCGGCCTTGCGGGCGGCTTCCGGGTCGCCCAGGTAGCGGAACGACTTCACGGTCAGGTCGTCGTTCAGTTCGAACAGCAGCGGGATGCCGGTCGGGATGTTCAGCTCGAGGATTTCCTCGCGCGAGACGTTGTTGAGGTACTTGTACAGCGCGCGCAGCGAGTTGCCGTGCGCGGTGACCAGCACGGTCTTGCCGTCCTTCAGCTGCGGCGCGATGGCGTCGTGCCAGTACGGCAGCACGCGGTCCAGCGTGGTCGCCAGCGATTCGGTACCCGGCAGTGCATTGCGGTCCAGGCCGGCGTAACGGCGGTCGTGGATCGGGTGGCCCGGATCTTCCAGCTCCATCGGCGGCGGCGGGATGTCGTACGAACGACGCCACACCTTGACCTGGTCCTCGCCGTGCTTGGCAGCGGTCTCGGCCTTGTCCAGGCCCTGCAGGCCGCCGTAGTGGCGCTCGTTGAGGCGCCAGGACTTGTTGACCGGCAGCCAGTCCTGGCCCAGTTCGGCCAGCGCACCCTGCAGGGTGTGGATGGCGCGCTTGAGCACCGAGGTGTGGGCGACGTCAAACTGCAGGCCTTCTTCGCGCATCAGGCGGCCGGCGTTGGCGGCCTCGCTGCGGCCCTGGTCGGTCAGATCGACATCGACCCAGCCGGTGAAGCGGTTGTCCAGGTTCCACTGGCTCTGGCCGTGGCGCAACAGTACGAGTTTACGGGTCACTGCAGGATCTCCAACGCGAGGAAAGGCAGGCGGCCATTGTAGCCCCGCCGGCGCTCACCGCGCCGTGGCGGCGGCCATGCCATGCTGCGGGCCGATGAAGACCGTGATCGACCCCGGGCGCTGGCAAGGCAGCGTCGCCGACGCCCGCGAACAACAGCGGAAGCTGGCCAGCCGCGTGGAGCGCCAGGACCGCCTGCCGCGCACGGTGCGCTGGCTGGCCGGGCTGGACGTGGGCTTCGAGGATGACGGCGCCACCACCCGCGCCGCAGCGGTATTGCTGGATGCCCGCACCCTGCAGCCGGTGGCGCAGGAGATCGCACGCATTCCCACGGTCATGCCCTACATCCCCGGCCTGCTCAGTTTCCGCGAACTGCCGGCCCTGCTGGCCGCGTTGGCACAGCTGCCGCGCACGCCGGACCTGGTGTTCGTCGATGGCCATGGCATCAGCCACCCGCGGCGGCTGGGCGTGGCGTCACACCTGGGCGTAGTGACCGACCTGCCCACTATCGGCGTGGCGAAGTCGAAGCTGGTGGGGCGCTTCGAAGAGCCCGGCGCAGAAGCCGGCGCGCACACGCCGTTGCTGGACGGCGACGAGCAGCTGGGCTGGGTGCTGCGCAGCAAGATCCGCTGCAGGCCGTTGTTCGTGGCCGGCGGCCATCGGGTCAGCGCCGATACCGCGCTGGCCTGGGTACAGCGCACGCTGCGTGGCTACCGGCTGCCCGAACCGACGCGGCTGGCAGACCGGCTGGCTTCGCGCCGCGATGAGGGTAGAGCCGACTGCTAGTCGACTATCGCGCGCAGCGCGGGATTTTCGGGGCTTTCCGCCAAGAGCAGTCGACTAGCAGTCGACTCTACCCAGCCGACGTGACCCAGTCGGGATTTTTTACCGGTGCACGTGGCCATGATGTCCCTGCGCATCAGGGTCATGGTCATGATCATGGTCATGCGCGTGCTTCACCGGCTGCCCGCAGGCTTCGCCACAATGGTCCGCCTCGATCTGCAGGGTCACATGATCGATGCCGAACTCCTCGTGCAGACGCGCTCCCAGTTCGCGGCGCAGCGCATCGGCATCGGTGCCATCACGCATCACCACGTGCGCGGTCAGCGCCGGCGTGCTCGATGCCAGTGCCCAGATGTGCAGGTCATGCACGTCCAGCACGGCGGCATGCGCGCCCAGGCCCGCGCGCACCTTGGCCACGTCGGTGCCCTTGGGCACGCCTTCCAGCAGCACGTTGATCGCCTCGCGCATCAGCACCCAAGTGCGCGGCAGCACCCACAGACCGATCAGCACGGCCAGGATCGGATCGATCGGCTTCCAGCCGGTCCAGCGGATCAGCAGCGCACCGACGATCACCGCCACCGAGCCCAGCATGTCGGCCCACACTTCCAGGTAGGCGCCCTTCACGTTGAGGCTTTCACCACTGCCGGCCTGAAGCAGCCGCATGGAAATGAGATTGATGACCAGGCCGAAGGCCGCGATCACCAGCATGCCGGTGGACGCGATCTCCTGCGGCTGGCGGAAGCGCGCAATGGCTTCCCACAGAATGTAGCCGGCCACCACGAACAGCATCGCGCCGTTGATCATCGCGCCCAGCGCTTCCAGCCGGGCATAGCCGTAGGTGCGGCGCGCATCGGGCGGGCGCCGGCTCAAGCGCACCGCGACCAGCGCGATCATCAGCGCCAGCGTATCGGTGGCCATGTGCGCGGCATCGGACAACAGCGCCAGGCTGTTGGTCCAGAATGCCCCCACCACTTCCACCACCAGGAACGTGGTGGTCAGCCCAAGCGCCCACCACAACGGCTTCTCGTGGCGGATTTCCGATGGCAGGTGATCGTGGTCGTGACCCATGGCAAAGCTCCTGTGCAATGCGGTCAGGCTACGCGCGGCGGGCGCGGGAGACTATTACGCTGTTTATAACATTGCAGGCGTGCACGCCCCATCGGGCTTACACTGCGCTGCTCACTCCCTTCAACCGTACGCCCGCGCTGCCGATACCGGTGGTCTGCTGTACGCTGCCGGACAACAACGTGGATACCCCCCAACTGGATGAAGCCAGCCAACCGCTGGCCGAAGCCTGGCAGCAGTGCCTGCTGCAGGCTGGCAGCGCTGCCACTGCATTGCTGCGCCGTGTCGCCGAGGATGCCCCGCCGCTGCTCGCCCAGCGCTTCTATGAAGTACTGCTGGACGATGCGCGTGCACGCCGCTTCCTGTCCCACGAACAGGTGAAGCAGCGCCTGCAGCCGGCGATGCAGCGCTGGTTGAGCCAGTTGCTGTGCACCGGTACCGAGGGCGTGGCCGCCGCAGTGGCCGCACAGCGGGTGATCGGCGACGTGCATGCGCGGGTGGGCATTCCGGTGGATCTGGTGACCCGCGGCGCGCGCGTACTCAAGCACGAACTGTTCGTGCGCCTGCGTCAGCAGGCCTGCGACAGCGACACCGCGTTCGCGGCCATCGACTGCCTCAGCGCGACCATGGACATCGCCATGGAAGGCATGACGCTGGCCTATACCCATGCCCGCGAGCGCTCCTCGCGTACCGATGCGGCCTATCGCCTGTTTTCGCTGGTGCAGAACGTGAGCACCGAGCGCGAACGTCAGCGGGCGCTGTTGCTGGACTGGGAAAACACCCTGCTCTACACCCTGGCCGGCCACGCCTGCGATGGCGAGGGCGCCAGCCTGGCCACGTCCGAGTTCGGCCTGTGGTTCACCCACAAAGGCATTCCCAGCTTCGGCGAAAGCAGCGAGACGCAGCAGGTGTCGCGCCTGGTCGCACGCATCGATGCCTGCCTGCTGCGCGCCCAGGACGATGACACCGCCCAGCGCTTGGCCGTGCTGCCGCCGATCCGCGAAGACCTAGCCACCATCCGCAGCCTGATGACGCTGCTGTTTGAACGCATCGGCGAACTCGATGCCGGCAGCGATGCGCTGACCAACCTGCTCAACCGCCGTTTCCTGCCGACGGTACTGCGCCGGGAGATCGAGCTGGCCACCCGCAACCAGACGCCGTTCTCGTTGCTGCTGCTCGACCTGGACCACTTCAAGGCGATCAACGACGGCCACGGCCACGATGCCGGCGACCGCGCGTTGCAGCATGTCGCTGCGCTGCTTGGCCAGCTGACCCGTGGCAGCGATTACCTGTTCCGCTACGGCGGCGAGGAGTTCGTGGTGGTGCTGGTGGCCGCCAGCGAATCGCAGGCGATGGTGATTGCCGAGAGCCTGCGCCGGCAGATCGCGCAGTCGCCAGTCAGCCTGCCCAATGGCCAGGTGCTGGACCTGAGTGCCAGCATCGGCGTCGCCGGCCACGACGGCCACCCGGATTACGAGCGGCTGATGGCCCGTGCCGATGCGGCGATGTATGCCGCCAAGCGCAGCGGCCGCAACCGCGTCGTGCTGGCCGATGCCGCACTGCCCGAGGCACCCGGTCGTCGCGCCCTGCGCTGAACGCTACAGCGCGTCGCAGGGGCGGCGGCGCGCACGGCACCACAGCCACCACAGCAGCGCCAGCACCGCGATGCCCGCGCCCAGCAGGCACACCGCATGCCAACCGTGGCGTGCCTGCATCCAGGTGCCGGCGGTCGCACCCACGCCACTGCCGACCGCATAGAACAGCATGTACAGCGCCACCAGGCGGCCATGCTGTTCGACCGGTGCACGCAGCAGCAGCGCTTGGTTGGATACGTGCAAAGCCTGCCCGCCCAGGTCCAGCAGCACCACGCCCAGCAACAGCAGCACCAGTGAGTGCGGCAACCCCAGCAGCGGCCACCACGCTGCCAGCATCAGCAGCAGCGCAGCGAGGCTGACGCGCACGGCGAAACCGCGATCCATCCAGTGGCCGACCCGGCCCGCCAACAGCGCACCGACGATGCCAGCCAGGCCCAATGCACCGATCGCGGCAGTGGACCAGTGCAACGGCGGCGCCGACAGCGGCAGCGGCACCGCCGCCCAGAACACGTTGAGGCCGGCAAACAACAGCAGCGCCAGCGGCCCGCGCTCACGCAGCGTGCGGTCGTCGCGCAGCAACCTGGCCATCGACGCCAGCAGCGTGCGCCATGACGGCGGCACCAGCGGCACCGGGAGGGCCGGCAGGCGTCGCCACAGCAGCAGCGCCAACGCCGCCATCAACACGGCGGACAGCAGGTAGACCGCACGCCAGCCGGCCACGGCGGCCACGCTGCCGGACAGCACGCGCGCCGACAGCAGGCCGATGAACACTCCGCCCTGCACGGCGCCGACCATGCGCCCGCGCTGTTCGGCCGGCGCCAGCTGGGCCGTGTAGGCGATCAGCCCCTGGGTGAGTGCCGTGCCCAGCAGCCCGGCCAGCAGCATGCCGGCCAGCAACCACGCCGCCGTCTGCGCAGCCGCCAGCAGCAGGAGCGCGGCCACCAGGGCCAGCAACTGCACCCGCAGCAGGCGCCGGCGGTCGCCACGGTCGGCCAGCGGCAACAGCCCGAGCAGGGCCAGCACGCTGCCGGCCTGGGTAGCCGCCAGCACCGCGCCGGCCACGGCCGTGTCGAGGGCGAAGGCCTGGGCCAGCCGTTCCAGCAGAGGTTGCGCGTAGTAGACATTGGCCACGCTGGCGCCGGCGGCGACCGCCAGCAGGCCGAGCAGTGGCCGCGATACGGGGAGGCTCATCTTTGTGGTTGCATTTTGAAACTGGATGCACGGTAGCGCCACTGGTTTTAAACTGCAACCAGATATCCCGGTGGAGCCCGCCATGCATGCCGACAGCCCCTGCCCCGTGGCCCGCAGTGCCGACCTGCTCGGCGACCGCTGGGCGCTGCTGGTGATCCGCGATGCCTTCGACGGCATCACCCGCTTCGGTGATTTCCAGCGCAGCCTCGGCGCGGCCCGCAACATCCTCAGCGACCGCCTGCGCCGGCTGGTCGAGGCCGGCCTGCTGGTGCAGCAGCCAGCGGCCGATGGCAGCGCCTACCAGGACTATGTGCTGACGGCCGCCGGTCGCGACCTGTTCCCGCTGCTGGTCGCCCTGCGCCAATGGGGCGAACGGCATCGTTTCGCCCCCGGCGAAGCGCATTCCACCCTGATCGAGCGCACCAGCGGCGCCGCCCTGCCCCACATGCAGCCGCAGGACGCCGCCGGCCACGCCATCGCCCCCGAGCAGACGGTCGTCCGCAAGCTCTGATAGAAGGGCACATCACCCGAATGGGGGACTCGACACAGCTACCGGTGTCAAATAGCATTCGCTCGCAATTGCATACGATTCCTATTGACATCGGCCATGGCCGCATCTTCCTCCTCTCCTGCCACCGGCGCTGCGCCGGCCAAGCGCATGCCGCGCGGTAGCGGCCATGCCCTGCTGTGGGCCCGTGGCCTGCTCGGCCTGCTGGGCGGGTACGCCGTGGCCGCCTGCTGGGCCGCCGCACTGGCGCGCCTGCTGCCCGGCGCCAAGGCCGATGCCACCCTGGTCGCCACCATGGCCGCGTTCGTGGTCTATGCGCTGGCCGCCATCTGGGCCTATGCAGCCCGCAGCACCCTGCGCGCCACGCTGGGCCTGCTGCTTGCCGGTGGTCTGGGCGCGCTGCTGGCCTGGCTGCTGCGCGGGGGTGTGGCATGAGCAATCTCGGTGGCATCCGCCAATCGCAGTCGGTGCTGCATACCTGGTCGGGCCTGGTGGTCGGCTGGGTGCTGTTCCTGATCTTCATCGCCGGCACCGCCGCGTACTGGAAGGAAGAACTGACCCGCTGGATGCAGCCGGAAATCGGCCTGCCCGCCAGCAGCGCAACCGCGGTCACCCAGGCCCAGCAGTTCCTTGCCCGCACCGCGCCGGACGCGCAGCGCTGGAGCATCGAACTGCCCGACGCACGCAGCAGCGCGACCTCGGTCAGCTGGCAGCCGCAGGGCGAAAAGGAACGCCGCCGCGGCCAGCGCAATCCCAACCAGGCCACGCTGGATGCGGATGGCAAGCCGGTGCAGGTGCGCGAGACGCGCGGTGGCAACTTCTTCTACCGCCTGCACTTCGACCTGCACTACGTGCCGGTGCTGTGGGCGCGCTGGTTCATCAGTGCGTGTTCGATGCTGATGCTGATCGCCCTGATCAGCGGCGTGATCACCCACAAGAAGATCTTCACCGACTTCTTCACCTTCCGTCGCGGCAAGGGCCAGCGCAGCTGGCTGGATGGCCACAACGCGCTGGCGGTGCTGTCGCTGCCGTTCCATCTGATGATCACCTACACCGGCCTGATCACCCTGATGACGCTGTACATGCCGTGGGCGGTGGATGCCAACTACCCCGGCGGCCGCGATGCGTTCTTCGCCGAACTGTTCCCGCGCGCGGAGAAGGCCGAGGCCAGTGGCGTGGCCGCGACGCCGCCAGCGCTGGCCGAGGTGCTGCGTCGTGCCGAAGTGCAATGGGGCGGCGGTCATGCGGCCTCGCTGCAGATCGAACATCCTTCCGACGCGGCGATGCGCATCAGCGTGCGTCGCCAGCAGGGCGACCAGATTGCCGGCGCCGCCGACGCGCTCAGCTTCGATGCGCGCGGCAACCTGCTGGATGCCGCTGCACCGCGCTCGGCCGCGGTCATCACCCGCGACGGCATGATCGGCCTGCATGCAGCGCGCTTCGCGCCCACCACGATGCGCTGGCTGTTCTTCCTGTCCGGCGTGGCCGGCACCCTGATGGTGGCCACCGGGCTGGTGCTGTGGACGGTGAAACGCCGCACCCAGCTGCCCGATCCGGCGCGCCCGCATCTGGGCTTCCGCATCGTCGAACGCCTGAATATCGGTTTCGTCACCGGCCTGCCGGTCGCGATGCTGGCCTTCCTCTGGGGCAACCGCCTGCTGCCGCTGGACGTGGCCAACCGCAGCGATGCCGAAGTGAAAGTGTTCTTCTACGCCTGGGCGGCCTGCGTGGTGCACGCCATGCTGCGCGCACCGCGTCGCGGCTGGGTCGAGCAGCTGGCGCTGGCCGGCGTGCTGGCCCTGGGCCTGCCGCTGTACAACCTGGTCGCCTGGCAGGGTGGCGCGGTATCCGCGCTTGCTGCCGGTGATGGTGCCAAGGCCGGCATCGATATCGGCCTGCTGCTGATCGGCGCCGGCCTGCTGTGGGCCGCACGCAAGGTGCATCGTTTCGTGCCGGCACAGCGCAAGCCGCGCGCCGCACGCGCGGGCGCCCCCGCCGCTGCCGAGGCCGGCGCATGAGCGTGCTCGCCCTGCTGCTGGCCGCCGCCGCCTTCGCCTGCCTGGCGATGGCGATGGAACGCCATCACCGCGATGTGGCCGGCCATGCGCCGCCCACCTCGCGCCGTCGCCTGCTGCAGGTGCTGGGCGTGCTGGGGCTGCTCGCCAGCCTGCTGGCCAGCATCGCCGCCTGGGGCATTGCACAGGGATTTGTTGGTTGGTGCGGCGTGCTCGCCGCCGGTGCCGGGGCGATGGTGCTCTGGCTCAGTTTCCGCAGCCCGGCCAAGCCGGCGCCACGCCCGTCTTCCCGTTCCTGATCTAGAAACCGAGGTTCCACCATGTATCAGCCTTCCTCTGGCGCCCTGCGCCGGAACGCCCTCGCCTTGTCGCTCGCCTGCGCCGTCGCGCCGGCTTTTGCCCAGGACAGCGCGCCGACCACCACCGAACTGGACCGGGTGATGGTCACCCAGCGCACCGAGGGCTACCAGGTGTACGGCACCAACACCGCCACCAAGCTGCCGCTGACCCTGCGCGAAACCCCGCAGTCGCTGACCGTGTTCACCCGCCAGCGCATCGAGGACTTCAACCTCATCACCATTTCCGAGGTGCTGCAGCAGACCCCGGGTGTCACCATCCAGTCCTACGACAGCAACCGCACGCTGTTCAACGCGCGCGGCTTTGCCATCAACAACTTCATGTTCGACGGCATCCCCACCAACTACACAACCGGTGCGGGCGGCAACTCGATCCTCAGCGATACCTCCATCTACGAACGCATCGAAGTGGTGCGCGGCGCCAGCGGCCTGGTCACCGGCTCTGGCAATCCGTCGGCCACGGTCAACATGGTGCGCAAGCGCCCGACCGAGACCTTCCAGGCCAGCACCAGCCTCAGCGCCGGTTCGTGGGATTACAAGCGTGCCGAAGTGGATGTCTCCGGCCCGCTCAGCAAGGGCGGCCGCGTGCGTGGACGCTTCGTCGGCGCCTACACCGACAAGGAAAGCTGGGTGCGCTTCCAGCATGACAAGTCGCCCAGCCTGTACGGTGTGATCGAAGCCGACCTGACCAACAGCACCCGCCTGCGCGCCGGCATCGATTACCTGAAGACCGGCTCCGATGGCGGTGCGTGGAGCGCCTCGCCGCTGTACTTCCGCGATGGCACGCGTGCGCACATGCCGCGCTCCTACAGCGCCGCGGCGCGCTGGAACGAATGGAACCGCGAGAGCACCAACTACTTCGCCACCCTGGAACAGCAGCTCGGCGCCGGCTGGAGCGGTCGCCTCGCCTACAACCACCGCGCCACCGACACCGACTCGCTGCTGATGGCCGGCTCCAACACCGGCAACTGGGCCGATGCGGTGACCGGCCTCGGCCTGCGCATCGCCGACACCTACTCGGTGTCCGAGACGCGCGAGGATGCGTTCGACCTGTACGCCTCCGGCCCGTTCCAGCTGTTCGGCCGTTCGCATGAGCTGGTCGTGGGCATCAACCACTACGACCGCGACCTGGACACCATCCGCGCCGGCATCACCTCGCGCCCGTACAACGTCGCTGCCTTCCCCAGCATCTACGAGTGGGATGGCAACATCGGCAAGCCGACCACCTACAACTACGGCATTCCGTCCAGCACGGTGAACACCACCGAGACCGGCTACTACGCCGCCGTGCGCCTGAACCCGATCGACCCGCTGAAGATCATCGCCGGTGCGCGTTATTCGGATTACCGCACCACCTCCGACAACTACGACGTCAACGGTGTGTTCACCAGCCGCAGCGCGCGCACCACCGCGCACGAGCTGACCCCGTACGTGGGCGTGCTGTATGACCTCAGCAGCAGCATCACCGGCTTCGTCAGCTACTCCGACGTGTTCCAGGCCACCGCGCGCCGCGACATCAACAACCAGCTGCTCGACCCGACCACCGGCGGCAACTACGAGTACGGCCTGAAGGGTGAATTCTTCGGCGGCCGCCTGTACACCTCGTTGAACGGCTTCTACATGAAGCAGGACAACGTGGCCGAGCTCGACCCGAACGGCGGCGAGATCAAGCTGCCCGATGGCAGCTCGCCCTACATCGCCAGCAAGGGCATCACGACCCAAGGCGGCGAGTTCGAAGTGTCCGGCTCGATCACCGACCACTGGAGCATGACCGGCGGCTACACCTACAGCTACAGCAGCAACCCCGATGGCAGCCGCTTCGCCAGCACCAGCCCGATGCACCTGGCGCGCTTCAACACCACCTACAGCCACGGCCAGTGGACGGTTGGCGGCGGCTTCAGCGTGCAGAGCGAGATCTACCAGATGCAGCCGATCCCCACCGGCCGATTCAATGCCAACGGCACCCCGGTGACCGCCACCGGCAGGATGAGCCAGGGCGGCTACGTGCTGTTCGACCTGATGGGCCGCTACCGCATCAACGACAACCTGAGCGTGGGCGTGACGGTCACCAACCTGTTCGACAAGGTCTATTACCGCAACGTCGGCTTCTTCAACGCGGGCTACTGGGGCGAACCGCGCCGCGTGCTGTTCAACCTGCGCGCGAAGTTCTGATATCGCCGCGCGGCGTCGGGCACCCGATTCCGCACAGTGACCCCCACCTTCGGCGCATGCTGCCGGGGCCGGCAACGGCGTAGCATCAGGGGCGGGCCATCGGGCCCGCCTTTTTTGTTGCCCGCCGAGGAACCCACCATGCTGCACCGCCGCCTGCTCCACCCCGCCCTGCTGCTGTTGCCGCTGGCCCTGCTGGGCGCGCCGTCGCTGCAGGCGCGCGGGGTGGCCACGCCGGCCGAGCACGTCGACGCCGATGGTCCCTACGTGTTCCGCGTCGGCGACCAGCTGCGGGCGAAGTGGATCTGCGGCGACCAGGTGCAGATGCGCACCCTCCCGGCCGATGCCGAAGGCACCGATTTCACCCCGCAGTGCGGCTATGCGCACAGCGTGCACGTGCTGCCGCCGGTGGCGCCCTCGGTGTCGGTGCTGCCGGCCACGCCGCGCATCGTTGCGGTGTCCGACATCCACGGCCAGTACGGCCTGCTGGTGCGGCTGCTGCGCGCCAACAAGGTGATCGACGCGCAGGACCAGTGGGCGCTGGGCAAGGACACCCTGGTGATCGCCGGCGATGTGTTCGACCGCGGCCCGCAGGTGACCGAGGCGTTCTGGCTGCTGTACGGGCTGCAGCAGCAGGCCGCGGCGGCCGGCGGCGCGGTGCACTTCGTGCTCGGCAACCACGAAACCATGGTGCTCTACGACGACCTGCGCTACGTCAATCCCAAGTACCTGCGCAGCGCCCAGCTGCTGGGCCGCAGCTACCCGCAGCTGTATGCAGGCGATTCGGTGATCGGCCAGTGGCTGCGCACCCGTCCGGTGCTGCTGAAGATCGGTGACACCCTGTTCCTGCACGGCGGCATCTCGCCCGAGGCGGTGCAGCTGGCGCTGGACCCGGCCACCACCAATGCCGCCTACCAGGCCTCGCTGGGCACGCCCAAGGCCGAGGTGAAGGCAGACCCGGCCACCGCGCCGCTGTACGACGGCAAGACCAGCCCGATCTGGTACCGCGGCTATTTCGATGGCCAGCTGGACAGCAACGGCGTGCAGGCCGTGCTCGACCAGCTGCACCTGAAGCGCATCGTGGTCGGCCACACCTCGATGCCGCACGTCAGCACCTTCCATGGTGGCCGCGTGATCGCCATCGACAGCAGCATCAAGAACGGCGAGAACGGCGAGCTGCTGTTCATCGAGAACGGCACGCTCAGCCGCGGCCTGCTGGACGGTACGCGCGTGCCGTTGGCCGAAGGCGTGCCGGGCGTGGATGGCTGACTCCGTTGGCCTTGGTAGAGTCGAGCTTGCTCGACTGCTTTTGGCGCGATCTCAAAGCCAGTCGAGCAAGCTCGACTCTACCCACCCCGGAACCGCCGCCATGTCCCAGACCGTCATCCCGCAGCTGCGCATGCTGCACGCCGACACCACCCTGCCGTTCTACGTGCAGGGCCTGGGCTTCGCCGTCGACTGGGAGCATCGCTTCGGCGCGGGCATGCCGCTGTTCGCCCAGCTCACCCGCGAGGGCCAGACCCTGTTCCTCAGCGAACATGCCGGCGATTGCCAGCCCGGCGGCGCGGTGTACTTCAAGGTCGATGACGTGGACGCGGTGTTCCGCGCCTTCAGCGCCGCTGGCGTGCCCATCCTGCAGCCACCGCACGATACCGACTGGGGTACCCGCGAGATGCTGCTGGTGGACCCTGACGGCAACCGCCTGCGCTTTGCCACCCACAGCGACTGAACGGCGCGGACTTGAGTGGAATATATGAAACGTATACGCTTCATATATTCCCTCTCGAGAGTCCGCCATGGGCATCGTCAACATCGATGACACCCTGCACGACCAGCTGCGTCGTGCCTGCACCGTCTCCAGCCGGTCCATCAACGCCCAGGCCAACTTCTGGATCCGGGTCGGCATGCTGTGCGAACTGAACCCGACCCTGAGCTTCCAGGACATCGTCGCCAGCGAACTGCGCGCGGCCGGCGTGCAGCCGCCGCTGCTGGCCCCCGGGCAGGCCTGAGCCGATGGCCATGGTCAAGCGCCCCGACGAGATCGCGCTGATGGCCGAGTCCGGGCGCCTGCTCGCGCAGGTGTTCGCCGCACTCGACGCCCTGCCGCTGGAAGGCCGCAGCACGATGGACATCAACGACTTCGTCGAGCGGATGATCGTCGACGAACTGCACGCGCGGCCGGCCAGCAAGGGCCAGTACGGCTTCCCGTACGTGCTCAACACCTCCATCGACAACGTCATCTGCCACGGCGTGCCCAACCATGAGGACGTGCTGCGCAGCGGGCAGATCGTCAACCTCGACATCACCCTGGAAAAGAACGGCTACATCGCCGATTCCAGCACCACCTACCTGGTGGGCGAGGTCGACTACGCCGCGCGCAAGCTGGTGACCGTGGCCTACCAGGCCATGTGGAAGGGCATTGCCGCGGTGCGCCCCGGCGCGCGTTTGGGCGACATCGGCCACGCCATCGCCCGCCATGCGCGCAGCCACGGCTACAGCGTGGTGAAGGAATACTGCGGCCACGGCATCGGCCAGGAAATGCACGAGGACCCGCAGATCCTGCATTACGGCCACGCCGGCACCGGCCTCGAGCTGCAGGAAGGCATGGTGTTCACCATCGAACCGATGCTCAACCAGGGCAAACCGGCCATCCGCCAGTTGCCGGACGAATGGCCGGTGTACACGCGCGACGGCAAGCTCTCAGCGCAGTTCGAGCACACCGTGGCGGTGACCGCGCAGGGTGTGCGCGTGCTGACCCTGCGCCCGGACGAAGCCCCGCTGTGCGTGATTGACGCGGCCTAGAGCATCCGCTGCTGCAGCGCCTGCGCCTGTGCGCGCCGCGCTGCCAGCGGCTCGCGCACACGCTGTGCCACGTAGCCCACGCTGGCGGCCAGGATGAAGGTGTAGCCCAGCAGCTCGGTGGTTTCCTCGATGGTGTTCTTGAACACGCGGATGTACTGGTCGCCGAGCAGGCCCGACCACAGCGAGGTCATGCCGATCAATCGCGAGTACACCAGCAGCAGCACCAGGCCGATGGTCATCACCGTGCCGGCGCGCGAGGTCAGGAACCGCAGCAGCCCCTGCAGTGTGCTGCGCCAGTCACGGCTGGCCCAGCCCAGCGAACCCGCCACCATCACCGCCACGGGATATTTCCAGAATCCGTGTGCGATCAGATCCAGCGCTTCATCCATCTCGCGCACGAACATGCAGGCAAACAGCGCCGCGGCGAGCACGGCAAAGCGGCGATCGTCGGCGCGACGCACGGCCAGGCGCACGAAGGCGGCGACACTCGCCGCGAGGAAGCCTTCCTGGGTCAGCTCGACCAGCGACCACTCACCCACCGCATCGCCCAGCCAATGGATATCCAGCCAGGCCAGTGCCGGCGGAATGGCCATCATCAGGCCGAACAGGAACGTGCGGCCGAGGTGGGCCAGGAGGAGTTGCAGGTTGTCTTTCATGGAACACCGATGCCGCCCAATGGACGTATGTACTGCGAGAACGAAGGCGACCCGGGGGCTGCCGGACTACGGCATGCGCGGCCGGGTCGCAGCGGGGGCGGCATTATCGGTGCTGGGCGTGCGGGCGAAAACCGCATCAGTGGAACAAAGACACAACATGCGCGCAGCGCAGTCATTCATGGCGACAGCGGGCGCAGCAGCAGCAACAACGCCAGGCTCGCCATGAACAGCGCGATGCCTGCATCCAGTACGCGCCAGGCGTTCGGGTTGCGGAACAGCGGCTGCAGCAGGCGCGCGCCGTAGCCCAGCGCGCAGAACCACAACACGCTGGCCACGCAGGCACCACCGGCGAACGCCCAGCGCAGCTCGCCGGGATAGCGCGTGGACAGGCTGCCCAGCAGCACCACCGTATCCAGATAGACGTGCGGGTTGAGCAGGGTGAAGGCCAGGCAGGCCAGCAGCACCTGCCGCCGGTTGCCACCTTCGCTGCTGGCGGCGGCCAATGCACTGCCGCCGCGCCAGGCACGCAGGCCGGCCTGCAACCCGTACCAGCCAAGGAACGCCGCACCGCCGAAGCGCAGCACCTGCAGCAGCAGCGGCCACTGCAGCACCAGCGCGCCCATGCCGCCCACCCCGGCCAGGATCAGCGCGATGTCCGCGCCCATGCAGGCCAGCACCACCATGCCCACATGGCGGCGCTGCAGCCCCTGGCGCAGGACGAAGGCATTCTGGGCGCCGATGGCGATGATCAGGCCGGCACCTGCAAACAGACCGGCCAGGGCCGCGGTAATCCACATGGGTACTGCCATCACATCGGAAAGGACGCGCAGGGTGGCGCCTGCGAGCGGTTAAGGCCAGCTGGTTTTTCTTTATCCTGTGCAGGAAAACTGAAGAGGCCCGGCATGGACCTGGTACACCCGCAACTGGCTGCCTTCGCCGCAGTACTGGAAGAAGGCAGTTTCGAAGCCGCCGCCCGCCGCCTGGCGATCAGCCCGTCGGCGCTGTCACAGCGGATCAAGGCGCTGGAGGACCGCCTCGGCCAGGTGCTGCTGGTGCGCCAGGCACCGTGCCGCCCCACCGCTGCCGGCGAGATCCTGCTGCGCAGCGTGCGGCCGATGCAGCTCCTGCAGGCCGAGGCACTGGCCGAGCTGCTGCCCGAGCGCGGCAATGACGCCACGCGCACGCCGATCCCGCTGGCGGTCAACGACGACTCGCTGGACACCTGGTTCGTCGCCGCCATCGCCGAGCTGCACCAGCGCCATGGCTACCTGTTCGACCTGCGCATGGACGACCAGGACCACACCCTCGAACTGCTGCGCGATGGCAGCGTCCTCGGCGCGGTTACCGCCGAAGGCCGCGCGTTGAAGGGCTGCAACGTGCACCCGCTGGGGGCGATGCGCTACCACGCCATCGCCTCGCCGGCCTTCGCCCGCCGCTGGTTCGGCAAGGGCATGCAGGCCGATGCGCTGGCCGTGGCGCCGATGATCGTGTTCAACCGCAAGGACGAACTGCAGGCGCGTTTCCTGCGCCGCCTCACGCGTGCGCGGCTGCAGCCGCCGGTGCACTACCTGCCCTCCTCCACCGGTTTCGTCGAAGCCGCCGCGCGCGGACTGGGCTGGTGCCTGGCGCCGGAAACGCTGATCGCGCCGGCGCTGGCTGCAGGGAGCGTAGTTGTGCTGGAACCAGACCGATGGCTGGATGTGCCGCTGTACTGGCAGCATGCCGCGGTGCGTTCCAGCACGCTGCAGCAGATCACCCAGGCGCTGCGCAGCGCCGCGGAGGGTTGTCTGCGCTGAAGCCCCTGCGACGTGCACCGCGCCGACAGCAGCTTCACGGCACATCCACTAGTTTTTGCCGGACTCTTTACGGATGACGGACCCGACGTGCACCTGCAACGTCCCTGCCCGCGACGGCACCGCGCACGTTGGCCGCTGCTGGTCTGCGCCACGCTGCTGACGGCCACCAGCATCGCGCAGACGGCGGCCGACCCAGCCTCGGCCCCTGCCCTGCAATGGGAACAGGCTCGACAGCGGCTTGAACAGGTTTCCGATGCGCTGGCGGCGGCCGATGCCGGTGTGCGCAACAAGCAGGAACTGCAGGAAGCCACGCGCCTGCTGCGCCTGCCCGAGATCACCGGCGAAGTGCGCCGCCTGCAGTTCCAGAAGACCCTCACTCTTCCGCTGGGCTCGCTGGCACCGGTGGCCGAAGCCTATGGCATCGATTCGCCGCTGAGCTTCACCGAACGCGACTGGCGCACCCGCCCGGTGGTGACCGCGGTGCTGCCGCTATACACCGGCGGCGTGATCCCGGCGGCGCAACGTGCGGCCAGCGCCGCGAGCGAACAGGCCAGCGCCGAACGCGAGGCGCAGCGCCAGTCGCTGACCGTGCAGCTGGCCCAGGCCTATTTCGGGCAGCGCCTGGCCGAACAGGCCGTGGACGTGCGCCGCGACGTGCGCGACGGCCTCAACCGCCACCTGTCCGACGCGGAGAAACTGGAACGCGAGGGCTTCGCCACCCGCGCGCAGCGCCTGCAGGCCACCGTGGCCCGCGACAAGGCCGAGCGTGAGTACCAGAAGACCCTCAACGACCTGGCCACGTTGCAGGCCGCGCTGGCGACCCTGCTGCGCAGCGGTGGCGAGGTGCGCCCGCTGTCGCCGCTGTTCGTGCAGCGCGCGCCGCTGGAACCGGTGGCCAGCTTCGAACGCACCGCGCAGGCACGACAGCCGCAGATCCGCCGCCTGCAGGCGATGGTTGCCCAGGCCGAACAGGGCGTGCGCGTGCAGCAGGCCAAGTTGAAGCCGCAGATCTTCGCCTTCGGCCAGTACGACTTCCGCCGCCGCGACGAGATGCTGACCGATCCGGACTGGGCCTTCGGCATCGGCGTGAAATACACCTTCCTCTCGCCCAGTTCGCGGCCGGCGCAGATCAGTGCGGCACGCGCGCAGCAGGAACAGGCCGAAGCCGGCCTGCGCGAAGCCGAGAACCAGGTCGCCCTCGGCGTGCGCAAGGCATGGAACGAACTGGAAAGCGCGCGCCAGCAGTTCGTGCTGCTGGACAGCAGCATCGCCCAGGCACAGGAAAACCTGCGCCTGCAGGAGCTGGCCTTCCGCGAGGGACAGGCGACGTCGCTGGATGTCATCGACGCGCGGCTGGGCCTGGGTGGCGCCCGCGTCGAACGCGCACAGGCCGCCTACCAGTACGACATCGCCCTGGCGCAACTGTTGGAAGTGAGTGGACAGATGGACCGTTTCGAAGACTATCGGCGCCGTGCGGACGAGGTGATCGACCATGAGTGACGTGCTGCACGACGAATCCACCACGCCGCCCGGCAAGCGCCGCGTGGGCATCATCCTGGTGGTGGTGCTGCTGGCCGTGGTGGTGCTGGGCCTGTGGCTGGCCTGGCGCCGGCCGGCCGACCAGATCCAGGGCATGGCCGACGCCGATACCCTCAACGTCGCCGCCAAGATCACCGCCCGCGTGGCCGAACTGAAGGTGCGCGAAGGTGACCGCGTGCAGGCCGGGCAGATCGTGTTCCTGCTCGACAGCCCGGAAGTGGCGGCCAAGGAACAGCAGGCCCACGGCGCACTGGCCGCCGCGCAGGCAGTGGCCGACAAGGCCGACGAGGGCGCGCGCAGCGAGGACATCCGCGCCGCCGAAGCCAACTGGAAGCGGGCCGAGGCCGGTGCCACCCTGGCCGAAGCAACTGCGCGCCGCGTGCAGAACCTGTTCAACGAAGGGGTGATGACCCGGCAGAAGCGCGATGAGGCGCAGGCCCAGGCCACCAGTTCGCGCGAACTGGCCCGTGCCGCGCGCGCCCAGTTCGACATGGCGCTGGCCGGGGCACGCGAGCAGGACAAGCGTGCGGCACAGGGCCAGGTGCAGCAGGCGCAGGGTGCGGTGGCCGAGGTCAACGCTGCACGTGCCGAAGTGGAAGGCCGCGCACCGGTGGCCGGCGAGATCAACAAGCGCATGGCCGATCCCGGCGAACTGGTGCCGGCGGGCTATCCGGTGTTCACCCTGGTCGACATCGACCGCATGTGGGTGTCGATGAACCTGCGCGAGTCGCAGATGCAGGGCCTGAAGGTCGGCAGCACCCTGCGCGGCAGCATCCCGGCACTGGACCAGGACGCCGAATTCAAGGTGTATTTCATCAATCCGGCCGGCGACTACGCCACCTGGCGCACCACCCGCCAGTCCTCCGGCTACGACGTCCGCAGCTTCGAGGTGCGGGTGCGCCCGGTACGCCGCATCGAGGGCTTCCGCCCCGGCATGAGCGTGCTGTTCGCATGGCCCCCGCACTGATCCCGGGCAACGGCGGCTTTGCGGCGTCGTGGCGGCGCGAACTGCACACGCTGCGCGGCAATCGGGCCGACCTGCTGCTGGTCACTGCGCTGCCGTTGCTGATGCTGGTGCTGATGGCGTGGATGTTCAGCCCCGCGGTGATGCGCGATGTGCCGATTGCCGTGGTCGACCTGGACCACAGCAGCGACAGCCGCCTGCTGCTGCGCATGCTCGACGCCAGCCCCGGCGTGCGCGTGGCCAGCCAGCCGGTGGACATGGACGAGGCCCGTGCGCAGCTGCGCCGGCTGCAGGTCTACGCCATCGTGCTGGTACCACGCGATGTCACCCGGCAGGCGCTGCGCGGCCAGCAGGGCACGGTGTTCGCCTATTACAACGCCACCTACATGACCACCGGCCAGTCCGCCGCGCGTGACATCGGTGATGCGGTGGCCGCGTGGAATGCACGCCTGCTGCGCGAACGCATCGCATTGCAGGTCGGCCCCGGCAAGCTGCGCGCGGCACCGATCGCCGTGCAGTCGGACATCCTCTACAACCCTGCGCGCAGCTACGAGCTGTTCCTGCTGCCGCTGATCTTCCCCGCCGTGCTTTCGCTGGTGCTGGCGCTTGCAGTAGCCGGCAGCCTGGGCCGCGAGATCCGCGATGGCACCCTGCCCGGCTGGCTTGGGCGCACGCCGTGGCCGGCCCTCGCCGGCAAGATCGCGCCGTATGTCCTGCTGTTTTCGCTGTACGGCGCGCTGGGCGTGGCCTACCTGGCCTGGCTGCGCGGCGACGGCATCGCCGGCAGCGTGTTCCTGCTGCTGCTCGGCCAGCCCCTGTTCTATCTGGCCACCGCGGCCTACGCCCTGTTCTTCGTCGGCGTCACCCGTGACATGGGCACGGCACTGTCGGCCGTCGGCCTCAGCATCGGCACCGCGCTGGCCTTTTCCAGCGCCACCTTCCCGGTCATCGACGCACCGCTGTTCACCCGCATCTGGCACCTGCTGCTGCCGCTCAGCGCGTACATCAAGCTGCAGACCCAGCAGCAGTTCGTCGGTGCACCGCTGGCGGTGTCGCTGTGGCCGTTGGCCACGCTGCTGCTGATGATCATCATCGCCGGTGGCCTCGGTGGCTGGCGCCTGCTGGCGTTCGCCCGCAGCACGCAGGCCGCGCGACCGGCCGGGGCCGACGCATGAGCGCGGTCTGGGCCAGCCTGCGGCAGACGTTGCTGGCGGTGCTGCTGGACCGCTACGCCATCGTGGTGATGGTCGGCGCGGTCATCCTGTACTCGTTCTTCTACCCGGCCGCGTACCGGCACCAGGTCGCCGGCAACCTGCCGATCCTGGTGGTGGATCAGGACCACAGCGCCACCAGCCGCGAACTGCTGCGCAAGCTGGACGCGCTGCGCGTGGCCCGCGTGGTTGGCCAGCCGGCCGACATCGACAGCGCGCGCCGCCTGCTGGAAGCCGGTGATGCCGAAGGCATCGTGCTGATCCCGGCCAACCTGGAGCGCGACATCCTGCGTGGCCATCCGGCGAAGCTGGTCCTGCTCGGCAACGGTGCCTATCTGGGCCGCGCCAGCTGGGTGCTGGGCAGCGTGGCCGATGCGCTGGGATCGTTCGGGCGCGAGGCGGCGGTCACCCAGGCCGCCTTCATGGGCGTTCCGCAGGCGCCGCCGGTCACGCTGGTGCAGCGGCCGCTGTACAACACGCAGGAAGGCTATGGCAGCGCGATCGTGCCGGGCGTGGCCGAACTGATCGTGCACCAGACCCTGCTGATGGGCATCGGCGTGCTGCTTGGCGGGCGCCGTCTGGCCCTCGGCCGGCGCCTGCGCTTCGACCTGCCGACGCTGGCCGGCATGGCCCTGGGCTTCGGCCTGATCGGTCTGTTCGGGCTCTTCTACTACGCCGGGTTCACCGCCTGGGTGCAGGATTACCCGCGTGGCGGCAATCCACTCGGCCAGCTGTTCGGCGGCACGTTGTTCATCGCCGCCACGGTGGCCTTCGGCCTGTTCGTCGGCAGCTTCTTCCGCACCCGCGAACGCGCGTTCCAATACATCATCGCCACGTCCATCCCGCTGTTCTTCCTGGCCAACCTGTCCTGGCCCACGGTGATGACGCCGCCGCCGCTGGTGTGGCTGTCGCAGCTGCTGCCCACCACCTCGGGCATCAACCTGATGGTGCGGTTGACCCAGATGGACGCCAGCCCGGCCGATGTCAGCCACGAACTGCTCACCCTTGGCGTATTGCTGCTGCTCTACGGCAGCCTCGCCGTCTGGCGCCTGCACAGCCAAAAAGGGGACGGAGGGGATTAATCCGGATTAATCCCCTCCGTCCCCTATTCGGGGGCGTACCAGAACGGGATGAAGTACTCGCGCCGGCGATCCGCGCCGCGCTCCGGGCCCTCGCCATTCCACAGCAGGTGCAGGTCGTGCCGGCCCGGTGCCAGCCCGGCCATCGGCAGGTAACCGGCCAGCCCGCGCATGTCGAGGTCGCGCCGCTCCATCGGCACGAAGGCGTGCAGGTCAACGGGCTTGCCGTCCAGCTGCACCGTCCAGAGCTGGGCCAGGCAGTCCACCGCGGCGGTCGCGGCCGCGGCACCTTCCGCATCGTTGCGGCCACCCGGCAGCTGCGTGCAGCGCGTGCGCGCCACCCCGTTGTCGCGCTGCGGGCGGTGTGGAATGAACAGACGCAGCTGCGAACCACTGATGGTGTCGGCGGGAATCATCGGGTACGGCAGCAGCTGGTCGTGCGCCGAGCGCATCGACTCGTGGTGCGCGCTGAGCATGCCGTGGTCCACCGCTTCGCCGGTGATGATCTGGTACCGGTTGAACAGCGAGAACTTCACCGAGCCGGCCACCTGCAGGCCACCCAGCAGCATCGCCACCATGATCGCCCCCAGGTAGGCCACGATGAAGAACTGCGAGCGCAGGTTGCTCTGGATCGTCAACTGCATGGTCTGGATCAGGCGCATCAGCGGTATCCGCTGCAGGGCACCGAGCACCCACTGCAGCGCGCGCTCCTGGCGTTCGCTCGGACGACCGCGCGCCTGCCGGCGTGCAATGGACTTCTCCAGCAGCATGGGCAGCAGCCCCAGCATCAGCAGGGCCAGCATCACCACGCCCACGAAAATCGTGGCCGCCGTATCCGAGCCACCGCACAGCGCGCCGACCAGCATCGCCAGCCCAAGGATGATGATCGCCATCACCAGCGTGCCGGCCAGGGTCTGCACGCACATCAGCGTGGTCGAGAACAGCATCGTCGCCAGCCGGTCGGCGCGCTGGATGCTGCCATCCAGTCCCCCGTCGCGTGCACGCATGAAGGCACGCGAGACCGGGCCCATCTTCGGCAGGTGGTCCCAGTCGATGCCCTTCGGGAAGTGCGACTTCAAGCCCACCAGGCCGATCCAGTAACCACGCACGGTCAGGTGCGCGATCAGCGCCACCGCCATCACGTAGCACATGCCCACGCTGATGCTGAAGACGAACCACAGCACCTGGAAGTACATGCCCTCGGTATGCAGGCTGCTGCGTGCCCAGATGTCGAACAGATAGCCCGGCACGGCCAGCAGCGCGAAGGCCAGCAGGCCGGAAATGAACAACTCCAGCTCATCGGTGCGCTCGCGCAGCCGGCCGAAGCGGGTGCTCGCCTCCTGCGCCTCGTCGGTATCGGCAGCGGTCACGACCGGTTCGGCAGCAGGTGATTCGTTCACTGGGCGTTCATCCGTGTAATTCGGCGCAGTATAGGGTCCGCGCCGCGCCTTGCGATACGTCCGCCCACAACGAGGAACGCCGACCCAAGGGCCGGCGTTCGAGGTACCACGTCGTGGAAGGGAGCGGGTATCAGGTCATGCGGGTACTCAGCGGTAGACGCGCTCGCAGCGGCGCTCGACCACGCGGTCACCGGTCTTGTTCTGGTGGTTGCCCTGGATCTGGCGGCCAGCTGCACCGCCGGCCACGGCACCGGCCACAGTCGCCAGCTTCTTGCCGTTGCCGCCACCCACCTGATTGCCCAGCAGGCCGCCGACCACGGCACCGGTAGCCGTACCGGCGATGCGGTTGGGATCGCGCGAGTTGCGCTGCACTTCCACGTTCTTGCAGACCACGCGGCTGCCATCGTTGAACTTGCGGCCTTCATCGCGCGGGCCATAGCTCTGTGCGCTGGCTACCGACGAAGCCGCCAACAGGCTGCCGAGCAGCAGTACGCGAAGGGACGTGTTCATGGCGATCTCCTGTGATCCGATGTGCGCCCAGTCTCCCGCCGGCAACGCCAACCGAAGGTGAAATACCGGTCTACGGCGCCTGAACGGCCATGCGGCGTTCAGCGATGCGACGCTGGCGTTGGCACCGCGTGCCCTACAGTGCGTGCATGACCCTGCACCTGCAGATCGACGGACGTGCGATCACCGGCATCGACAGCCTCTATGCCGAGTTCAACCGTGTCTTCATGGCCGGCGAAGACTGGCAGCTCGGGCCCAGCCTGGATGCGCTGGACGACCTGCTGTACGGCGGCTACGGCACGCTGGCCGGGCACGCCACGGCCACCGTGGCCTGGCGCGATGTCGCGCTCAGCCGCGTCGCGCTGGGCGTGGACGCGACCTGCGCCTGGCTGCAGGCGAAACTGCAGCAGCCCGGCACCTTCAACGCCGATGTGATCCGCCGCCAGCTGGATGCGCTGGAACGCGGCGAAGGCCAGACCTATTTCGAGATCGTGATGGAGATTTTCGCCGGCCACCCGCGCATCACCCTGCTGCCGCAATGACCACCGCCAGCGCTGGCGCTACGCGTCCCAGCGGAAGCCGACGCTGTAGATCGACTTGATCCAGTCACTGCCGCCGCCGTCCATCAGCTTGCGCCGCAGGTTCCTGACATGGCTGTCCACGGTGCGGTCCGCCACCACGCGGTGGTCGGCGTACAGGTGGTCCATCAGCTGGTCGCGCGACCAGATGCGGCCGGGCGATGCGGTCAGCGTCCGCAACAGGCGGAACTCCACCGGCGTCAGGTCCAGCCACTGGCCATGCAGTGATGCGCGGCCGCCAGGCTCGTCCAGCTGCAGGCCGGGTGCAGGGCCGGCTGCCACGGTACCCCGCGCACCCGCACGACGCAGCACGGCACCGACCCGCGCCACCATCTCGCGCGGGCTGAAGGGCTTGCAGATGTAATCGTCGGCGCCCACTTCCAGGCCCAGCAGGCGGTCCACCTCTTCCACCCGCGCGGTCACCATGATCACCGGCACCTCCCCAACCGCGCGCAGATCCCGGCACAGGGCGATGCCATCACGGTTGGGCAGCATCAGGTCGAGCAGCACCAGCGCCGGCTGCACGCGTGCGTGGGCGGCCATCACCTGCGCGCCGTCGGCCACCCATTCGGTGCGGTAGCCGCTGGCGTGCAGGTAGTCCTGCACCAGGCGCGCCAGTTCCGGCTCGTCTTCCACCACCAGGATGCAGTCGCCGTTGCCGGTGCTCATGCGCGCACCGGCAGGGTCAGCACCACGCGCAGGCCGCCCAGCGCGGACGCTTCGGCATGCAGGGTGCCGCCGTGCGCCTGGGCGATGTTGCGGGAGATCGCCAGGCCCAGGCCGCTGCCGCCGCTGGCGCGGTTGCGCGATTCCTCGGCACGGTAGAAGCGTTCGAACAGGCGCCCGCGCTTGTCCTCGTCCACGCCCGGCGCGCTGTCTTCGATGATGGCGCGCACCGTGTCGCCCTGGCGCTGCACCGCCACCACTACCTGGCCGCCGGCATCGGTGTAGCGCAGGCTGTTTTCCAGCAGGTTGGCGAACAGCTGCTGCAGGCGGCGCTCGTCACCGTTCACCGGGCACGGCTGCGCCGCAGGAATGGCCCGCAGCTGCAGGCCGGCATCGGCAAGGCGACCGCGCATGCCATCCAGCGCAAGCTGCAGCACCGCGTCCAAGTCCAGTGGCGTGGAGCGGTACGCCAGTGCCCCGGCCTGTGTCAGCGCCAGATCGTGCAGGTCGTCGATCAGCTTGCCCAGCTGCTGCACCTGCCGCTGCAGCGTGGCCAGGGTTTCCGGAGTCATCGGCCGGATGCCGTCCTGGATCGCTTCCAGCTGCGCGCGCATCACCGTCAGCGGCGTGCGCAGCTCGTGCGAGATATCGGCCATGTAGCTGCGCCGGTTGCGTTCGGTATCTTCCAGCGTGTCAGCCAGGCGGTTGATGTCGTGGCCCAGGCGGCCCAGCTCGTCGTCGCCGGTGCGCGCGGCGCGGGCACTGAAGTCACCCGCGGCCAGCCGGTGGATCGCACCGGTAAGCCCACCGACCTGGCGCAGCAGCGTGCGCGACAGCAGCCAGGCCAGCAGTGCGGCGATCAGCACCGAAGTGATGCCGTTCACCCAGCGCCCGCGCGACTGGTCGCGGGAGAAACGCACATCACCGGCGGCGATGGCTTTCTCGAATGGAATCATCACGAACCAGCCCACCGGGTGGCCGTCGCGCGCGGCAATGGGCAGCTTGATGGCCTCCAGCGTGGCCTGCGGATTGCCAGCCAGGAAACGCCCCTGTAGATCCAGCAGCGCGAACCGCGGCACCGCGCCGGTCTGGTCGGAGACCGGCGGCGCGCGCAGGTTGCCTGCCACCGGCACCCAGGTCGGCCGCATCAGCTCGAACCACACCTCGTTGTGGTTGCGCACGAAATCCCAGCTGCCTTCGCGGTCGTACGCCGCTTCCACCTGCGGCAGCACCTCGCGCATGCGCGATTCGCCCTGTTCGTTCAGGTAGCCCAGGAAGCCCCGCTCGAACAAATAGCGGCCGACCACGCCGTTCACCGCCAGCACCATGGCGCACGCGGTGAGCACGAGCAGGAACAGTTTGGCGGGCGTACCCAGTTTCATCGGCGCAGGGGCATCGGCTTCGGTGGGCACTACTTAGCCGCATCGGCCCGGCCCATTGCAAGGGAAAAGCGCTCCGTTCAGGCGATCTCCTAAATTGCTGCGAATTTCGTACCGAACATGGCAAGCCTCAGAAACGCCCATGGGGTAGCCCGATGCCAGTGTTCACTCGTCGCAGTCCGTTCCACCTGCCCTGGCGCTTGATGCCGGCCTCGGCCCTGGCCCTGGCGCTGGCCGCCTGCTCGCCCGCACAGGCACCGCAGCAGCACACCGCCGAAGTGGTGGCCACGCCGGTGGTCACCCGCTCGCTGGCGGTGGAACAGTCGCTGGCCGGGCGCACCGTCGCGGCCATGGTGTCCGACGTGCGACCGCAGGTGGGCGGCATCATCCGCTCGCGCGCCTTCACCGAGGGAGCGCTGGTCGACGCCGGGCAGCTGCTGTACCAGATCGATCCGCGCAGCTACCAGGCCGCCTATGACAGCGCCAAGGGCTCGCTGGCGCAGGCTGAAGCCGCCGTGCTGTCCTCGCGCCCCAAGGCCGAGCGCTACCGAAATCTCGTCGATGCCGATGCCGTGAGCCGGCAGGATGCCGACGATGCGCAGGCCACCCTGCGGGCCAACGAAGCGGCCGTGGTGGCCGCACGCGCCGCGCTGCAGACCGCGAAGATCAACCTCGACTACACCCGGGTGACCGCGCCGATCTCCGGCCGCATCGGCACCTCCACCTACACGCCGGGCGCGCTGGTCAGCGCCGGCCAGGACACCGCGCTGGCCACCATCCAGCAGCTGGACCCGATCCATGTCGATGTCAGCCAGACCAGCGCGCAGCTGCTGGCCCTGCGCAGGCAGCTGGACAGCGGCGCGCTGCAGGCCGTGGATGGCAAGGCGCAGGTGCGCATCGTGCTGGAGGACGGCAGCACCTATGCCCATACCGGCACCCTGGAAGTGATCGGCACCGCCGTCGATACCGGCACCGGCAACGTCACCCTGCGTGCCACCGTGCCCAACCCCGAGGGCCTGCTGCTGCCGGGCACCTACGTGCGCGCCGTGCTGCCGATGGCGGTGGACCCGAACGCGATCCTGGTGCCGCAGACCGCCGTGACCCGCAACACCAAGGGCGAGGCGCAGGTGAAGCTGGTCGGCGCCGACGGCAAGGTGGTCGAGCGGGTCATCCAGACCAGCGCTGCGCAGGGCGACCAGTGGGTGGTCAGCAGCGGCCTGAAGGCCGGCGAGCAGCTGATCACCGAAGGCGGCAGCAAGGTCGGTGCCGGCCAGACGGTGAAGGTCGCCGCGGCTGCGTCGGTCACCGCCGGCAACGCCGCCACCGCCGCGGCGAAGGACTGAGCCCATGTCACGCTTCTTCATCGACCGCCCCATCTTCGCCTGGGTCATCGCCATCGTGATCACCCTGGCCGGCATGCTGGCCGTGTACACGCTGCCGGTGGAGCAGTACCCGGACATCGCACCGCCCAGCGTCTCCATCCGCGCCACCTACACCGGTGCCTCGGCCGAGACCACCGAAAATTCGGTCACCCAGGTCATCGAGCAGAACATGACCGGGCTCGACAACCTGATGTACATGTCCTCCAGCAGCAGCTCGTCGGGCAGCGCCAACGTCACCCTCACCTTCGCCTCGGGCACCGACCCGGACACCGCCCAGGTGCAGGTGCAGAACAAGCTGCAGCAGGCCCAAACGCTGCTGCCAGATGCCGTGCAGAGCACCGGCGTGACGGTCAGCAAGTCCTCGGGCAACCTGTTCATGGTGCTGGCCTTCACCTCCGATGACGGCAGCATGGATGGTACGGACATCGCCGATTACATGGTTTCCTCGCTGCAGGATCCGCTGAGCCGGGTCAGCGGCGTCGGCAACGTGCAGGTGATGGGCTCCGAGTACGCCATGCGCATCTGGCTGGACCCGGAGAAGCTGCGCACTTATTCGCTGATGCCCTCCGACGTGACCGCCGCCATCCAGGCACAGAACAGCGATGTCACCGCCGGCTCGCTGGGCGCGTTGCCCGCTGTCGAAGGACAGTCGCTGAGCGCCACGGTCACCGCGCGCTCGCGCTTGAAGACGGTCGAGCAGTTCCAGACCATCGTGGTGAAGTCCAGCGCCAACGGCGCCGACGTGCGCCTGTCCGACGTGGCCACCGTCACCCTGGGCAGCGAAAGCTATTCCGCGGTCAGCCAGTTCAACGGCAAGGCCGCCGCCGGCCTCGGCATCGAGCTGGCCTCCGGCGCCAACGCGCTGGACGTGTCCAAGGCAGTGGATGCCAAGCTGACCGAACTGCAGCCCTACTTCCCCACCGGGCTGAGCTACCACGTGGCCTACAGCACCACGCCGTTCGTGCAGATCTCCATCGAGGAAGTGGTCAAGACCCTGATCGAGGCCATCGTGCTGGTGGTGGCGATCATGTACCTGTTCCTGCAGAACTGGCGCGTCACCCTGATCCCGGCCATCGCGGTGCCGGTGGTGCTGATGGGCACCTTCGGCGTGCTGTCGCTGCTGGGTTACTCGATCAACACGCTGTCGATGTTCGCGATGGTGCTGGCCATCGGCCTGCTGGTGGACGACGCCATCGTGGTGGTGGAGAACGTCGAGCGCCTGATGAGCGAGGAAGGGCTGTCGCCACGCGCGGCCACCCGCAAGTCGATGGGACAGATCACCGGCGCGCTGGTGGGCATCGCCCTGGTGCTGACCGCGGTGTTCCTGCCGATGGCCTTCTTCGGCGGCTCCACCGGCGCCATCTACCGCCAGTTCTCGGTCACCATCGCCTCGGCGATGATCCTGTCGGTGCTGGTGGCGATGACCCTGACCCCGGCGCTGTGCGCGACCCTCCTGCTGCCGATCAGCAAGGGCGGCCACACCTCGGCACCGGGCCTGCTGGCGCGCTTCTTCGCCCACTTCAACCGCTTCTTCGACCGCAACGCCGAACGCTACGAACAGGGCGTGGGCCGCGTGCTGAAGCATCGCCGCCTGGGCATCGCCGCCTATGTGCTGGTGCTGGCCTTGATGGGCGCGCTGTTCTACACCCTGCCCAGCTCGTTCCTGCCCGAGGAAGACCAGGGCATGTTGATGGTGCAGGTGAAGCTGCCCTCCGGCGCCACCCAGCAGCAGACGCTGAAGGTGATCCAGCAGATGTCCGAGTACGTGCGCCAGCAGCCGGAAGTGGACACGGTGATGGCCGTGGCCGGCTTCAGCATGGGTGGCAGCGGACAGAACTCGGGCATGGGCTTCGTCAAGCTGAAGGACTGGGATGAGCGCGATGCCGACGCCAACAGCATCGGCCAGCGCATCACCATGGCCATGGCCCAGCGCTTCCGCGATGCACAGATCTTCGCCATGGCACCGTCGGGCATTCCCGGCCTGGGCCAGAGTGCGGGTTTCTCGCTGGAACTGCAGGATGTCGGCGGTGCCGGCCACGATGCGCTGGTGAAGGCACGTGAACAGCTGCTGGCGCTGGCTGCCAGCAGCGATATCGTGCAGTCGGTACGCTATGACAACCTGGAAGATGCGCCGACGTTCGACGTCAAGATCGACGATGCCAAGGCCGGTGCGCTGGACCTGGCGCAGAGCGATATCAATTCCACCCTGTCCACTGCGCTGGGCAGCACCTACGTCAACGACTTCGTCAACCGCGGCCGCATCAAGAAGGTCTACGTGCAGGGCGAGGCCAGCGCGCGCATGCTGCCGCAGGACGTCGAACGCTGGTCGGTGCGCAACAGCAACAACCAGATGGTGCCGTTCGGTGCGTTCTCCAGCAGCGGTTGGAGCTATGCACCCTCCTCGCTGACCCGCTTCAACGGCACCGCGTCGATGGAGATCAGCGGCCAGGCCGCCGATGGCGTGAGCTCCGGCACGGCGATGGCCGAGATGGAAACCCTGGTCGGCCAGCTCGACGGCCAGTTCGGTGCGGCATGGTCGGGCCTGTCCTACCAGGAGCGCCAGGCCGGTGCGCAGGCGCCGCTGCTGTACGCGGTCTCGCTGCTGTTCGTGTTCCTGTGCCTGGCGGCGCTGTATGAGAGCTGGTCGATTCCGTTCTCGGTGATGCTGGCCGTGCCGATCGGCATCGTCGGCGCCCTGCTGTTCACCAGCGTGCGCGGCCTGTCCAACGATGTGTACTTCCAGGTGGGCCTGCTGGCCACGGTGGGCCTGGCCGCGAAGAACGGCATCCTCATCGTCGAATTTGCCAAGGAGCTGGAAGACAAGGGCATGGGCCTGGTGCAGGCCACGCTGCAGGCGGCACGGCTGCGCCTGCGGCCGATCCTGATGACCTCGCTGGCCTTCATGCTGGGCGTGCTGCCGCTGGTGATCAGCAGCGGCGCCGGCTCCGGCGGCCGCCATTCGCTGGGCACCGGCGTGTTCGGCGGCACCCTGGCCTCCACCGCGCTGGGCATCTTCTTCGTGCCGCTGTTCTACGTGGTGGTGCGCACCCTGTTCCCGTCGAAGCCGCGCCCGGCCGAAGACGATGCCCACGATGACATTGATGCAGAGGTGAAGGCATGAGCCGTTCGATAATCCACACCACCCTGCTGGCACTGGCCTGCGCGGCGGCAATGAGCGGCTGCGCCAGCATGGCCCCTGCTTACCAGCGTCCCGACGCGCCGGTGCGGGCCAGCTTCGGCAGCACGCCCAGCGTGGCCGTGGCCGATGAACCGGTGCCAGTGGCACGACTGGAATGGCGCTCGGTGTTCGTCGACCCGCAGCTGCAGCAGGTCATCGCACTGGCGCTCGACAACAACCGCGACCTGCGCGTGGCCATGCTCAACATCGAAGCCGCGCGCGCCAAGTACCGCATCCAGCGCGCGGATCTGCTGCCCAGCGTGGATGCCACGGCCAGCCATACCGCCGCACGCAGCAACACGACGGGCGAAGGCAGCCAGGTCAGCCGCAGCGCCACCGCGCAGGTCGGCTTCAGCAGCTGGGAACTGGACCTGTTCGGGCGCATCCGCAGCCTGAAGGACGAAGCCCTGCAGACCTGGCTGGCCACCGAACAGACCCAGCGCAGCACGCGCATGAGCCTGGTGGCCGAAGTGGCCGGCGACTGGCTGACCGTCGGCGCTTACCAGCAGCGGCTGAAGCTGGCCGAGCAGGCCCTGGCCAGCCAGCGCGAAAGCCTGGCGCTGACCAAGCGCCGCCACGAACAAGGCGTGATGTCCGGCGTGGACCTGGCCTCGTTGCAGGCCAGCGTGGAAAGCGCCCGCGCCGACGTCGCCGCCTACACCACCTCGCTGGCGCAGGCGCGCAACGCGCTGGAACTGGTGGTGGGCGCGGCGGTCAGCGATGCGCAGCTGCCGGCGGCCACGACGGGAACGACCGATGCAGTGGCGCTGGCGCCGCTGCCAGCCGAAGTGTCCTCGGCGGTACTGCTGCAGCGCCCGGACGTGCTCTACGCAGAGCACACCCTGAAGGCGGCCAACGCCGATATCGGCGCCGCACGCGCCGCGTTCTTCCCCACCATTTCGCTGACCGCCTCGACCGGCAACGGCAGCGACGCGCTGTCCAGCCTGTTCGACAGCGGGACGAAGCAATGGAGCTTCGCGCCGACGATCTCGCTGCCGATCTTCCACGCCGGCGCACTGAAGGCCTCGCTGGACCAGGCCAAGATCAGCAAGGACGTAAGCGTGGCGCAGTACGAGAAGGCCATCCAGAGCGCCTTCAGTGAAGTGGCTGATGCACTGGCCACGCGTGCCACCGTGGATGAGCAGCGCGATGCGCAGCAGGCGCGTGTGGCGGCAACCACCCGCGCCCGCGACCTGGCCGAAGTGCGCTATCGCAATGGCATCGACAGCCGGCTGGAACTGCTGGACGCGCAGCGTACCGACGATGCCGCCCAGCAGGACCTGGTGACCCTGCGCCTGGCCGAGGCGACCAACCGGGTGACGTTGTACAAGGTGCTGGGTGGGGGTGCGGATGCGCTGGCGGGTAGCGGGGGGACGTGGGCGACGGAGGATTAGGCAAAATGGTTAGTTCCATTGGCCGTGCAAGAGCTGGTGGAACTTCGGTCTGCCCAAGGAAGAATGCACACTGCTGGCCGGAAGCCGGGTTGGTCGACACACGCGATATGACGTTAACGGCTCTTTGTGGAGCTCTGCAGACATTGCTAGATCGTAGCCACTATACCTTACCTACTCGACCGGGCTAAGTTATCGATTAACTTCGATTAGAGAGCCGCCCATGACAGATTTAGGCAGCCAACGCGTTGAGAGATAGTATCCCTCCGGCAGGATCCAGTCCGGTTGCGCAGCTTTGCAGCGGCACAATTTCTCGGCGTACGAGCCACAGGTTTCATCGCCCCAATGATTATGCCCACTTGGAAGCCGACCTTCGTCAACGCCTAGGCCCCGCGCGCCAGCGATCCGGTCGCAAAATACTGAATGGGCAGAGCTCGATTTATATCGATGCCCTGCCCCCTCACGCAGCGCGTCTCACTCAAGGCAGGCGAGCTACAATGCCTCCAAGGAAGCGCCAAAGGCAGGGGGCCACATGGCGAGAAAAAGGCAGAGCGCGGGCGGCTGGATTGTCGCAGGCCTGGTCGTCATAGCGCTGGTACCAAAAGAAGTCTGGATTGGCTTGGGGATCGTCCTCGCAGTGGCCACGGCCGTGTGGCTTTGGGCCAAGTGGCAGGCGATGCGTCCGATTAGGCCCTCCGTTCCCGTCAAACCGGCTCCCCCTCCGGAGCCAACCTTGGCGGAGTTGATGGAGGCATCTGCTCGTTCCTCAAGGCAGTCAGCGCGAAATACGCCCCGTGCGGAAGCCGTCCAGGCGACGAGAGCGGCGAGCACTGAATCGGCTCCGCCTTCGATATCTGCGAGCACTGTCGGGTCAGAAGCTGCTCAACCCATTATTTCCGAGGACCACCCGGCACAACCGTTGGTGCAGGAATTGAGCGAGGCATCACCCGAAACCCCGTCGCTGGCTTGTCTTGGCAATCTGGAGGAGGCTAAAGCCGCGGTGAGCATGCGCAATGCCATCGAAGCGGCCGCGCGGGCATTGACCGCTGTGGCCTCTAGAACTGCCGCCACCCCATCTCCCCATCCACCCGATCTGGAGCGCGCGCGCCCGGGAAACTTGGAGGCTGCGAAGCGCGCGGTAACCCAGCGCCTTGCCCAATATCAGGCAGACGAGCAGGCCGAACCTCTATTACAGCCCACTACAAGCGCGGGCGAGACTTACGGTGAAGTCTTGTCCACCATGAAAGATGAGCCAGCGCGTCCAAGTGCGGAACCAATCGCGACGGAGTGCACTCCGCCTCCTAACGCTCCCGGCGGAGTCAACGACGCAACCACGATGACACCGCCACCCCCACTTCCATCGCGGTCTTCGCCCCCCTCCCTGCCCGATGAGCTCCGGCAGGTGGCCATGGTTTCCGGAACGCCGGCCAAGCAATACGCGGTGCCCCGTCCCCCCGAGGGCTGGGACAGAACCCGCTGGCTTGGCCCTCACGATGAGATCGAGATCGCGGGCATCGTCATCCGGGGCGGCCTGTTTTACACGGGCCCGCGGCTGGCCACCCCTGGCACGCGCGAGCAAGAGCCAAGCTTGGTCAACGGCGTTCTTGGTGTCGGTCGATACGGGGACTACCGGTCCACGACGCGCTACTGGGGTGGTTACGCGGATTTTGAACCGGCGGAACGGCACGCCTACCTGAAGTGGCTTGCTTCGGACCGCACCGATTCCGGCTGCGCTATCCAATACGTCCGACTGTTCCTGTTTGGATTGGAGCGTCGCATCTTGCTGGATTCGGTGAACGATCCGGATTCCAAGCAAGACTGGCCCGCTATCAAGGCGATGCTCCGCCGCTTGTCGTCTGCTTATGCTGCCGTGCTTCCGAACGTCCACGGTCATGTCAACAGCCTGCTCGACTGGATGGCTCTGACCGAAGCAGGCGACCAGCTTTACAACGCGCCTCTTCCAGCGTTCGAACGAACTTACGAACTGCCTTTCTACATCCGCTTGGCCCTGGGGCAATGTTCCTTGGATCGAGTCCCCGTGCCCGCCGCGCTGGCCACGGCGTGGGTGCGCCTCAATCCAGAGATTCCGCTGCGAACCGCCGCAACGCGTTGCGCGGAAGAGTTCGATCGCCTTTTCGCTCTGCGGTATCAAGAGACGTTCGGCCCTGGAATGGTGCTGCCAAAAAACCGCACCAAGCTGAAGTTCACACGCCGCCCCTTTAACCCGGCGCTTGACCGGACTGACGCCGGCACCAAGACTTTCGGTGACATTCCCGATGTCACCGCATTGCGAGCGCCCGTAAAGGCGCTGCAGGAACTTGTTTCTCAGTGCACGGAGGACCTCGGAACCTTCAGCCGGCTCGTGGGCAAGAACCCTGAGGCCCGCCAATCCATTGAGGGCACCTTGCTGCTTCCGTCAGAGATCTGGCCGCTGGCCACGCGGACAGCACTGGCCGAAGTCGCTTCGGATGTTCAAACCGCCAATTTGTCGATCAAGCTGACTGACCTATTGGGAAGGCTTGGGGCAGTCGGAACCGCCTTGGGCAAGGACAAAATTCGGGAACTCGCACGAGCATTGGAGCAGTCTAAGGTCGGCATGGAACCCAATGTGCTCGACGGCGCGCGGGTGCCAGGCGAGAACGACCCGATCGTTCTCTTCCCCCTGCTTCCCGACCAAACCCATCGAACCGACGCTCAGGCCTATCAAACGGCCCAGTTGACCCTGCAGCTTGGCTCGACGGTTGCCCAATCGGATGGCGCATTCAGCGTCCACGAGCTCGAGCACCTTTCACGCGAAATCGAAAACTGGACGCACCTCAGCGAGGGTGACCGGCGGCGACTGCGCGCGCACCTCGATCTTTTGGCGATGGCACCGCTTGCCCTGCCCGCGTTGCGCAAGAAGCTTGATCCGCTCAGTGAACACATCAAGGACGCCATCGCCGGGTCCATGGCCACCCTGGCCCAGGTCGACGGGATGGTCTCTCCGGAGGAGGTCCGGTTCTTGGAGCGCGTCTACAAAGCGCTGGGCGTGGATCCCGCTCGTGTGTTCAGCGACGTCCATGCCCCACGCCCATCCAAAGCCCCAAGCTCATTGCCCAAGGCTGCGTCTGGCGCATTCCAACTCGATCCCGACCGGATCGCTGCTCTTCAGCGGGACACAGCCCAAGTCTCCGCGTTGCTCGCCAATATTTTCACCGACGAGGAAGCGCCTCCCCCTGATCTTGCGCCTGCGGAAGCGGTGAGTGCCGAGGTGGAGAGTGCTGGTCAGTTGCTCGGGCTTAATCAGGCACACAGCGCGCTGCTGCGCCTCATGCTGTCGCGCCCGGTTTGGACCCGTGCCGAACTGGAAGACGGCGCGGCAGACATGGAGCTGATGCTCGACGGCGCGCTTGAACAAATCAACGATGCGTCGTTCGACGCTTATGACATTCCATTTTCCGACGGCGACGACCCGTTGGAGATCAACCCCGAATTCATTGAGAAGATCGAGCAATGAGCAGCCCAATCCGTTCCAAGGACCGCGACGCGGTGATCCAGTCGCTGCGCGCCGGCGTCGTTCCACGAGCCGGTCAGCATTTGATCCAGGTCGGGCGCGCCCGTGAAGTGCAAACCCTGGTCAGTGACATCGATCGGCTCGCCGATGGCGGCTCGTCCTTCCGCATGGTGGTGGGCGAGTACGGCGCAGGCAAGACCTTTTTCTTGAACCTCGTTCGCGCCATTGCAATGGAGCGGAAGCTCGTCGTGGCCAGCGCGGATCTGAATCCCGACAGGCGGTTGCATGCTTCAGGGGGGCAGGCCCGGTCGCTCTACGCGGAGCTCATGCGGAACTTGGCCACTCGGACCAAGCCCGACGGAGGCGCACTGCCCGGGGTGGTCGAGAAGTTCATTTCGACCGCAGTGTCCGAATCCAAGTCGCAAGGCATATCCACCGAGCAGGTCATTCGCGCGAAGCTCGAGCAGCTGAGCGAACTGGTGAACGGCTATGACTTTGCCGACGTGATCGCCGCTTATTGGAGAGGGTTCGAGCAAGGCAACGAGCAGCTCAAGTCCGATGCAATTCGTTGGTTGCGTGGCGAATTTGCCACCCGGACGGACGCGCGTGCAGCGCTGGGCGTGCGAACCATCGTGGACGACGCATCGGTCTACGACCAGCTCAAGCTCATGGGCCGCTTTGTTCGGCTGGCGGGCTACAGCGGCCTGCTGGTGTGCCTGGACGAACTGGTCAACCTCTACAAATTAGCCAACGCCCAGGCCCGGAATGCAAACTACGAGCAGCTCCTGCGCATGCTCAACGACTCTTTGCAGGGCACTGCGGTTGGCCTTGGTTTTGTTCTGGGCGGCACCCCGGATTTCCTGATGGATACCCGCCGCGGCGTCTACAGCTATGAAGCTCTTCAGAGCCGCCTGGCCCAGAATACCTTTGCCACCAACGGGCTGGTGGATTTCAGCGGCCCTGTCGTTCGACTGTCGAGCCTGACAGCCGAAGACTTCTACGTCCTGCTCACCAAGATTCGCCATGTCTACGCTGCCGGCGACGCGGGCAAGTATCTCTTGCCCGACGATGCCATTCACCAGTTCATGACCCATTGCGCCAATCGAATCGGCGATAGCTTCTTCCGCACCCCGCGCACAACGATCACCGCCTTTATCAACCTCTTGGCCGTCTTGGAGCAGAACCCGGGCGTGGACTGGCAGGACCTGATCGGATCGGTCGAGGTGGCAGCTGACCACGGGGGCGACGGCGAATTGGTCGTGCAAGAGGACGACGAGCTGGCGTCGTTCAGGCTCTAACGATGACTGCCTCCAGCGCCTTCCAATCGCTGCACCCTCAAATCCAGCGCTACCTCTGGACCGAACAATGGGAGGCGCTGCGTGAGGTCCAGGAATTGGCGATTCCTCTCGTCCTGAGCGCCGACCGGGACGTGATCATCGCCGCCAGCACCGCCTCGGGAAAAACCGAGGCCGCTTTTCTTCCTGCGCTCACGCACCTTCTGAACACCGACGAGGAGGGCCTGATTGCCTACATCAGCCCTCTAAAGGCGCTCATCAACGACCAGTTTGAACGGCTGCAGCGGCTTTGCGAGGACCTTGAAGTCCCCGTGTGGCCTTGGCACGGGGACGTATCGAGCTCCACCAAGCAGCGATTCTTTAAGCACCCCCGTGGCGTGCTCCTGATCACGCCGGAGTCCTTGGAGGCGATGCTCTGCAACCGCGGGACATCCGTTGCGGCAGCGCTCTCCAAGCTCCTCTACGTTGTCGTGGACGAACTCCATGCATTCATTGGAAGCGAGCGCGGGAAGCAGCTTCAATCGTTGATGCACCGGATCGACGTGCTGTTACGGCGGCGGACTCCCCGCTTGGGCCTGTCGGCAACCTTGGGTGACTTTTCGAGCGCTGGGGCTTTCCTACGCCCGGGTGTTGGGGCTGCCCCCGCGCTGGTCAACGCCTCATCAGCCGGAAATGATCTCCAACTGATCATCAAGGGCTACGAACAACCCGCACCTGACGCCGGGTCCGACGAGAATCCGGCTGCTCCCGCTGCACTGGCCAAGCACCTCTACCGGGTCCTTTCAGGGACGAATAATCTGATCTTCCCCAATAGCCGAAGTGAGGTTGAACGCTACACCCACCTCCTCAACCTGCTGAGCGAACAGGACGGCCGGCCGAAAGAGTTCTGGCCACACCATGGGAGTCTGTCCAAGGAGATACGCACGGACACGGAAGCGGCGCTGAAGCAAAAGGGGCGTCCAGCAAGCGCAATTTGCACGAACACCCTGGAATTAGGCATCGATATCGGAGCGGTGAAGAGCATCGCGCAAATTGGCCCACCACCTTCCGTGGCCAGCCTTCGCCAACGCCTTGGTCGCTCCGGACGCCGCCCTGGAGAACCAGCAGTGTTGCGCGGCTACGTTATCGAGGATGCAATCGACGCTGAGTCGACGTTGAAGACAAGGCTTCGACTGGACACAGTTCAGTCCACCGCTTGTGTACTGCTATTGCTGGAGAGGTGGTTTGAACCGCCTTCGGTCAACGGCCTACACCTTTCGACGCTCGTTCAGCAGCTGCTTTCTTCCATTGCCCAGTACGGCGGACTTAAGGCAGCTCAAGCGTATCAGCTGCTCTGCGCAGATCAGGGACCGTTCCACGGCTTGTCCCAAGACGCCTTCGCAGAATTGCTTCGCCACCTTGGCCAAGAACAGGTTCTGATTCAAGATGGCTCCGGCTTGCTGCTCCACGGCCCGGTCGGCGACAAGGTGGTCAACCACTACACCTTCTACGCCGCTTTCAGCGTGGACGAAGAGTTCCGGATCGTGGCTACCGGCAAGGCACTAGGCACGCTCCCCGTGTCCCAACTGGTGACCGTCGGCCAGCGTATCTTGTTTGGCGGTCGCACTTGGCTCGTCGAGCAGATCGATGACGCCCAAAAGACGATCTACGTGGCCGCAGCGAAAGGCGGCACCCCGCCTCTTTTCAACGGAACGGGAGGGCAGGTCCACACCCAGGTCCGTCAAAAGATGCGCGGACTGTATCAGCAAGAGATCAAACCAGACTTCTTGGACCCCACCGCCTCTCGCTTCCTGCAGGAGGCGCAGTGCGCCTACCGTCAATTGAGGCTGGACGGGAAGGTTCTCTTCGACCAGGGCAGCGACGCCTTGCTGCTGACGTGGCTGGGAGACTCCGCAAATGAAGCCATCGCCTGCCTTTTGAACGCACAGGGATTCACTTGTCAGGCAGGTAGGCTGGGCGTGGAAATTTCCATGGGAGCAAGGAGTCTCGATGATGTGATCAAGGTGCTCGGGCGGGTGGCGAAGATGCCATCGCCATCGCCGGAAACCCTTCTGCACTCTGCGAACAACCTGGTCACCCAAAAATGGGACGGTCTCCTTCCCGCAGGTCTTCTCAGACGCTCTTATGCGTCGTTGAAGCTGGACTTGAAAGAGGCTACCTCTTGGCTCTCCCGCGCTTTCGGGTAGAACGTGACTTGATGGGAGCTGCTAGCCAGCCAAGGTCGATCAAGCCAACTACCTGATGACCGTGATCAATACTGGCAACATCACATCCAAGGTCACAATGGTGCCATCCTGATCAACAGCCGGTAGCGGCCGGCCTTCGCGCGCTGGCTACACCTCCAGCGAGGCATTTCCAGCAACGTCCCATCCGACGGACCCGAATGGCAGCACCCGAGCCGTGTTAGACCCGAGTCTTGTATGTACTTCCCGGTGACGCCAAACGCCTCCGGCTCCTGAGTCGCAAATGCGATTCAACCGGCTGATCGGCCAGGGCTTGCCGCGTCGAGGTGGGGATCCGATTGGAGTGCACCATAGACGGTCACCGAAGGGTATCGAACGCACAATGGAGGTCGTTGTCCTGCGGTCGAAGAACGCATTCTCCCGCCAGCCCCACTTCGACAGTCGACTGGAACTGCTGGACGCGCAGCGTACCGACGATGCCGCCCAGCAGGACCTGGTGACCCTGCGCCTGGCCGAGGCGACCAACCGCGTGACGCTGTACAAGGTGCTGGGTGGGGGTGCGGATGCGCTGGCGGGTAGTGGGGGGACTTGGGCGACGGAGGAGTGAGCTGCCAACGTGGCATCCACACGCGTCGCCTGACTGCGATCGCTGATTCGACTTCCACAGGTAGTGCGAACAGATGGGTGGGCTGCATCCAACATGCAACCCATCCAATCGTTCATCCGACCCAGTTCATGCGTCCTGCGCTTGGTGAGGGCAATCCAGCAGATATCGCAGTGCAGCTGCGCGATCTTCCCATCGATCAATGTTCCATGAAGGATGATAGACCCAGGTCATCCAGGCCACTCCCTTGCCATAGCCCAGGGTCCATACTTCCCGCTCTTCCAGATACCGGCGCCGACGCTCCTTCGAGTTCGCCCGAGGTGCCAGGAATACGGGGTGATCCGCCAGCTTTCCGTAGTCGAACCTGCGCCAGGCGGTTCGCCCGAGTACCAGGATCACGTCAGGGCGAAGAATGGGAAGTATGTGATTAAACAGTATCTCTCCGCCATTCCGGAAGTCATCGCTTGATGGCCTATGTCCCGACGCGGTGCCGGCAAAACGCTGGGAAAGGTTGCAGAATGCGATCTGTTGCCAAGCATTTGCTGCCAGCGTTAGTGAAGGATCTGCCTCGTTCGTGAGTAGACGATCCAGTTCATTGAAGAACTTCCCTCCGCCTTTCCGCTTGCATGTCTGCATATCTTCGAATGTGCGGCATGTGAATGGCCGCGTGATGAGGAGTTCGTCGGTATCTCCCTCAGATCGGTAATGTGACTCCCCCAGCAGGAGCACGCGGCGCCCCTCAAAGCCGCCCCAGTAGCGCGACCCCACATAGGGCACAAAGGCAACCTCGTCGGGCCAGTCTTCCGTTTCCAACACACCGGGATCTTCCATAAGAATCCTCCTCTGGACTACTTCAAGCTGGACGGTCTGCACCTGCTTTCATCAGTTCCTGCGCTCCCCGTGGGAACCCTCCTCCTCATCCGGCAAGAGCTTGCTGTGTCACAGAACGGAGGCCGGCAGAACTAGGCGCTTGGGGGAGTCTGGCACGGACTGGGGGGCCTGATGGAAAGGCGGCGCGAGAACGTGCCGTCTTAGTTGCCAGTGGAACTCGCTCTGGCCCTCGCCGAACCCATGCGGGTGCCCCGCGCCCCACCCTACCCGTTACCATGGTCCCCCCTGTTCCTGCAGCTGCCTGCCGCCCTCTCGGCGCGGGCGCCTGCCCCGATTTCCGAGTCCCATGTCCAAAGACAAGTCCGCCGAACACACCCCGCTGATGAAGCAGTTCTTCGCAGCCAAGTCCGACTACCCGGACCTGCTGCTGTTCTTCCGCATGGGCGACTTCTACGAGCTGTTCTACGACGACGCCCGCAAGGCGGCGCGGCTGTTGGACATCACCCTCACCCAGCGCGGCAGCTCCGGCGGCGCGCCCATCCCGATGGCCGGCGTGCCGGTGCATGCCTACGAGGGCTACCTGGCCCGCCTGGTGGCGCTGGGCGAATCGGTGGCCATCTGTGAACAGATCGGCGATCCGGCCCTGGCCAAGGGCCTGGTCGAGCGCAAGGTCGTGCGCATCGTCACCCCCGGCACGGTCACCGACGAGGCGCTGCTGGACGAGCGCCGCGACACCCTGCTGATGGCTTTGTCGCGTACCAAACAGGGTTACGGCCTGGCCTGGGCCGACCTGGCCGGTGGCCGCTTCCTGGTCAACGAAGTGGAGACCGACGACGCGCTGGAAGCCGAACTGGCCCGCCTGGAGCCGGCCGAGCTGCTGGTACCCGACGAAGAGAACTGGCCCGAGTTCCTGCGCCAGCGCACCGGCGTGCGCCGCCGTGCGCCGTGGCTGTTCGATGCGGACAGCGGCCGCCGCCAGCTGCTGGCCTTCTTCAAGCTGCACGACCTCAGCGGTTTCGGCATCGATGACAAGCCGCGCGCCACCGCGGCGGCTGGCGCCCTGCTCGGCTATGTCGAGGAAACCCAGAAGCAGCGCCTGCCGCACCTGACCTCCATCGCGATGGAAACCGCCGGTGAGGCGATCGCGATGAATGCCGCCACCCGCCGTCATCTGGAACTGGATACGCGCGTGGACGGCGACACCCGCAACACGCTGCTGGGCGTGCTCGACAGCACGGTGACGCCGATGGGTGGCCGCCTGCTGCGCCGCTGGCTGCACCGCCCGCTGCGCCTGCGCGAGGTGCTGGTGCAGCGCCACCATGCAGTGGAAACGCTGATCGACCGCGGCAGCGACGCCGACATCCGCGAGCAGTTCCGCCGCCTTGGCGATCTGGAACGCATCCTCACCCGCGTCGCGCTGCGCTCGGCGCGCCCGCGCGATTTCTCCACCCTGCGCGATGGCCTGGGCCTGCTGCCGACCGTGCGCGAGGTGCTGGCGCCGCTGGATTCGCCGCGCCTGCAGACCCTGCACGCTGCACTGGGCGAGCACGATGAGTGCGCGCACCTGCTGGCCAGCGCCATCGCCGAGATGCCGCCGCTGAAGCTGAGCGATGGCGGCGTGCTGGCCGATGGCTTCGATGCCGAGCTGGATGAACTGCGCCGCCTGTCCACCCACGCCGATCAGTTCCTGGTCGACCTGGAACAACGCGAGCGCGAGAGCAGCGGCATCGCCACCCTCAAGGTCGGCTACAACCGCGTGCACGGCTATTACATCGAAATCAGCAAGGGCCAGTCCGACCGCGCGCCGGTGCACTACACCCGCCGGCAGACGCTGACCAATGCCGAGCGCTACATCACCGAGGAACTGAAGGCCTTCGAGGACAAGGTGCTGTCCGCGCGCGATCGTTCGCTGTCGCGCGAAAAGTACCTGTACGAGCAGCTGCTGGACACGCTTGGCGGCCAGCTGGAACCGCTGAAGCAGTGCGCCGCCGCGCTGAGCGAACTGGACGTGCTGGCCGCCTTCGCCGAACGCGCGCAGGCGCTGGACTGGGCGCGCCCGGAACTGCAGGCCGAGCCCTGCCTGAAGATCGAACGCGGCCGCCACCCGGTGGTCGAAGCCGTGCGCGAACAGCCGTTCGAGCCGAACGACCTGGACCTGCATCCGGACCGTCGCATGCTGGTCATCACCGGCCCGAACATGGGCGGCAAATCGACCTACATGCGGCAGAACGCGCTGATCGTGCTGCTGGCCCACATCGGCAGCTTCGTGCCGGCCAGCCGTGCGCTGATCGGCCCGATCGACCGCATCCTCACCCGCATCGGCGCCGGCGACGACCTGGCCCGCGGGCAGTCGACCTTCATGGTCGAAATGGCCGAGACCAGCTACATCCTGCACCACGCCACCGCGCATTCGCTGGTGCTGATGGACGAGATCGGCCGCGGCACGTCCACCTACGACGGCCTGGCCCTGGCCGATGCGGTGGCCCGCCACCTGGCCTACCAGAACCGCTGTTACACGCTGTTCGCCACCCACTACTTCGAACTGACCGCGCTCGCCGACGAGCAGCACGAAGGCGGCCGCAGCGGTATCGCCAACGTGCACCTGGATGCGGTCGAGCATGGCGAAGCGCTGGTGTTCATGCACGCGGTGAAGGACGGCCCGGCCAACCGCAGCTTCGGCCTGCAGGTGGCCGCGCTGGCCGGCCTGCCGCGCGCGACCGTGGCCCAGGCCCGCCGTCGCCTGGCCGAGCTGGAACAGCGCGGTGGTGAAAGCCATGCCGCCGAGGTCTCGCCGCAGGCGCTGGATGCACCGCAGCAGTTCGGCCTGTTCAGCGCACCGGCCAGCAAGGCGCAGGAGGCGCTGGCCGCGATCGACCCCGACGAGCTGACCCCGAAGCAGGCGCTGGAAGCCCTGTACCGGTTGAAGACGCTGCTGTAACCGCACCCGCCGGGCATGGCCCGGTGCTACCGCTGTAGAGCCGAGCCCACGCTCGGCTGCCTTCGCATTTCCGTCGTATACCCGGCGTTATGCTCAGGCGGTCCTTCCTTCACAGAACGGAGACCGCCGTGAACACCGAATCCCTCGCCGCGTCCCTCTTCCAGCAGCTGCAGCAGGGGCAAGGCCTGCAGCAGGTGTCCCAGCAGCTCGGCCTGGACAGCAGCCAGACCACCCAGGCGGTAGGCAGCGCCCTGCCGCTGCTGCTGGGCGCACTGGGCCAGAACGCCAGTGAACCGCAGGGCGCGCAGTCCCTGCTCAATGCGCTGCAGCGCGACCACCTGGGCGGCGGTGGCGGCGGTGGTGGTTTCGATCTGGGCGGCATCCTCGGCGCGGTGATGGGCGGTGGCGGCAGTGGCGCGACCGACGGCGCCGGCATCCTCGGCCATGTGTTCGGCGGCCAGCAGCCGCAGGCGGCCGAACTGCTCGGCCAGAAGACCGGCCTGGACAGCGGCACCACCGGCAAGCTGCTGGCCATCCTCGCCCCCATCGTCATGTCGTTCCTGGCCCAGCGCTTCGCCCAGCAGGGCAATGCCGGCGAACTCAGCTCGGCCCTCGGCCAGGAAACCCAGCACGCTGGCGGCGGCCTCGGCAGCCTGCTCGGTGGCGCACTCGACCAGGACGGCGACGGCCAGTTCGGTGCCAGCGACCTGCTCAAGCTCGGTGCCGGTCTGCTCAAGCGCTGATCGCGCACAACGGTCCAAGCCCTGCCCCCTGATAGGCCGCCACTATCACATCGGTTGAATCAATCGAATTTACCCACCAGTAGGCGCCACCTATGGTGGTCAGGCCTCCCCCCGATTCCACCTTTCGCCAGTCCACAGGTAGACACCCATGAAAAGCGAAGCCAAGTGCCCGTTCAACCACGCCGTCGTCGGTGACGCGACGACCAACCGCGACTGGTGGCCGAACCAGCTGCGCGTGGACCTGCTCAACCAGCACTCCAGCCGCTCCAATCCGCTCGATGCGGGCTTCGATTACGCCACGGCCTTCAAGGGCCTGGACTACGCCGCGCTGAAGGCCGACCTGAAGGCGCTGATGACCGATTCGCAGGACTGGTGGCCGGCCGACTTCGGCCACTACGGCGGCCTGTTCATCCGCATGGCCTGGCACAGTGCCGGCACCTATCGCATCGGCGATGGCCGTGGCGGCGGTGGTCGCGGCCAGCAGCGCTTCGCCCCGCTCAACAGCTGGCCGGACAACGTCAGCCTGGACAAGGCGCGCCGCCTGCTGTGGCCGATCAAGCAGAAGTACGGCCAGGCCATTTCCTGGGCCGACCTGCTGATCCTGACCGGCAACGTTGCCCTTGAATCGATGGGCTTCAAGACGCTCGGCTTCGCCGGCGGCCGCCCGGATACCTGGGAACCGGACCAGGATGTGTACTGGGGCCGCGAAACCACCTGGCTGGGCGGCGACGTGCGCTACAAGCACGGCTCCGAAGGCGTGCAGGAAGACCACGGCGTGCTGGTGTCCGATGACGACGCCGACGGCGACGTGCATTCGCGCAAGCTGGAAAACCCGCTGGCCGCCGTGCAGATGGGCCTGATCTACGTGAACCCGGAAGGCCCGGACGGCAACCCCGACCCGGTGCTGGCCGCGCATGACATCCGCGACACCTTCGGCCGCATGGCGATGGACGACGAGGAAACCGTCGCCCTGATCGCCGGCGGCCACAGCTTCGGCAAGACCCACGGTGCCGGCCCGGCCGACAACGTCGGCAAGGAACCCGAAGCCGCCGGCCTGGAAAACCAGGGCCTGGGCTGGGCCAACAGCTTCGGCAGCGGCAAGGGCGGCGACACCATCACCAGCGGCCTGGAAGTGACCTGGACGCGCACCCCGGCGCAGTGGAGCCACGACTTCTTCGAGATCCTGTTCGGCAACGAATGGGAACTGACCAAGAGCCCGGCCGGTGCCCACCAGTGGGTGGCCAAGAATGCCGACGCGGTCATCCCCGATGCGCACGATCCGTCGAAGAAGCACCGCCCGACCATGCTGACCACCGACCTGTCGCTGCGCATGGATCCGGCCTATGAAAAGGTCTCGCGGAACTTCCTCGAGAATCCGCAGGCCTTCGCCGATGCCTTCGCCCGCGCCTGGTTCAAGCTGACCCATCGCGACATGGGCCCGCGTGCGCGTTACCTGGGCCCGGAAATCCCGGCCGAAGAATTCATCTGGCAGGATCCGGTGCCGGAAGCGAAGCACCCGCTGATCGACGCCAAAGACATCGCCGCGCTGAAGCAGAAGATCGCCGCGACCGGCCTCAGCGTCGCCGAGCTGGTGTCCACCGCCTGGGCCTCGGCCTCGACCTTCCGTGGTTCGGACAAGCGCGGCGGTGCCAACGGCGCGCGCATCCGCCTGGCCCCGCAGAAGGACTGGGCGGTGAACCAGCCGCAGCAGCTGGCCAAGGTGCTGGCCGCGCTGGAAAAGGTGCAGGCCGAGTTCAATGGCGGCGGCAGCAAGCACGTATCGCTGGCCGATCTGATCGTGCTGGCCGGTGGCGTGGGCGTCGAACAGGCGGCCAAGGCCGGTGGCCATGAGGTCAGCGTGCCGTTCACCCCGGGCCGCACCGATGCCAGCCAGGAACAGACCGACGTCGAATCGTTCGCGGTGCTGGAACCGGCGGCCGATGGTTTCCGCAACTACCTCAAGGGCGCCTACAGCGTGCCGGGCGAGGCGCTGCTGATCGACAAGGCGCAGCTGCTGACCCTGACCGCGCCGGAGATGACCGCCCTGGTCGGTGGCCTGCGCGTGCTCGGTGCCAATGCCGACGGCGGCAAGCACGGCGTATTCACCACGCGCAGCGGCACGTTGAGCAACGACTTCTTCGTCAACCTGCTGGACATGGGCACGCAGTGGAAGGCCACGGGTCGCGAGAGCTATGAAGGCCGCGGCCGCGGCGATGGCAGCGCACGCTGGACCGGCACCCGTGCCGACCTGGTGTTCGGCTCCAACGCCGTGCTGCGCGCACTGGCCGAGGTGTATGCCAGCGGCGATGGCGAGAAGAAGTTCGTGCAGGATTTCATCGCCGCCTGGACGCGGGTGATGGAGCTGGACCGCTACGACCTGCACGGTTGATGTGATGCGGGCGGTCGCCGGGCATGGCCCGGCGGCCATGCCCCCGCCGCTCTGGTGGGTGCGAACCGTTGGTTCGCACGCTCTCCTGCTCTGGTAGGTGCGAACCGTTGGTTCGCACGCTCTCCGCAGCCGCGGCGGTTTCAACGCACCCCGTCTTTCAACCGCTGCAGAATCGGCGCAAACAACGGCGCCTGCATCGACCGCGGCGGCTGTACCGCTTCACCCTTCTCCACCGCCTGCCAGTACGCCCCCGGCAGCGCCTTGTCGCCCAGCTCGTAATCCATCCCGTCCCAGCCATCCTCACGGAAGGCATAGAACGCCCAGTGCACCTGCTGCTGCTCGGCCACCGCCAGCACATCGCGCAGGTAGGCCGTGCAATCCGGCCAGCGCCGCATGCAGCCGAACTCACCGATCACCATCCGGTTGGCGCCGATGCCATGGGTCTTCGCCCAGTCCATCGGCTGCTGCAGGTAGCTGCGCACGCGCGACGCATCCCAGCGCTGTTTCCCTGAGCCGAACGGCACCGTGGCCGGGTAGCGGTACGGCGTGGCACGCTTCTGGTTGGGCGCACTGGTCGCCGCGTACGGCTCGTACATGTGCACGCTGTACAGCAGCGTCGTATCGTCCAGCGGCGCCGGCCAGTAATCGAAGGCGTCAGCCGCCGCATACCAGCCGGCATCCAGCATCAGCGGCATGTCCGCATCCACCGCACGCACGCTGGCGATCAGCCCCCGGTACAGCGCGCGCAGATCACGCGGGCCGTCTTCGACGCTGGCGTACCACTGCTGCATCGCTGCGCGTGATGCATGCTCGGCCAGCGCGGTGCCGTACTCGGGCGCCGGTTCGTTGATCAGGTTGTAGGCGGCCAGCGCAGGGTGGCCCTTCAGCGCCGTGGCCAGGTCGTGCCAGAAGCGCTGCGCCGGCAGGTGGTTGTCCATCGACTGCCACAGGCGCTGGTCAACCTTGGCATCGTTCTTCTGCTTCCAACGCAGCAGGGGTAGCGACAACGGCACCAGCACCACCTTCAGGCCCGAGGCATCCGCGTCATCCAGCGCACGCCGCAGGGTTGCCACGTCGGCGGGCACCAGCCCCTGGTAGTGGTCGGCATCACCCATCAGGAAGTCGCGGCCGCCGGCACTTTTCCACTTGTCCGGGCTCAGCCGCACCCAGGTCGCGCCGGTGTCGCGCAGCGCCTGGAAGTAGGCACGGTCAGGCGGATTTTCGTTGAAACTGTTGCCGCCGCGTTGTGGCGTGTCCCAGAAGGTGATGTCGGCGGCGAACGCCGGGGCGGCGGTGGCGAGGGCCAGGCACAGCAGCGTGCGGCGCAGGAACATGAGGGTCTTCCATGAAGAGGAAGATCCAACGTGCGGGGCACAAACCCAACGCTGGCTGAGTGCTGGCCTCTTCGCCGGGCATGACCCGGCGCTACCGCTCGCTGTGGTGGGCGTAACCCGCCCGCTCCGGTGGGTGCGAACCCGCCCGCTCCGGTGGGTGCGAACCGTTGGTTCGCACGCTCTCCTTCAAAGCGCGTCCAGATCACCCAGCGCGCGGATCAACCGCCGTGCGCGCTTGTCCGGCTTGTGCTCCGGCGGCTGGAAACCATCGCGGGCGGCGATGCGCAGCGCACGCTGCTCGGCACGGCGCGCCTTGGAGGCTTCGCTTTCGGCATACAGCTGCTGCGCCACCGGCGCCGGCCCGCGCTGGTCGCTGATGCCCAGCACCTGCAGCTCGAAATGCTCTTCGCCGCGGTCCACCTGCAGCTGCTCGCCCACGCGCACCGCGCGCGAGGATTTCGGGCGCTGCCCGGCCACGGCCACCTTGCCGGTTTCAATGGCCTGCTTGGCCAGGCTGCGGGTCTTGTAGAAACGGGCCGCCCACAACCAGATATCCAGGCGGACACTGGGCGACAGCGGGGAAAGCTCGGACATCGGCAGGTACTACTCCGTGCGCTTGTTGAGGGGGCGCGGGTTGCTGGGGTCGGTGCGGCAGCCACTGCCCCCCATCAACGTCGGCGTGCCCGCCAGGTCCTGGCGCTGGTTGCCGACCAGGCACTCAGCGCGGTCGGCGGGCCGCACCTGGGCATCACCCAGCCGGTCACCCGTCGAACATGCGGCCAGCGTGGCCACGATCAAGGCCCCCACGCAGTGCCGCGCCAGCTGTCGTCGTTGATGCATTGCCACACCCCGCAAACCGGCTTGATGCTAGTGTGCGCCTCCCGGGAATCGATCACCAGCCCATGGCCAAAGCGCCGCTTGACCTGACCTCCGGCCCCATCGGCCGCAACCTGCTGCTGTTCGCGCTGCCGATCCTGGCGGGCAACATCGCCCAGTCGCTGAACGGTTCGGTGAATGCGGTGTGGGTGGGGCGCTACCTCGGCGAGGCGGCACTGACCGCCACGGCCAACGCCAACAACATCATGTTCTTCCTGATCGGCTCGGTGTTCGGCTTCGGCATGGCCTCGACCATCCTGATCGGCCAGGCCATCGGCGCGCGCGACATCGCCCAGGCGCGGCGAGTGGTCGGCACCAGCGCCACCTTCTTCATCGGCCTGTCGGTGATCATCGCCATCGCCGGCTGGTTCCTCTCCCACCCGCTGCTGGCGGCGATGGGCACGCCGGCGGCCTCGCTGCCGCTGGCCGAGGCCTACCTGCGCATCATCTTCCTGGCCATGCCCACGCTGTACGCGTTCGCCTTCCTCAGCGCCGCCCTGCGCGGTGCCGGTGATTCGCGCACGCCGTTCCGCTTCCTGCTGGTGTCGGTGCTGCTGGACATCGCACTGAACCCGGTGCTGATCTTCGGCCTGGGTCCGTTCCCGGCACTGGGCATCGCCGGCTCGGCCTGGGCGACGCTGGTGTCGCAGACGCTGTCGTTGACCGGCCTGCTGCTGTACATGCGGCACAAGCGGCACACGCTGTGGCTGGGCCGTGCCGACATGCACCTGTTCAAGCTCGACCTGACCATCCTGCGTGCACTGGTGGTCAAGGGCGTGCCGATGGGCCTGCAGATGGTGCTGATCTCGCTGTCGGTCATCCTGCTGATGACGATGGTCAACCAGTACGGCACAGCCACCGGCGCCGCCTATGGCGCGTCGCTGCAGCTGTGGAACTACGTGCAGATGCCGGCGATGGCGATCGGTGCGGCGTGTTCGTCGATGGCTGCGCAGAACGTGGGTGCGCAGCGCTGGGACCGCGTCCGTGGCACCGCGCGCCAGGGCATCCTGTTCAACTTCCTGCTGACCGGTGCGCTGATCCTGCCGCTGGTGCTGCTGGATCAGTACTCGCTGGCGCTGTTCCTGCCGCAGGGCAGCGAATCGCTGCAGATCGCCCGCCACCTCAACCACATCGTGATCGGCTCGTTCCTGTTCTTCGGCGTCAGCTTCGTCGTTTCCGGCGTGGTGCGCTCCACCGGTGCGGTCATTCCGCCGCTGCTGATCCTGGCCGCCTCGCTGTGGGGCGTGCGCGTGCCGTTCGCCGAATTCCTGCAGCCCTACTGGGGCGCGGATGCGATCTGGTGGAGCTTCCCCGCCGGCTCGCTGGTGTCGATGCTGCTGTCGCTGGCGTATTACCGCTGGGGTGGCTGGCGCAAGGCGAAGATGATCACCCCGCCGCCGGCAGAACACGTGGCCACGCCGTCGGAAATTCCGGCGTGCCCGCCGTCACCGGTCGCCGACCCGGATGCCGTGACCCGGTAGTGCCGAGCCATGCCCGGCGAGCGCAGCGGCTGCCAGAAATCCGCCGGGCATGGCCCGGCGCTACCGCTTTCTCTTTGCGGCATTGTGCTTGGCCGCCGCGCGAATCAAGGCCTTGAACGCAGTGGCATCAGGCATCGCGCCTTCATGGATGTCGATCGCGCGCCGCGTGTTGCCGTCCAGGCTGGCGTTGAACAACTGCTTCGGGTCCGGCAGCGCCGCGCCGTTGGCGAAGGTCAGCTTCACCGCCTGCTTGTAGCTCTCGCCGGTGCAGAGGATGCCGTTGTGCTCCCACACCGGCGTGCCGCGCCACTTCCAGGTCTCCTCCACGTCGGGCAGCGCCTCGTGGATCAGTGCGCGCATGCGGGCCAGCGCCTCGCCGCGCCAGTCATCGAGTGCGGCGATGCGGGCGTCGATCAGCTCAGCGGCAGGACGCGTTTCTTCGGTCGTTTCCGGGGGTTTTCTGGGCATGTCAGCGCTCGCACGGGACGGCAGGAACGGAAACCTACAGACGCACACCCGGCAGCGCGCGCGCCTGCTGCAGCCAGTCCACCAGCTGCGCACGGTCCAGCACGCTGTCTTCGTACAGGTGCAGGTAGCGCGTGGTGGCCTGCCGCGAGGGCTCGGGCGGTTCCGGCTTCAGCAGCGTGCCATGGAACAGCGCCACCTTGATGTAGCGGGTGCAGCAATGGAAGCTGAGGAACCAGCCCTTCCCTTCGCCCACGCCATACATCGGTGAGTTCCAGCGCACCGCCTTGTGCACGCCGGGCACGGCCTCGGTGATCAGCGCATCGAGCTGCTCGCCGAACGCGCGCTTCCAGCCGGGCATGGCGGCGATATAGGCCTGGACCGGTCCATCACCATCACCCTTGGCGATCTGCGGGTTGCCGCCGGACAGCAGTTTCGGTGCAGCGGTGGTGGATGGCTTGGCAGGCATTGCGCAGCGCTCCGTGGTCGCAGGTCAGCGCTCTGGCGCAGCCGGCAGGTCGCGCCACAACGGCAGACCGCGGCGCAGGCGCATGACCCGCATCACGACCGCCATCAGCACACCGAACAATACGCCGGCCAGCAGCGCGCTGAACACCGCGATTGCAAACGGCAGGTTGGTATTGCGCCAGACCAGCAGCCACATCAGCACGCCCCAGCCCAGCGCGAACCAGACGCCCATCAGCAGTGCATTGGAGGCCACGCTGGCCAGGATCGGCGGTGGCGCGTTGATACCCATGCGCCACAGCAAGCGATGCAGTGGCGGCGCCGAGTGCCGGCGCTGCACGCCTGCGGCGTCGAGATGGCGCAGGGCGGCCTGCACCTTGGGCGGGTAACGCTGTTCAACGGTATTCATGCGGCGAACATAGCGCCGGCCGGCGCACAAACGCAAACGGCCGCCCGAAGGCGGCCGTCGCGGCAACAACCGAAGTTGTTTATCAGGCCTTTTCGGCCAGACGTGCAGCCTTGGCGGCAGCAGCAGCAGCCAGATCTTCCTTGATGCGGGCAGCCTTGCCTTCCAGGCCACGCAGGTAGTACAGCTTGCCGGCGCGGACCTTACCACGACGCTTCACTTCGACCGAGTCGATGATGGCGCTGTGGGTCTGGAAGACGCGCTCGACGCCGTAGCCGTGCGAAATCTTGCGGACGGTGAACGAGGAGTTCAGGCCGCCGTTCTTGGTCGCGATGACAACGCCTTCATAGGCCTGCACGCGCTCGCGGGTACCTTCCTTCACCTTCACGTTGACGACAACGGTGTCGCCCTGGCTGAACTTCGGCAGTTCGCGGGTGATCTGGGCGGATTCGAATTCCGCGACGATGGACTTGTTCAGCTTGCTCATGGGTTACACCGATTCTTGTTCGGGTGGGCGTGTCGTGTCGACAACGTAGGCTCATGCAGTCACGGAACTGTGCTGCACGTTTGTTGTGGGTACTGCGCACGCCAGCCGGGGCTGGCGGGAATTGGCCATGATAGCCGATAAAGCCAGCCCTGCGCTAGGGGCTGGCCTTCTGTTTCCGGGCCTGGCGGCCCTGGTCCAGCAGTTTGCGGTCGGCCTTGCCCAGCGCCTGTTCATCCAGCAGGTCCGGGCGCCGCTCGGCGGTCCGCAGCAGCGACTGCTGGCGGCGCCAGGCGGCGATGGCCGCATGGTTGCCCGAGCGCAGCACATCCGGCACGTCACCCAGCGGGTGCTGGGCCGGCTGGCTGTAATGCGGGCAGTCGAGCAGGCCCAGTTCACCTTCGAAGCTGTCCTGGGCCGCCGATTCGGCGTCGTTCAGGGCACCTTCCTGCAGGCGGGCCACGGCATCGATGATGACCGCCGCACCCAGTTCACCGCCGGACAGCACGTAATCGCCGAGGGAAATCTCCTCGTCGACATTGGCTTCCAGGAAGCGTTCGTCGATGCCCTCGTAACGGCCGCAGAGCAGGACCATGCGCGGCAAGGCCGCCAGTTCCCGCACCTTGGCCTGGGTCAACGGCGCGCCCTGCGGGCTGAGGTAGATCACCCGCGCCGAGGTCGGATCCGCATCACGGATCGCCTGCAGGCAGGCCTGCAGCGGCTCGATCAGCATCACCATGCCCGGGCCACCGCCGAACGGACGGTCGTCCACCCGGCGGTAGTTGCCTTCGGCGAAATCACGGGGGTTCCAGCCGTGCAGGCTGAAAAGACCCTTCTCCTGCGCGCGCCCGACCACGCCCAGCCCAGCGGACTGGGCGAGGAACTCGGGGAACAGGGTGATGACGTCGAACCGCATGCTCACACTCAGAACTCGGGATCCCAGTCGACCACGACCAGATTGGCCTCGAAGTCGACCGACTTGACGAAGTCCGGCTGCACGAACGGAATCATCCGCTCGCGGTCGCCACGGACCACGACCACATCATTGGCGCCGGTGCTGAACAGGTGCGAGACCTGGCCCAGGGCAACGCCCTCGGTGGTCTTCACATCCAGGCCTTCCAGGTCGACCCAGTAATACTCGTCGGGCTTCGGCGGCGGCAGCGCACTGCGGGCCACATAGACCTCGGTGCCGTGCATGGCTTCGACGACATCGCGGTCCTCGACGCCGGGGAACCGGGCGACCAGGTGCTTGCCGATGTCACGGCCACGAGCGCCTTCAAGCGTCGATTCCTGCCCGTTGGGGCTGCGCAGGATCCACGGCTGGTAACGGAAAATGGCGGAACGAGGCTCGGTCCAGGACTCGAGCTTGATTTCGCCGCGCACACCAAAAGCGCCGACAACCCTGCCCAGCAGGATGCGGCGCTCGATATCTTTCATCTTCGTCAACCGAGAGGGCCACGCCGAAGCGTGGCCCTTCAGACTCAGGCCGCAGCGGCCTGGGACTTGGCCGCTTCCTTGATCAGGTTGCGGACCTTTTCGGTCGGCTGGGCGCCGTTCTTGACCCAATGGTCAACGCGGGCCAGGTCCAGCTCGATGCGCTTCTCGCCGCCCTGGGCGACCGGGTTGTAGAAACCAACGCGCTCGATGTTGCGGCCGTCGCGCGCGCTGCGCACGTCGGTCACGATGATGTGGTAGAACGGACGCTTCTTGGCGCCGCCGCGGGTCAGTCGAATCTTGACCATGGTGTTTTTCCTATTGCCCAGTCGCCAGGATGGCGAGGTAAGCGGGCGATTATAGCGGCAGAGCGCGGCCGAGCCAACCCCAAGGGTGGCCCGCCTTCACGGTAGCGCCGGGCCATGCCCGGCGGGGCACTCAGCCCAACAGATCCCAGCCAACCCCCGCCAGCACCGCCCTGCCCTGTTCAGCCAAGGCCTGCGACCCAGGCAGCACCTGCCCGTCGATGGCCTCCAGCGCCCACAGGCCACTGGCATTGCAGGCAAAAGCCGCCTTCACACCGGCCAGCTCGGCCAGCCGCAGTGGTTGGGTGGCCTGCGCGCCGGGCCAATGCCGCTGCAGCAGCGCCTCAGCGGTCCCGCGCAGGGCCGGGGCCTGCGGCCAGATCAGGCGTTCACCGTCGTGCAGCGCCAGGTTCCAGGTACTGCCTTCGCTGATCTCGCCGCCAGCCGACACGAACAGCACATCGTCAAAGCCCGCCGCCATCGCCGCACGACGCTCGGCAAACAGGCCGAACGTGCCCACATGCTTGATCTGCGGCAGCTCGCGCTGCCAGACCACGCTTCGCACCCGCTTCGGTGCGGTCAGCGCCACCGGAGCGGACACCGCCACCAGCACATCCACCGGCACGGCCGCCAGCGGAGTGCGGAAATCGAAGTGGCGCGAATACACCGTCACCCGCAGCGACGCATCGCCCTGCCCGGCCTGCTGCAGCGCCTGCGCCATCCAGGCCTGCACCTGCGCGACATCGAGTTCGCTGCCAAACAGTTCGCGCGTGGCCTGCGACAGCCGCGCCAGATGCAGCTCCCGCCCCTGCACGGCATGGCCACGCACCTGCATCGAGGTGAAGTGGCCGTAGTTGACCAGGGCCGGCAGAAGATCCTCCACCTGCGCCGGCCGACCATTGCAGAACACCGTCATCGCAGCAGCGCCTGCGCCTGTTGCCACATGTCGCGCAGTACGTCGGCGGCGGGTGCTGCCGGTGCCATCCAGGCCGATTGTCCGGCCCAGGCCTGCATCGCGGCCAGGCGGTTTTCCTGCGCCGCCTGCTTGCGCATCGGTGCGGTCAGCCCGCGCTGCACCGGGTACGGGCGCGGCGCCGGGGCACTGTCCGCGGCAGCGGCACGCACATAGGGCGTCGCCAGGCCACGACCCAGACGGCCACTGAAGGCGCGGGTCGGCCAGGTGTCTTCGGGTTCCGTGGCGGCCAGGCCATCGGCCCACGCCGAGGCGATGGCCGCTTCCGGCGTGCGCAGGAAGGCGGTGCCGATCTGCACCGCGCTGGCGCCCAGCGTGAGCGCCGCCGCGATGCCACGCCCATCGGCGATGCCACCGGCGGCGATCACCGGAATCTGCAGGTGGTCGGCCAGGCGCGGCAGCAGCGCGAACAGGCCCACCAGCTGGCGCTCCGCCTGGCTCGGGTCGAACGCACCGCGATGGCCGCCGGCTTCGGCGCCCTGCGCCACCACCGCATCGGCACCGGCATCCTGCGCAGCGCGCGCTTCGGCCAGCGTGGTCGTGCAGGCGATCCAGGCGATGCCGGCGTCCTTCAACTGCTGCACGTGGCGCGGCGACAACACGCCCATGATGGTCGAGGCCACCGCCGGGCGCGCGGCCAGCAAGGCAGCGAACTGTTCGTCGAAATCTGCCGGCGTGGCATCGGCGGCACTGGCGGGCACGTCCGGGCCCCATTGGGCGAGGAAGGCGCGGCTGGCGGCTTCGGCGGTGACATCGCGAACCGGCGCCGGATCCGGCAGCCACAGGTTTACCTGTGCCGGGCCGGCGGAAGCAGCGCGGAAGTCATCCATCCAGCGGCCGATGTCGGCGGCCGGCGACAGCACGGCGCCCATCGCGCCCATGCTGCCGGCATTGGCCAGCGCGGCCGACAGCGGCACCGGGCAGGCACCGGCCATCGGTGCCAGCAGGATCGGAACGGAAACACCAAAGCGCTGGCAGAACGCCTCGGCGCGGGCAGTGACATCGGACATCAGCAGGGCGGCCTATCGTTTCGGACAGGCCCCCATGGTGCGCGCAGGAGATGGGTAGAGTCGAGCTTGCTCGACTGGACCACCTACAGCAGTCGAGCAAGCTCGACTCTACACAGGCCGCGCCGACCACGGCGCGTGCCCGCGGCTCAACACATCAACGGAACGGCATGCCGCGGCCGCCCATGGCGCCCATCATGCCCTTCATGCTGCGCATCATGCCCTTCATGCCGCCGCCGGCCATCTTGCTCATCATCTTTTCCATCTGCATGTACTGCTTCATGAGCTTGTTGACGTCGGCCGGGGTCACGCCCGAGCCCTTGGCAATGCGCGCGCGGCGCGAGCCATTGAGCAGGTTCGGGTTGCGCCGTTCCTTCTTGGTCATCGAGCTGATGATGGCGATCATGCGCGGCACTTCCTTGCCCTGGCTGACCTGCTGCTTCAGGTGCTCGGGGATGTTGCCCAAGCCCGGCAGCTTGTCCATCAGGCCGCCGATGCCGCCCATGTTCTGCATCTGCTCCAGCTGGTCACGCATGTCGTTCAGATCGAACTTCTTGCCCTTGGCGACCTTCTCGGCCAGCTTGGCGGCCTTGTCCTTGTCGACCTGCTGCTCGACCTGCTCGACCAGCGACAGCACGTCGCCCATGTCGAGGATGCGGCTGGCGATGCGGTCCGGGTGGAATACGTCCAGGCCTTCCGGCTTTTCGCTGACACCGACGAACTTGATCGGCTTGCCGGTGATGTAGCGCACGCTCAGCGCGGCACCGCCACGGGCGTCACCGTCGGTCTTGGTCAGCACCACGCCGGTCAGCGGCAGCGCATCGCCGAAGGCCTTGGCGGTGTTGGCCGCGTCCTGGCCGGTCATGGCGTCGACAACGAACAGGGTTTCAGCCGGGTTGACCGCCGCGTGCAGGGCCTTGATCTCGGCCATCATCGCTTCGTCGATGGCCAGGCGGCCGGCGGTATCGACAATCAGCACGTCGACGAACGAACGGCGTGCATCGTCGATGGCGGCGCGCACGATGGCTTCCGGCTTCTGGTCGGCGCTGGACGGGAAGAACAGCACGCCGACCTGTTCGGCCAGGGTCTTCAGCTGCTCGATCGCGGCCGGACGGTAGACGTCGGCCGACACCACCATCACCTTCTTCTTGCGCTTTTCCTTCAGGTGCTTGGCCAGCTTGCCCACGGTGGTGGTCTTGCCGGCGCCCTGCAGGCCCGCCATCAGGATGATGGCCGGGGCGGGAACGTTGAGGTTCAGGTCGCTGGCTTCGGCGCCCATCACCGCGGTCAGCTCGTCGCGCACGACCTTGATGAGGGCCTGGCCCGGGGTCAGCGACTTCAGCACTTCCTGGCCGACCGCGCGCACCTTGATGCGCTCGATCAGGGCCTGCACCACCGGCAGCGCGACGTCGGCTTCAAGCAGCGCGATGCGCACTTCGCGGGTCGCCTCGCGGATGTTCTCCTCGGTCAGGCGGCCGCGGCCACGCAGGCGCTCGATGGTGCCGGAAAGGCGCTGGGTCAGGGACTCGAACATGCGGCGCAACCTGTCTGAAAGCGGGGGACAATAAGGCAGACAGTATAACGGGTCCGCCCGCCTTCCCGGGCTGCGACCACGGGGCCGTCGCCAGCATCACGGGGGTATGCGAAACTGCAACGATGTTAATCGTTCTCATCGCCGCCCTGCTCTACCTGGCCGCCAGCGCCCTGCTGGTGCGTGCGCTTGGCCGCGATGATGCCGTCGGTTCACCCACCTGGCTGTGGCCGGCGCTGCCGGCCATGCTGCTGCACGGCGGCTACCACGTGCTGGTGGCGATGCGCACCACCGGCGGCCCGGACATGCACTTCTTCGCCGCGCTGTCGCTGGTCGGCCTGGGCATGGCCTGGCTGACCTCGCTGGTCGGTGCGCGTGGGCGCATGTCGGCGCTGGGCGTGGTGGTGTTCCCGCTGGCCGCGCTGCTGCTGGCGGTCTACCACGGCTACGGCCATGAGCCGAGCAAGGTGCTGGGCTGGCGCCTGGCCAGCCACGCCTGGCTGGCCCTGCTGGCCTACGCCACGCTGAGCATCGCTGCCCTGCTGGCGATCATGCTGTGGCTGCAGGAACGGGCGCTGCGCCGACGCGAGTTCCGTCCGTGGCTGCGTGCACTGCCGCCGCTGGCCGACCTGGAAGCCCTGCTGTTCCGGGTCATCACCGTGGGCTTCGCCCTGCTCACCCTGACCCTGGTCACCGGCGTGCTGTTCGTCGATGACCTGCTGGCGCAGAAGCTGGTGCACAAGACCGTGCTCAGCGTGCTGTCGTGGATCGTGTTCGGCGTGCTGCTGATCGGCCGCCGCCGCTACGGCTGGCGCGGGACGAAGGCGGTGCATTGGACGCTGTCGGCGATGCTGTTGCTGCTGCTGGCGTTCTTCGGCAGCCAGTTCGTCATCGAGCTGGTGTTCGGGCATACGCGGTAAAGGCGTGCCGACCAACGGTCGGCACCCACCTCAGGGCATGGGACAGGTGTGTAGAGCCGAGCCCATGCTCGGCACCCACCGGGGACCGGTAGCGCCGGGCCATGCCCGGCGAGCGCGCAGCGCGGTAGAGATTACAAGCCGTACCGCTCGATCACATCCAGGTGCGGCTGCCGGTCCTGGTTGCAGGCTTCAGCCAGGCGCAGCCAGCACTGCGGGTGCGACCAGCCAGCGGTGGACTGCTGCAGGTAACGATGCAGCGCAAGCGGCGCATGCCCCTGCGGCTGGGCCACGGTGAACAGCAGGCCCGGCAGCGTGCCCTCGTCCGCATCCGGGTCGGTCACGGTGTAATCCGGGCGGCTGTGCGCCCACACCTGCCAGCCCTGCGCTTCGGCACCTTCCGTGAACGCATTCCAGGCCTCTTCGCCCGGGTGCGCGCCGTCAATCAGCCAGCTGCGCTCGAAGCCACCACGTTCCAGCACGTGCACCTGCGCATAGGTCGGAATGAAGTGCTGGCGCTGCTCTTCCTCTTCCGGTGCCGGGTGCACCAGCGCGGCATCGAACACCACCCAGTCACCCACCTGCTGGGCACGGTTGGCCGGCGCGTTCTCGACGATGCGCGCGGTCACCGGGCCGGTGCGGCGCGCGTAGTACTCCATCGGCTCGCCCTGCTCCAGGCTGCGGATGATCACCCAGCCCCACGGCTCTTCGACCACGCCGTCCTGGCTGGACAGCTCCATGCCGATGGCCGCGGCCGAGCGGCGCACCGCGTCCCAATCGCGCGCAGCACTGGCCGCGCTCATGTGGTCCCAGTGCGCGGCATTGGGATCCTCCAGCGTTTCCACCAGCTGCGCGTAACAGGCCTGCGCATCGCTGAAGCGGCCGGTTTCCATGTACATGCGCGCCAGCGTGCCACGCGCGCCATGCGAGCCCGGCGACAGCGCCAGCAGCGCCTGTGCGGCCTGCTCCAGCGCCGGCCAGTCGGACACGCGGCGTGCGCGCTGCACCTCGCACCAGTGCGCGAACACCGGCACGCTGCCGCGATAGGTGTCGGCCAGGCGGCGCAGGCCATCGTCGTCGCCCTGCTCGGTCAGCCAGCGCATCAGCGTGTAGGCAGCGGCGCCGTCCTCCTGGGCATGTGCGCGCACGAAGTCCCACAGCAACGCGCGCGCTTCGGTCTGCGCGCCACAGGCGTTCAGCGCCGATGCGGCCACCTCGGCCAGCGCCTCGTCATCCGGGCACTGCGCATGCGCCTGCAACAGCCACTGCGCCTCGCGCTCGGGGTCGCGCGACTGCTGCTGTTCCCCGCGCGCTTCCAGCCAGGCCAGCAGCTCGGCGGCAGGCACCGGCAGCGGTTCAACGTCGGGCAGTGCGTCGATGCGCGCAGCCAGGCCAGCCACCAGCGCGCCGGCACCGCGGTCCTGGCGCAGCTGTGCCAGGTGGGTGCGGGCCAGGCCAAGCTGGCGCTGCGCCACCCAGCGCGCGCCGCGCTGCAGGGCCAGTTCCAGGCTCAGTGCTGCCAGCTCGATCACCAGACGGTGGGCACCGACGCTGGCGAAGTGTTCGATGATGGTGTTGAAGCGCGTGCCCAGGTCCCAGGTGTTGCGGGCCGGGTCGCGGCTGCACAGCAGCGCCACCGTGTTGGCCCACAGACGCCAGGTGTTTGGGGTCAGTTCGCTCCACGGTACCAGCTGCTGCAGCGCCTCTTCGTCGCGGCCCAGCTGGGCCAGCGCCCACGCGCGCGACAGGCGGCGCGGCACCGTGCAGTTGGCTGGTTCGTACTCGCCGGCTGCGGCCACCTCAGCTTCGCGCTGCTCGATCAGCACCATCGCCTCGTCGGCACGGCCGCTGGCCAGCAGGATCTTGATCTGCATTTCCGGGAAGCTGTCGAACACTTCCTTGCCGCGCGCTTCCACCGCATCGGCCTGCGCCTTCAGGTAATCCAGCGCGTCCTGCGCACGGCCGTCATCGAGCAGCGCGTCGGCTTTCTCGCAGCTCAGGCACTGGAAGCAGGCCCAGGTCGGATCGATGCGCGCCAGCGTTTCGTCGCAGACCTCGATGCGCTCGGGCACCCAGCCCGGGCCGTCGATGTTGCCGTAGCAGGCGGCCAGATCCTGGGTCACGCAGATCGACTGCGGGCATTCCAGGGTGTCCTCGCGATGCGCGCGCTCGAACAGCGACACCGCCTCGCCGAGCGCGCTCTCGCCTTCAACGCGGTTGCCCACGCGGTTGCGCAGCGCCCAGTGGCCGACGTAGACGTCGACCCAGGGGTTGTCCAGCGCCTTGCCCAGCGCACGCGCCTCGGGCAGCAGCGCATCGACGCGGTCGACCTGCAGTTCACTGACTTCGTCGGCAAGGCGGGTCAGCAGGTGTGCGTTCTGCGCCTGGCCGGCCTGGCGCAGGTCTTCCTGCAGCTTTTCGACCCAGTTCCAGATATCCATGGGGGTTGGTGCTCCTGTCTAGCGTGAGGCTGGATGAGAGAAAGTGTGTGCGGTGCTCAGCGCAGCATCTGCTGCAGGGCACCGGCGATATCACTGAAGGCGCCGTTGAGGTCCGGGCCGGGCGTCGCCGCACCACGGGCCAGCGGGCGGCCCTGCGCGGAGACGATGATCTTCAGCGAGCGCAGCAGGCGCGCGGCCGCCGGTGCCTGCGGATGCCCGTCGCGCTGGGCCTGCAGCAGGGCCTGCACGGCCGGGTTGTCCAGGTTGATGTACAACCGCGACGGTGCGCGCGCCTCGATGCGCGCGGTGAACTGACGCGCAAGGCGCAACGCGGCCATCGACACGCGCTTGTCGTTCTCGTCGTCTTCCAGGCGCTGCTTCAGCTCGGCCTCGCGGTCGGGCACCACCACCACCGGCAACGCTTCGGGACTGAAGCGCGCCGGCAGCAGCTGCTCGCCATCGCCCAGGTGTTCGCCCAGCCAGACCAGCTGCGCGGCATCCAGGCTGTCATCGGTGCGGAACAGCGAACGGTTGCCCTGCTCGGTGCCCAGTTCCACCAGACGCAGGCCCTTGGCCTGGGTCCAGCGGCGCAGGAACGGCACCACCGCATAGCGATGGCCGTGCGCGACCGGCACGCCCATCGCGCGGAACAGCATTTCTTCGAAGCCGCCACCGTTGTCGAGGATCACGTGCACGGCACCACGCGCCGGCAGCGCGCTGGCCGGCAGGTCGCCCTGCGAGGTCGGCACGCGCACGTGTTCCAGCAGCAGCTCGAACAGGCGCTCATCGCACAGCGCCGCACCCAGCAGCGCCTCGTTGTGGCGGGCCAGCACGCGTCGCCATGCTTCAGGCTGCTGCCGCGCGACGTCGGCCAGGCCGTCGATCAGCGCTTCCAGCAGCGCGTGCTGCACAGCGCGGTACTGGTCGTCGCGCTGCAGGTCCTCGCGGCTGGCGGTCGGGGTCAGGCGCGAGGATTCGATCACCCCGCCGATGAAGCCCGCCCACGGCGGCAGCAGGTCGCGCGCATCGTCGTCGAGCAGCATGCCGCGCACGAACACCGACAGATTGCGGTTGTCGCTGGTGCCGTAGGTCGCACCGTCCTGCACCCACAGCATGCCGGTGGCATCGCTGTCGGCGTCGGCGCGCAGCGGCACAGTCACGATGGGTTCGAAATCATGCTCGAACCGCGCGGCGAACTGCAGCGCCTGGCGACGCGCCTGCACCGGGTGCAGCGCCACCTCGCCCTGCCCGCGCCACGGCGGCGGTTCCGGGTTGAGGGCCTCGGCGGCGGCACCGATGAAGATCGGTTCGGACAGCAGCGCGCAGTAGCGGCCCAACACCTCGTACAGGCGCGCCTCGTTGGCCAGCGGCAGGAAATCAGCGTGCAGCTCCAGCTCCACTTCGGTGCCGACGGCGCGCGCCGGCACTTCGCTCACCGTGTACTGCTCGGCGTTGCTGGACACATACAGGTGGCCCAGCTCCGGTGTCTGGTAGGAGGTGGTGCGCACGCTCACCCGGCGCGCCAGCACGAAGGCCGAGAGGAAGCCCAGGCCGAACATGCCGATCAGGCCGTCCTGGTCATCACCGCCCTGGCGCAGGCCACGGGTGTAGCCGACGCCGACGGTGGCCAGGTAATCGTGGATTTCCTGGCGGGTCAGGCCGGCGCCGGTATCGGTGATGCGCAGCACGCCGGCGGCGGCATCGACCTGCACCGAGATGCGCGAAGGCAGCTCGATGCCCGGCTGCTCGAGGCGGCGGCGGATGATCGAATCGTGCGCGTTCTGCACCAGCTCGCGCAGGGCCACCATCGGGGTGGAATACAGGTGCTTGCCCAGCACCGTCATCAGTCCATTGAGATCGACCCCTGCGCGGCGGATTTCGGCGGCGGGGGTGCTGAGCGTCGGGTCCTGCATGAAATCGGTTACTCCTTGCCACACAAGGCGCCAGGAGGCGCCGTCGTCGAGCCGGGAAAACTAGCACAGCGAAGCTGACCGTTACTGCATCGGACGCTGCGCTTGGCCTTTTGTAGCGTCGAGCCATGCTCGACGGCTGTTCGATCGCCAGTCGAGCATGGCTCGACTCTACAAAAAGCAGTCGAGCAAGCTCGACTCTACGGGGCGCGCGTCACGCGGCGTCGATGGCCTCGGACAGGCGTTCGACCGCGATCACTTCCATGCCCTTCACCGTGCCGCCCTTGGGGGCGTTGGCCTTGGGCACGATGGCGCGCTTGAATCCGTGGGTCGCCGCCTCGCGCAGGCGGTCCTCGCCATTGGGCACCGGGCGGATCTCGCCCGACAGGCCGACCTCGCCGAAGGCGATCGTCTTTTCCGCCAGCGGCCGGTCCTGCAGCGACGACAGCACGGCCAGCAGCACCGGCAGATCGGCGGCGGTCTCCTGCACGCGGATGCCACCTACGACATTGACGAACACGTCCTGGTCGCCCACCAGCACGCCGCCATGACGGTGCAGCACCGCCAGCAGCATGGCCAGGCGGTTCTGTTCCAGGCCAACGGCGACACGGCGCGGGTTGGACAGCGGCGAGGCATCGACCAGCGCCTGCACTTCCACCAGCAGCGGCCGGGTGCCCTCGCGGGTCACCATCACGCAGCTGCCCGGCTGATGGGTGCTGGCACCGGACAGGAAGATGGCCGACGGGTTGGAGACTTCCTTCAGGCCCTTGTCGCCCATGGCGAACACGCCCAACTCGTTGACCGCGCCGAAGCGGTTCTTGAACGCGCGCAGCAGGCGGAAGCGGCTGCCGCTCTCGCCTTCGAAATAGAGCACGGCGTCGACCATGTGTTCGAGCACGCGCGGGCCGGCGATGCCGCCCTCCTTGGTCACGTGACCGACCAGGAACACGGCGGTGCCGGTTTCCTTGGCAAAGCGCACCAGCCGCGCGGCGCTCTCGCGCACCTGGCTCACCGAGCCGGGCGCCGCAGTCAGCGTTTCGGTCCACAGGGTCTGCACCGAGTCGGCCACGATCAGCCGCGGGCCGGCCTTGGCCGCGTGCTGCAGGATCGACTCGACGCCGGTCTCGGCCAGCGCGTTGACCCCATCCAGCGGCAGTTCCAGCCGGTGCGCGCGGCCGGCCACCTGGGCCAGCGACTCTTCGCCGGTTACATAAAGGACCGGCAGCACCGCCGCCATCTTCGCCACCGCCTGCAGCAGCAGGGTGGACTTGCCGATGCCCGGGTCGCCGCCGACCAGCACCACCGCGCCTTCCACCAGACCGCCGCCCAGCACGCGGTCGAACTCACCGATGCCGGTACTGACCCGGCGATGCTCGGTCTGCTCGACGTCCTTCAGCGCGGTGATCTTCGGCGGGTCGATCTTGCCGGCCCAGCCAGCCCGGCGCGACGCAGGCGCCTTGGCCGCCGCCGCGCTCTCCAGCACGATTTCCGACAAGGAGTTCCAGGCGTTGCACTCGGTGCACTGTCCCTGCCACTTGCTGTACTCGGCGCCGCATTCGTTGCAGACATAGGCAGTGAGGCGGGCTTTGGCCATGGGGCAGGACTTCGGTGCGGGGAGGTGAAGGAGGATAGCCGAGCCCAGTCGCAGCCGCTGCGACCCCGGCATGAGGGCGGCCCGGTCATGACATCTCCTAATATGAGATGAACATCACACTTTGATGCACTAAAGTGCAGTACCCCGCGGCCGCTATAGTCCGCGCCTCCGTGCCCCCAACTCCGCCCCCGAAGGACGTTCAATGACTGGCACCTACAGCCAGAGTCTGGTTGTTTTCTCGCTGCTGGTCGCCATGCTGGCGTCCTATACCGCACTGGACATGGCCGGCCGCCTGGCCACGACCGAAGGCCGCGTGGCCCGGTGGTGGCTGACCGGCGGCGCCCTGGCCATGGGCCTGGGCATCTGGTCGATGCACTTCGTGGGCATGCTGGCGTTCAACCTGCCGATCCCGATCGGCTACGACCTGGCCATCACCCTGTACTCGCTGGCGGTGTCGGTCTGTGCTTCGGCCTATGCGCTGTGGCTGGTCTCGCGCCCGCAGTTGCCGCGCCGCCGCCTGCTGGCCGGTGCGGTGCTGATGGGGCTGGGCATCGCCACCATGCACTACCTGGGCATGACCGCGATGCGCATGCAGCCGGGCATCGATTACGACCCGCTGTGGTTCATCGCTTCCATCCTGATCGCCATCGGTGCGGCGGGCGCCGCGCTGTGGATCGCCTTCCGCCTGCGCAAGGAAGGTGAGCGCACCCTGCGCCTGCGCCTGCTGGCCTCGCTGGTGATGGGCCTGGCCATCGTCGGCATGCACTACACCGGCATGGCCGCCGCCCGCTTCCCCGATGGCAGCATCTGCGGCGCAGTGATCGACGGCGGCATCGACAGCCGCTGGCTGGCGGTGCTGGTCATCGTCACCACCCTGGGCACCATCGGCATCGCCCTGGTCGCGTCGCTGTTCGACCGCCAGATGCGCGAGCGCACCGGCCTGCTGGCCGAGTCGCTGGAAAAGGCCAACGACAAGCTGCTGCAGGCCGCCCTGCACGATCCGCTGACCCAGCTGCCCAACCGCATGCTGCTGCAGGATCGCATCGAACAGTCCATCGAGAAGGCGCGCCGCCGCAACCACGGTCTTGCCGTGATGTTCTGCGATCTGGACGGCTTCAAGGCGGTCAACGATGCCTATGGCCACCAGCTGGGCGACCGCCTGCTGGTGCGCATGAGCGAGCGCGTGAGCAACCTGCTGCGCCCGCAGGACACCTTCGCCCGGCTGGGTGGCGATGAGTTCGTGATCGTGCTGGCCGTGGATGAGCCGGACGACGCGGTGGTCGTGGCCGAGCGCATCATCGCCGCCGTGGCCGAGCCGTTCCTGATCGACGCCGCCGAGCTGCAGGTCAGTGCCAGCCTCGGCATCGCCCTGTACCCGGACGACGGCGCCACCGAGCGCGAACTGATGGCGCACGCGGACGCGGCGATGTACCACACCAAGGACGGCGGCCGGAATGGCTATACGTTCTTTACCCCGTCGATGCAGGTCAGCGCCAACCGCCAGCTGCGGCTGCTGCAGGACCTGCGCCGCGCTGCCGACCGCGGCGAACTGCGCCTGCACTACCAGCCGAAGTTCGTCGCCGCCGGCACGCCCGCGGTGGGCGCCGAGGCACTGCTGCGCTGGGAGCACCCGGAGCTGGGCATGCTCGCCCCGGATGTGTTCATCCCCATCGCCGAGCGCAGCGGGCTGATCCTGCCGATCGGCGACTGGGTGCTGGACCAGGCCTGCGCGCAGCTGCGTGCCTGGCACGATTCGGGCCACCCGGAATGGACGATGGCGGTGAACCTGTCGCCGCTGCAGTTCTCCTCGCCGTCGCTGGTGGACAACGTGCGCGACGTGCTGGCCCGCCATGCGATCGCACCGGAACGGCTGACCCTGGAGATCACCGAAACCACCGCGATGAAGGACGTGGAAGCCAGCCTGGCCATCCTCAACGACCTGACCGCGATGGGCGTACACATCTCCATCGATGATTTCGGCACCGGCTATTCCAGCCTGCTGTACCTGAAGCGCATGCCGGCCACCGAACTGAAGATCGACCGCGCGTTCGTGCGCGACCTGGAGCAGAACGCCGAAGACGCGGCCATCGTGTCGTCGATCGTGGCGCTGGGGCGGTCGCTGCAGCTGCAGGTGGTGGCCGAGGGCGTGGAAACGCGCGAGCAGCAGGAGTACCTGAGCGGGCTGGGCTGCGACCAGCTGCAGGGGTATCACCTGGGCCGGCCGATGGACCCGGACGAGTTCCTGCGCAAGGTGGGGTAAGGCGGGGTCGGATCCCTTTCCGCAGGAAAGGGCTCTGACCCCAAATGCATCCACGCACGGCGTGGATCTACCAGGTCGCAGGGGTCGGATCCCTTTCCGCAGGAAAGGGCTCTGCCCCCCAAGATGCATCCACGCGTGGCGTGGATCTACCAGGTCGCAGGGGTCGGATCCCTTTCCGCAGGAAAGGGCTCTGACCCCCAAGAGGCATCCACGCATGGCGTGGATCTACCAGGTCGCAGGGGTCGGATCCCTTTCCGCAGGAAAGGGCTCCGACCCCCAAGATGCATCCACGCATGGCGTGGATCTACTGCCGGCCAGCGGCCGGCACTACCGATCCGCGACCACACCACCTGACCCGTCCTGCCATAGGTTGACACCTACGGGGTGGATGAACCGGCCGCCATCAGGCGGCCAAGGACGCCCGATGCATCGCATCGGGCGTCTGCATTTTAAGGGACAGGTGGGGGCGTTCGGCGTTCGACCTGATCGACCACCGATAACTTGAAGGCCAGCGAGTAATCCCGCTGGCTGCGCCTGATTGTTGATTTCATTGAACATTCCTTTTCCAGAGGGAAAAGGTGTCAACCCAATTCAGGACGGGTCAACCCAAACAAAAAGGCCGCCCCGAAGGGCGGCCTTTTCGCGTGTGGCAACGTCGCGAAGACGTCAGTGCATCATGTGCACGTTCATGTTGTGCATGACCCACAGGGTGCCGACCACGATGATGCCGATCACCACGATGGTGAAGGCAGCAGCGTTGACGTTCCAGCGGCTTTCCGAAGAGCGGTCCAGGTGCAGGAAGAACACCAGGTGGACCAGCATCTGCAGCACCGCGGTGACCGCGATCACCACACCGCAGACGGTGCGCGAGAAATCGCCGGACATCACCACCCAGAACGGGATGACGGTCAGCACCACCGCCAGCACGAAGCCGATCAGGTAGGACTTGACGCTGCCGTGGCTCTCGCCACCCGCTGCGTGGTCATGTGCATGGTTGTCATGTGCCATTACAGCGCTCCATTGAGGTAGACGACGGAGAACACGCCGATCCAGATGAGATCCAGGAAGTGCCAGAACAGGCTCAGGCACGCCATGCGGGTCTTGTTGGTCGGGGTCAAGCCGTACTTCTTCAGCTGCACGAACATCACCAGCAGCCACAGCAGGCCGGCGCTGACGTGCAGGCCGTGGGTACCGACCAGGGCGAAGAACGCCGACAGGAAGGCACTGCGGTCCGGACCATAGCCCTGATGGATCAGGTGATGGAATTCATAGACTTCCATGCACATGAAGCCGAAGCCCAGCAGCCAGGTCACGCCCAGCCACAGGAACATCTGGCCGACCTGCTTGCGGTGCATGGCGATCATGCCCAGGCCGAAGGTCAGCGACGAGGTCAGCAGCAGCGCGGTTTCCCACGCCACGAACGGCAGCTCGAACAGGTCCTTCGGACCCGGGCCACCGTCAGTGCCACCGGCCAGCACCACGTAGGTGGCGAACAGCGAGGCGAAGATGAGGCAGTCGCTCATCAGGTACACCCAGAAACCGAAGACGGTATTGCCGCCGGTGTCGTGGTGCTCGTGGTCGTCATGGCCATGGGCCGCCGCGTGCGCGGCGTGCCCGTGGCTCAGGGTCGAGGTATTGGTGCTCATGCCTTCAGCTCCGACTTCACCAGGCCCTGGGCTTCCAGGTGCTTGCGGTGTTCGTTCTCGATGCGTTCCACCTCGGCGGCCGGGACCCAGTAGTCCACGTCCTGGTCGAAGGTGCGGTAGATGAACGTGGCGATCATGCCGACGAAGCCGATGATGGCCAGCCACCAGATGTGCCAGATCATCGCAAAGCCGAAGACCATGCTGAAGGCGCCGATCACCACGCCCGTGCCGGTGTTGCGCGGCATGTGGATGTCGGTGTACTTGGCCGGCTTCGGCCAGGCTTCACCACGCTGCTTGCGCTCCCAGAAATCGTCCAGCTCGGTGACTTCCGGCAGGGCGCCGAAGTTGTAAAAGGCCGGCGGCGAAGAGGTTTCCCACTCCAGCGTACGGGCATCCCACGGGTCGCCGGTCAGGTCGGCCGTCTTCTTGCGGTCGCGGATGGACACGGCCACCTGGATGATCTGGCACAGGATGCCGGCACCCACGATGAAGGCGCCCACGGCAGCAACCAGCAGGAACGGCTCGTAGGCCGGGTTGACGGTGCTCTGCAGACGACGGGTCATGCCCATGAAGCCCAGCACGTACATCGGCATGAAGGTCACATAGAACCCGATGAACCAGCACCAGAAGGCGCACTTGCCCCAGAACTCATTGAGGCGGTAGCCGAACATCTTCGGCCACCAGTAGGTGATGCCGGCGAACATGCCGAACACCACGCCGCCGATGATGACGTTGTGGAAGTGGGCGATCAGGAACAGGCTGTTGTGCAGCACGAAGTCGATGGCCGGAATCGCCAGCATCACGCCGGTCATGCCGCCGATGACGAAGGTGACCATGAAACCGATGGTCCACAGCACGGGCGTGGTGAAGTGCACGCGACCGCGGAACATGGTGAACAGCCAGTTGAAGATCTTCACACCGGTCGGGATCGAGATGATCATCGTCGTGATGCCGAAGAAGGCATTGACGTTCGCACCCGAGCCCATGGTGAAGAAGTGGTGCAGCCACACGATGAACGACAGCACGCCGATGCAGGCGGTGGCGTAGACCATGCCCTTGTAGCCGAACAGTGCCTTGCGCGAGAAGGTCGCGATGACTTCGGAGAACACGCCGAAGGCCGGCAGGACCAGGATATAGACTTCCGGGTGACCCCAGATCCAGATCAGGTTGATGTACAGCATGGCGTTGCCGCCACCATCATTGGTGAAGAAGTGCGTACCCAGGTAACGATCCAGGGTCAGCAGCACCAGAGTGATGGTCAGCACCGGGAAGGCAGCGACGATCAGCACGTTGGTCACCAGGGCAGTCCAGGTGAACACCGGCATCTGCATCAGCTTCATGCTCGGGGTGCGCATCTTCAGGATGGTGATGAAGAAGTTGATACCACTCAGGGTGGTACCCAGGCCCGCGACCTGTAGGCCCCATATGTAGTAGTCCATACCTACATTGTTGCTGTACTCGATACCCGACAATGGCGGGAAGGCCAGCCAACCGGTGGCGGCGAATTCACCGATCCACAGCGACAGCATGATCAGCACCGCGCCGGACACGAACAGCCAGAAGCTGAGCGAGTTGACGAACGGGAACGCGACGTCGCGCGCACCGATCTGCAGCGGCACGGCCAGGTTCATCAGGCCGGTGATCAGCGGCATCGCCACGAAGAAGATCATGATCACGCCGTGGGCGGTGAAGATCTGGTCGTAGTGGTGCGGCGGCAGGTAACCCTCGGACCCGCCGACGGCGATGGCCTGCTGGGTACGCATCATGATGGCGTCGGAGAAACCGCGCAGCAGCATGACGAAGGCGACGATGAGGTACATCACGCCGATCTTCTTGTGGTCCACCGAGGTGAACCACTCCTTCCACAGATAGCCCCACAGCTTGAACTTGGTGATCAGGGCGATGACGCCCAGGCCACCCAGCACCGCGCCGACCAGGGTGGTCAGCACGATCGGATCGTGGGGGATCGACTCAAGAGAGAGTTTTCCCAGCATGTTCATTCTCCCGAACCCATGTGGCCTTCGTGGCCAGCGTGTTCGTGTTCTTCGGTGGCGTCCAGGTTCTTCCCGGATTCCTTGGAGTCATGCGCGTCGGTCGGGGCGTGCCCCTCGTGCGCTTCATGGCTGGCCGCATCTGCCGCAGCAGCACCCGTGTGGGAATGCTTCATGCCGTAGTGCTTGTTGTCACCCATGTGCTTGGCGAGGACCCAGTCGAACAGGCCTTCTTCCACGGTGCCGTAGTAGGTCACCGGGTACCACTCGGAGTTCTTCGCTTCGCCCAGGGCCTTGAAGGAGGCCTGGTCCAGCGTTTCCTTGCCGGCGCGGACCTGGTCCAGCCACTGGCGGTATTCGGCATCGGTGACCGAATAGGCGGTGAAATGCATCTTGGCGAAGCCCAGGCCGCTGTAGTGCGAGGACATGCCCGGGAATTCACCGGTCTCGTTGGCGATCAGGTGGAGCTTGGTCTCCATCGCCGCCATCGAATAGATCATGCTGCCGAGGTGCGGGATGAAGAACGCATTCATCACCGTGTCGGACGTGATCTTGAAGTTCAGCGGGGTGTTGACCGGGAACTTGATCTCGTTGACGACCGCAACCTTCTCTTCCGGATAGATGAACAGCCACTTCCAGTCCAGCGAGATCGCCTCGATGGTGACCGGCTTGACGTCCGATTCCAGCGGCTTGTACGGGTCAAGCGCGTGCGAGGACCGCCAGGTCAGCACCGCCAGGACCAGCACGATCATGCAGGGGATCGACCACACCACCACCTCGATCGCCGTCGAGTGGGACCACTTCGGCTCGTAACGGGCCTTGGTGTTGGAGGCGCGATACTTCCACGCGAAGGTCAGGGTCATGATGATGACCGGGATGACGACCAGCAGCATGAGCACGGTGGCCGTGATCAGCAGGGTCTTCTCATCCTGGCCAATCTGGCCCTTCGGACTGAGGATGGCCACTGCATCGCAACCGGTGAGCATCACCAGCAACGACAGCAGCAGGCCCGGGCGCAACCAGCGCCCAAGGGTTTTCAACGGAATCATCGGTCGATCCAATTGCGAGGGAATGCCGTTCCCCGTCCTGCCCGCTCCGGCCAAAGCCGGTCCCGCCTGCGGTTGAGACAGGCAGTGAGGTGGGGTCGAGTCAGCCTTTCAATTTTAGGCCGTCACGCATCATTTAAGAAGAGCATTGACAATGATCCAGCGCAGGAAGTGGCCGGATATCGCTGCGACACGTTGTCGCACCGGGTGCGCAGGGCGCGCGGATGCCGGAATCGGCAAAGCCCGATGAACGTATTCAGGAATGCAGAGGGCTGGCGACCCTACTGCCCTGCCGCGCCAGTGGGCGCGGGGTACTCGAAGCGCAGCTCGCGATGGCCCTCGCCCACTACCGGCAGCAGCGGATCGACGCCCACGCAGCCCATGCGCAGCCGCAGCTGATCCGCCGCAGGCACCCCGCCGCAACTGCCGAAGCTGGTGATCTCAACGCCCGGCAGCAGTGCCTTGAAGAAGGTTTCCGCCTCGCGGCGCGCCTGCTCGCGGCTGGCCGCGGTGGCCTCCACGCTGTAGCGCAGCTTGATGGCGTACATGCGGTCGATCGCGAAGACCATCACCGAGCTGTAATCCGTGCCCTCGTGGCTGTAACGGAAGTCCAGCACGTTCGCATCCACCCGTGCAGGCCCACCGGGCCCGAGACTGGCGACCGGCACCACCATTGATTGCAGCGGGGACATGTCGCGCTCGCTGGCCATCTGTTCCCTGCGCGCGTCCAGCAACGCCTCGCGCTCGCCTTCGGCCGCCTCCCGCCGCTGGGCCGGTTCCTGCACGCCGGCGGGATAGAAGTACAGGTCGATCCAGCCGGTTCTGTCGCCCGGCCGCTCGAAGCGGACCGAAGCGCCACCCAGTACATCGTCGTACCGGCGCTCATCTACCGCCTGCCACTGGCCCACCTGCATCGGATAGACCACGCTGGTGCCGCGCAGAAAATCGCCCAGAAACACCGTGAGGTCCGACGGCGCTGCATCCTCCGCGTCCAGACTCAGGGTTTCCCGGGGAGCATCGGCGCCGCACTTCTCCTCGATGACCGCCGCCACATGCGCACGCAGGGTGCCAGCCTTCTTCAGCGCAGCCAGGTGATCCACGCCCGGGATCTTCAACGAGGGATCAGCCTTCATGAACACCGCGTAGGCCTTGAGCGCACTTTCCACGCCGGCCAGCTGCCGATCCAGCTCCTCGCCGTCGCTGCCTTCGGTGATCTGGTACGCCAGGTTTCCAAATGTCTGCTGCGCGAGTACTTCCGGCGCGATCGAGGTTTCCTCATCCACGGTCTCGGGCAGCCCGAGGACCGGGCAGATAATCACCTGATAATCCGGGGTTTCCAGCGCCCAGTTGAACAGCCACCGCCGCATCTCCTCCGCGCCGGGCTGCAGCGGAGAAACTTCCAGTTGCCGGGTTTCCCGTACGAAACGGGTGGTCTCGGCTTCCGGCGCGGCCCCTGCCAGCGCGGGCAGTGCGGCCGCAACCACGAGGGCTGCGGCGAGGATGGACCGGCTCAACACATTCCCTGATGCCATGGCACACAATCCCTGGGGCCGCGCGGCGCGGCGTGCAGGCGCAGCGTATCAGGCAGCCCAGTGCCGGGACAGCGGGTTGAATGGCCCCGCCAGTGCGAATGGGCGGTCAGCTTGGCCTGACCTCCCTGCACACCAGTTCGGCCAGTTCGCGGCAGGCGAAAAACAGCCCCTCGACCACGCCCTCATCCAGATGGCGCTTGGGCGTGGCCACCGACTCGCAGCGACTGGCCGCGTGCAGCATCTCCACCGCGGTCAGGATGGCGACGGCGGCGCGGTCGATGCGCGCCAGGGACTGGCGACGGCCTTCGGACAGGTTCTCTTCCGGCCAGAGCATGCCATCGGAACCTTCGCCATCACGGATGCGCCGGAGGCAGCCCTGGAAGGTGCTCAGTTCGTCGGCCGGGTTGGCGTCGTCGTTGATGGGGTCATCGATGGGGAACGGCGGAGTCTTGCGGGTGGTCATGGCGTCGGCTTCCGTGGCTGTACTTAACAGCGCCACCGCGCGGAGGCGGGTGGCGGACGGTGCGGGTTCCAAACCGGGACAGATAGTTACCAGTGACCGGCGGGTCCGAAGACCCCCACGCACCGCCCGCCATAGAGGCCGACGGATTGCCAGCCGGCACCGCTTCAGGACGGTGCCGACTGGCAAGCGTAAGTAACATCTGTCTCGGGTTTGGATGCCCGGCCACCCTATTTCGGTGGCGCGCCATGTTGTTTACGCCTGCACGTTCGATTCAATGAGAAAAATCCGAAAGGGTCGGATGCATCGAGCGTGTGGGAGGGATTGTTGCATGCGCGCGGGAGTGGCAGAGGCGACATGGAAAGTCGCCTGCGCGCTGATTTAAGGGTGTAAACGACATGGCGTGGCGCATACGGGCCGGGAATCAGCAGGACCCGTGACGCTTTCCGCTTCCCAGTTGTTGCACGGGGAACTTCCAAGGCATGCACGCGCAACGCGTGGACCGGGGCCGTTGTGACGCAAACGGCCGATGTGGCGTGCAGGAACCGACAGCCTGGGCGAAAGATAGGTCGGCAGCACTCCGGCCTAAGGCAGGATCACGGCGTTCTGGATGACCCCAAGTCGCTCGGCGTCCAAAGGATGCACCTTTCCCTCAGACAGATAGAACCTTCCCCGCACAAGAACGCGTGCAACGCGCGCTCTCTGCAGAAGATCAGGCGCCATCGCTTCCCCGTAAACAACCACGGACGAGACAGACTCACCATCGTCCATGGCCTCCTTGGTCGGGAACAGGAGGGTGACATCGCTGGCCACGTGAGCCCAGGCCCGGAACTCCACATCCCGCCCCTCAAACTGCTCGGGATGCGCCATCAGATACACATAGGAAACAACGCAGAAATTCTCAGAATCTGAGTTCCCACGATACTTGCAGATGTCGAAGCGCGGCGGAGCTTCACAGCCGGACAGTGCCAGCAAAACGAGAACCGCAAGAACCAGACCACCTGACTTCATCACTGCACCCCGATACAACGTTCTTCCATTGAAATACGGCAGCCTGGGCTCCCTCCTCCGTAACCTCAAACGATCAACTTTCGCAGCTCCTCCCAGGGGCCATCCACGATCCTGGCTCTCCACACACCTTCCCTGCCTGCCCCGATCACGATGATGGCCGCAGCCAAGTCACCGTCATAGCCAGTGGCGATCAACCCATCCTGCAGGACGAGCGACTGCGCGGCAACGTCGTTCTGCGTGCCGCACAGATTGAGCCGCAGGTGGCCGTCGGCATCGCGGTTGTTGAAATCAACAAACAGTCTCGCCGTGGACGGGCCGAGGCACCACAGCATGGGAACAACCAGCTCCTCGCCTTCGTGCAACCTTCCCTCTTCCAGCGTGTCCCACGCGATCAGGGCGATCTCCTCCCCGCCCTGGTCCAGCCCATGGCGCGACATCAGCGCAAGCAAGCCGAGCAGCTCGGACCGTGCCAACCGATCCTGCGCGAACAGCCAGCGGACCACGCGCATGTGCAGCGCGGGATGGGTAGCGGACAGGAAGTGATTGCGCACGACCCACAGGGCCGCGCGGATCAATGCATCGGCGTCCGCACGCAGCAGATACGCGTCAACGTCCGCATCGATCGGCACCGGAACCCCGATGTCTCCTGACCAATACGCGTCCATCTGCACTGGATCGATCCTGTTGCCGACGGCCAACAGACCCGATTCAAGCAGATGTGCGAGAAAGGCGTGGTCCTCAGTTCCCACTACTGCACCCTCCGGTTGGGTCGCCCCTCACTTGGGCGAGCGACACCCGCCCTATGCAGGCTAAACACTCATCAGGGCATCCCACAAAGGAATACGCCACTCACTTCAATAACTCTTGGTCAAGGCACAGGTGAAAGCAATCGTACCCTCCCCGTCTGTTGGCTCTGAGACAACCGCCCCCTCAAACACGTAGTCGTCGTAGTCCAGCAGGAGAGAGCCTACCGAGTACACGACCGCAGGAACAGGGTCACCCGGCCTTGCCACTTCAGCTCTCTTGATGCCACCAAGATCAACACGCTTCTTGGACTCCGATGAGGTCAGCCTGGGCTCACTAAGAACAACACGCTCTCTCTTTTCCCCGACAACCTCGACTCTCAGATAGTAGGGAGACGACCGTTCTCTTGGTCGATCAGAACCGAAGCTCCCGACCAGACTGACGACCAACTCAACAGGGCCTGACGACTCGCATTTTCCTTTCTGATAGTCATAGTAGGAATACCGATCAAGAAGAAGCACGAACAGTAGAACGCATGCTCCCAGTGAAGTCAGTAGCCATAACAGTACAGTCCGGTGATCTGCTTTCATCCCTGAGTCACTCCCACGAGAATTTTGAAAAAGAGCTCATTGGCGGTCTCGTTGTTGATTCCCAGACCATGGACTTTCACTACCCCACCAACTGAGCCGCGCAGAGCTGAGACCTGGCTGAGTGGATCACATGTGACCGTGTCGAATGCAGCTACCAGACATAGCCCTCAAATTCCCAGTCCATCAGTTCCGCCAACTTCTGGGAGACCTCATCCCGACTTCCATGTGGCACGGCGGCACATGTCAGTTCGACGGCGCGGTCAACCGCTTTGAAGCTTATGTCCTCTACGACGTCGAACTTTGGAATGTATGAGTTCTCGTCGCTCATGCTTTCCAGCCATTCGCGGTTGCACGCAACGAACCCAAACACCTCCGCACCCCGGCCGCCATCCGGGCCAATGGACGCCTGAAAATAGCAGTAGAAAAGGCCCGTTTTCTGAAATGTCTGACATGAGCGATCCCAGTCGGCGGTATCGGTTTTGCTTTAGTCACTTTTCTGCTCAAAATTGATGCGAAGTCCCATTTGCCGGTGCGCCTGCGCCGCGCGCAGTTCAACCGTTGGAAACAAGTTCGGCGAAGCAGACCTGTTCCCCGAGCCGCAGCGTTCAACAATCCCCTCGCCCTGCCGCTGATTGATCAAGAGTCCAAACTGATTCCTCAGTCACCGGACGAATCAGCCTGATCAGCGATAGAGCCGACGAAATCGATGATCTGCTCGATCTCGACGCCTCGCTGATTAGGCTCATCGTCCGACGCCAAACCTGTCTGCGAGAACTCTTGCAGCAATACATCGATCAGCAACTCTCGGTCGCGCTTGAGCAGATGTTTGACCCCTTCTTGAGGCAACCTGAAGCTGTGCTTCGCTGCGATTTCGACCAGCACAGAATTCAGATGGGAGGAGATGGACTGTGTCATTTCACTTCACCCTCGGGCCTGGCTGAGCGGCCAATCCAATACTGGCAAGAGGTAGCTATAAATCACCTCACCATTTCGAGTCAGCGCATTAAAGTATGGATTTCCTTCACTGCAGGAAACCAGGCGCAACTGATCGCCTGACTGCTGCATGGACAGCATTTTCATCCAATCCGGATCTTTCTCTGGATCTGGATAGACTTCCCACTTCCTGCCGATCTCAACAGCCTCACTCGGGCTCAGCGGTATCGACACCTGGCATTTTTGCAGGCCAAGCTTGTCGGCAAATGATCGATCTCGAGCCTCACTGGCCCAGCCGTGGTGGCGCAGCCCATAACGAGGAGAGCAACTGTGCCCACAATGACCACGCACAAATGACGAAGAAGATCGCCAGAACGGCAAGGCACATTTACTGTCATCGGATGCATCATTGAAGGGCGGGGCTGATGATCGAGGTTGAAAAGCCCATTGGTCCATCCACCATTGGTATCGAGTATCGAGCCCAGGTCGTCCGTGTGGATGCAGGTAACCGTCGACTGGGTAACTGCGACTGGTGACAGCTTTTAAACAAGCAGGCCTAGCTCCAGATGATAATTCGACCATCGGGCCCGTTCAGCTGCATGGCTTCTGGGCCTGAGTACCCGCCTTCCGTCAAATCGACGGTGAGAATTCTATCGCCCGAGAACACCATGGCCATTCTGACGTCGTCGACCAGGAAATCAACCAACTTCAATCGAAGCGGAGTATGTGCGAGTGCATCAACCCACCTGCCAAAAGAAAGGGTATATGCATTGTAACCATGGAGTGACACCCATCATCGGTTCCAACTTGAAGCTGCTCATCCTCAAAGGTCAAGGTGACATACTTGCCCTTGAGATGGTTAAGAATGTCTGATCGATGCTCGCTCATGTGATCTATCCGATCTTACTTTATTGGAAAATGCGACGAACCAGGCCGGCCCCGGGGGCCATTGCGGCAGCCGGTGTTTGAATGTGATTTTGACGCTCTGTGAAGCGCGTAGATACACCGCCTGCAGTTCCCCCTAACCTGCGCATCCGTCCAATCCTTGAAAGAGCCCTGAAGCAGGGCTGGGTATTCGTAGCACGGAAATGAGGGGGCTGCGGATTCCGGGCCAGGAACTGTGCGATGAGCCAAGCCGCCGGGAAGCTGACGGGGCTGGCAGGTCGTGAGATTCGGAAATCCTGGGCTGCCAGCCGTGGGCTGGCACTACGGGTTGCCGGCATTCCGCCGGGCATGGCCCTGCGCTACCAGAGCACAAAAAAAGCCCCGACCTGGGTCGGGGCTTTTCATACAACTGGTGCCGGAAACAGGAGTCGAACCTGCGACCTACGCATTACGAATGCGCCGCTCTACCAACTGAGCTATTCCGGCTGAGCAGGCGATTTTACGGGCAGCCTACCCCGCTGGTCAATCCGCCCCTACCCGGTTGGCACATGCCCGCCCGGCGGCGAAATCGGCCAGGTTGCCCAGGGTGATGGCCGAGATCTCCTGCAGCGCCTCCACGGTGAAGAAGCCCTGGTGGCCGGTCACCAGCACGTTGGGGAAGGTCATCAGGCGCTGGAAGGCCTCGTCATCGATGATCTCGCCGGACAGGTCCTGGAAGAACAGCGCGCTTTCCTGCTCGTAGACATCGATGGCCAGATGGCCCAGCCGCCGCGACTTCAGCGCGCGGATCACCGCGTGGGTATCCACCAGCCCGCCCCGCGAGGTGTTGACCAGCATCGCGCCGGGCTTCATCCGCGCCAGCGAGGCGTCGTTGATGAGGTGCTGGGTGTCCGGCGTCAGCGGGCAGTGCAGCGAAACGATGTCCGCGCGCGCCAGCAGGTCGTCCAGCCCCACGCTCTCGCCTACCCCCACGAAGTCCGGCGACGGGTACGGGTCGTGGCCGAGCACCGTACAGCCCATGCCCCGAAAGATGCGTGCGGTGGCCAGACCGATCTTGCCGGTGCCGACGATGCCCACCGTCCGCCCGTGCAGGGTGCGGCCGAGCAGGCCATCCAGCATGAAGTTGCCTTCGCGCACGCGGTTGTACGCGCGATGGGTCTGCCGGTTGAGGGTCATCACCAGCGCCAGCGCGTGTTCGGCCACGGCTTCGGGCGAATAGGCCGGCACGCGGGCGACGAACAGGCCCAGGCGCGCGGCCTCGGCCAGATCGACGTTGTTGAAGCCGGCGCAGCGCAGCAGCACGGCGCGCACGCCCAGTGCATGCAGCGCCTGCAGTACGGGGGCATCGAGGCGGTCGTTGACGAATACGCAGACCGCGGCGCAGTCCTGCGCCAGTGCAGCGGTGTGCACATCCAGCGCGGCATCGAAATGGACGAACTGGAAGCCCTGCCCGGCGCCGTCGCGCGCGTTGGCTTCTTCCAGGAAGCGGCGGTCGTAGGGACGGGCGCTGAACACGGCAATCTGCATGGGCGGGCCTGCACGGAAATCCTGCGCAGACCATAGCGCACCGGCGGCGATGCTGCCGCCGGTGCGCCCTTTACTCAGAACGCGTAGCCGAGGCCCAGCATCACGCCGTTCTGCACCTGGCCATCGCGGCGCTCACCCACGTAGTCGACCATCACCGACAGGCGGTCGCTGGCGCGGCTGGTGACGCCCAGGTTCCAGGCCAGCACCTGCTCGCCCAGCGTCTGGCTGCTGCTGCCGAACAACAGGTCCGGGGCCGCGGCGAAGCCGGTGCTGTAGCGGGCCTGGGTGTCGCCCAGTTCCTTCTGCCAGACCACGCGGGCGCGCGGGGTGATGCGCTCGCCGTTGTTGCCGTCGAAGGTCTTGAACAGCTGCAGGCCAGCACCCACGCGGATGCTTTCCAGGCTGTCGCCACGGCCGGCCAGTGCGCCCGCGCTCTGCCCTTCGTTGAAGCGCGTGGCCGAAGTGCGCGCGTAATCCACCACCGGCAGCAGCGGCTGCACCACCAGGCCGTTGCCGGTGGTGAAGCTGAAGCCGTGCTCCAGGCGCGCGGAGATCGCATCGTTGTTGTACTTGGCGCGCAGCGGATCGTTCAAGCCGTCGATGCCGGCAATGCCGCGACGGGTGTCGTGGCGCAGATCGGTATAGCGCACGGCGGCCGACAGGTAGCCACGCGCATAGGTGGCATCGATGTAACCACCGATATCCAGCGCGCGCACGTCACCGGTGAAGCCGGAGCCATCGCGGGCCTTGGTCGACATGTCGGCCGCCGCCACGCTCACGCCCAGGCTGACGCAGTCATCGGCCACGCGCGTATCGGCGCCCAGCACGATGCCGCCCACGGTGTGGGTCAGGCCGGCCACGCCGCCGTCGCCATCGATGCGGCCATGGCTGCCGAAGCCGCGGCCCCAGAAGCCATGGTTACGCGCACCGTCGCCATAGTCGGTACCCGAGGCGCCGGCCACTGCCTGCGCGGCCGGCTCCACCAGGTGCATCGCCAGCTGGTTGAACAGGCTGCCGTTGGCCATGCCCGGCTGGGCCGAGGCCGCCTGTGCCGCCTGTGCGGCCAGACCGCCGGCATCGCCGCTGCCACTGCGCAGGCCGGCCTGGTGCTGGGTGACCACGTTGCCGATGCTGCCCACCAGGGCGTTGTCGGCCAGGCGCAGGCTGGCGTGCGCATCACCGCGCAGGGCACCGGCCTGCTGCGCGATGACATCGCGGTCAGCAAACTGCAGCGCGCCCAGCAGCGATTTCAGGCGCGCGTCCTGGCGATCACCTGCGGCGGCCAGGGCCACACCCAGGCTCTGGTTGCCGTTGCTGGCGGTCAACTGTGCCAGCTGGTCGAAGCCCGGGTTGGCGGTCAGCGACAGGCCGTCTTCGCTCTGGTGGATGTTGAAGCTGAGCAGCGAGTTGTGCCGCGGGCGGAAGACTTCGTTGCCGGTGATGCTGGCGCTGTAGCCGGTATCGCCCAGACGCACGGCATCGGCGAAGCCATCCTCGTAGATCGGGCCGGTGACCAGTTCACGCTGGTAATTGCCGGCGTAGAAGCCCTCGGCGACGTTCAATTCCAGGTGCGCACCGGGCGAGATCACCAGTGCGCCATCGGTCTGCCCGCCATCGTAGAAGCTGCCCACGCGCAGGCGACCGGCGGCGCTGCCACCGGCTTCGGTGACGTCGAACAGCACGTTGCCGCCCGGCATGATGTTGACGTAGCCGTGGGTGACCAGGTCGCCACCGCGCGGCATCAGCGTGCCGTACACGCGCAGGCGGTTGAAGCCGTCCTCACGCAGCGACGGGCCGGTGGCGTCGAGCAGTGCATCGGTGTCGGTTTCCAGCGAGGCGATGTCGCCGTGGCCGACCACCAGGCCGCCGGCCATCACCCGCACTTCCGGTGCGCGCAGGGCGCCGCCTTCCAGGGCGATGGTGCCGCCGTCGACCAGCATGAAATCGGCACCGGTGGTGGCCGAGGTGCGCCAGGTGCCGCCCTTGGCGACGCGGATCACGCCGGCCGAGTTGGCCAGCGCGGAGGCATCCAGATCGGCCAGGCGCAGCTGGCCCTGCAGGAACGCCTGGTTACCCGGATTGTTGAGGTAGTCCTGCAACGAGAACTGGCCGACGCCATTCGGGCCGTTGGACGCCAGGTTGTAGAGGGTCACCGCATAGTTGATGTAGGTGGTGTCGTACTCGTCGTCGTTCCAGCGCGCGAAGTCATCATCCACCAGCGCCTGCAGCTGGCGTGCAGTGGCCATGTAACCAGCGTTGATGTCACCGCTGACGTTGCCGGTGACGCTGAGGGTATCGCCCGGGTCGCGGTAGCCGGCCTCGGTGATGATGTTGTTGCTGCGGATGTCCTGGCCCGGGAAGAGCTGCAGGTTGCGGCCGCTGCCATCGGGATCGAAGCTGACCGAGGTGCCGGTGGTGCGCGACGGGTCGCGGAATACCAGCAGGCCGTTGGGCGCCACCACTTCATACATGGCCTTGTGCAGCAGGCCGGCATCCATGCCACCGCCGTAGTTGCCGGTGTAGATCTGGGTCATGCGCGGCGACGGGCTGTAGGTGATGCGGCCGCCGCTGCTGGCGGCATGGATCTGCACCGAATCGACCACCGGCAGGTCGCCGGCCAGGTAGCGGTTGACGCCGCCGGACTGCATGATCGAGCACGACGAGATGCAGTGGCCAGACACGATGGTGTCCAGGCCCTGGGTGCGGATGATGGCCTGCAGCCACTCACCGGCGATCAGCGCGCCACCGTTGGAGGTGCGCAGCACGACTTCGCGGATCGGGCGGCCTTCTTCCTGTGCCTTGGCCAGCAGCGCCGGCAGCGCGACGACGTCGGCGAAGGTCACGCCACCACTGAGAACGACGCGGTCGTCCTGCACGTGGTAGTTCATCGCCGCTGCGTCGCCGATCGCGCCCAGCGTTGCCATACCCACCAGGCCGGCCAGGGCCAGGCTCAACTTCGAATGCTTCATTGCGGTCTCTCTCTCCAACCCGCACCACGCGGGACGAAAGCAGAACGCCGCAGCGCACCGAACACCCCCAGTGCGTCGCACGCGAAAATCTGAACTCGTTCATCAACGCATGTCGTAAGCCAGATGGACTTCCCCCTGCGGTCATGGTCTTGTAAAACTCGATGACGCGTTTGTCGTTCGAGGCCTTCCCCCTGTCCGCCCCCTCCCCCCTGCCCCAGCGCGCGCCGGACCCGGCCGGGGTTCCGGATGCCTTCATCGCCTTCATCCGTGAGGAACGTGCGCCGCTGTGTGCCTTCCTGCGCATGCGCGGTGTCGGCCCGGAGGATGCCGAGGACATCGCGCAGGACAGCATCGAGCGGCTGATCCGCTACCGCGGCCATGGCACCGACGAACTGCGGCTGCTGCTGTACCGCATCGCCCGCAACCGCCTGGCCGACCGCGGCCGTTCGCCACACGCGCGCGCTCACCTGCCGCTGGGTGAACGCGACGGCAGCGAGGAGCCGCACGGCACTTCTCCCGATCCGCTGCGTCAGGCAGAATCCGGCCAGATGATCGCGCTGCTGCGACAGGCACTGTTCAAGCTTCCCGAACGTGCCCGCGAGGTGTATCTGCTCAACCGCATCACCGGCATGAGCTATGCACAGATCGCCCGGCACTGCGGCATCACCGCCAAGACGGTGGAAAAACACATCGCCCGTGCCCTTCAGGGCCTGCGCAAGGAGCTGGGCAGCAATCCTCTCCACACTGATGGAGATAGTGAGTGACCCGCGACGCATACATGGATGACACGTTGCTGTTCGAGCGCGCAAGCGCCTGGGTGGCCCGCCTGGAGGCCCCCGACTGCACCTCGATCGAGCGTGAAGCGTTCGAGGACTGGCTGGCCGAACACCCCTCCCACGTGACCGCCTGGGCACAGGCCGAGAAGCTGCACCTGCGCAGCGCTGGCCTGTCCGGCGACCCGTGGCTGCGCACCGCTGCCGCCCGCGCTGCACGCACGCCCACACGGCGCTGGCTGCCTTCGGTGGCGGCGGCGGCCGGCGTCTGCCTGGCCGTGGGCATCGGCTGGATGGTCTACACCGACGGCAACCCCACCCCGCAGCTCTACGCCAACGCCAGTCACCTGCCGCAGGTGCGCACGCTGGCCGATGGCAGCATCGCCACCCTCGATGCCGGCACCACGCTGAGCGCCCGCTTCGGCTGGCGCAAGCGCGAGCTGGAACTGGAACGCGGCCGCATGCAGCTGCAGGTGGCCGCCTCCCTGCGCCCGCTGCGGGTGCAGGCCGGCGGCAGCAGCATCCGCGACATCGGCACCACCTTCCAGGTCGAGCGGTTGAACGATGGCCGGGTCGAAGTGGCCCTGCTGGAAGGCGCCGTGGAAGTGACCAGCGGCAGCGCCCAGCACACGCTGGCCCCGGGCCAGCAGCTGCAGGTGTCGCCGTCCGGCCGCATCCAGCCGGGCCCTCAGCTGGCCACCACCGCCGCGGCCGAAGCTTGGCCCGAGGGCCGGCTGGTGTTCGATGCCACGCCGCTGTCCACCGTGGTCGAGCGCATGAACCGCTACGGCAGCACGCCGCTGGTGATTGCCGACCCGGACATCGCCGATCTGGCCGTGAGCGGCAGCTTCCGTGCCGGCGATCCGCATGAACTGCTGTCTGCCCTGGAACTGGGGTGGTCGATCGCTGGCCAGCCGCGCAAGGATGGCGCGCTGGAACTGCGCCGCACTTACTGAGGCGGCGCGGATGCCCAGCCCCGGGGCACTGCGGCAGCGTTTGATGGTCCTGCTGTGGCTTGCCCTGGCCGGTGCCACGGCCGCTGCAGAATCGCCCACCGCCGCCCCGGTCGAATACCACATCGCCGCCGGCCCGTTGGCGCCGGCGCTGCAGCAGTGGGCGCGGCAGAGCGGCGTATCGCTGGTGTTCGATGCCCGCGAGCTGGCCGACCTGCGCACGCCCGGAACGCAGGGACCGCAGGAACCTGCCGCTGCGCTGAAGGCGCTGGTGGCCGGCCGGCCGGTCAACATCCTGCGCACGCCCGGCGGTGGCTACGTGCTGCGTCGCCATGCCATGGCGGCAGCAGCGCCTGCGGTGGTTGCGCCGGCCCCGCCGCCGCGACCGCAGCGGCCGGCACAGGTGGACCTGGCACCGATCCACGTGACCGGCAGCCGCCTGCCGCGCACCTCCGTGCAGACCACGTTGCCGGTGACGGTGATCGAGCGCGAGGACATCCTGCGCAGCGGCTACGGCACCCTGTTCGATCTGCTGCGCCACCTGCCCGGCATGAACGGCCACCCGCCGCTGAGCACCTCGCGCGGTGGCGATTCGCTGTACCTGCCGGTGGGTGCGGCCGCCACCACCAGCCTGGATGGCATGGGCCCACGCGCCACGCTGTTTCTGGTCAACGGCCGCCGCCTGCCGCGCTACCCGATGGTGTCGCTGGAGGAAGGCGGCCTGACCGACCTCGGCGGCATTCCGCTCAGCTTCGTGGAACGCATCGAACTGGTGCGCGGCGGCGCGTCGGCCATCTATGGCGCCGACGCGATGTCCGGCGTGGTCAACATCATCCTGCGCGACCAGGCCGATGGTCCCGAAGCCACTCTGCAGACCGGCATCAGTGGCCGCGGCGATGGTGACCAGCACCGCGTGCAGGCAGCCACCGGCGGCGTGCGTGACAACGGTGACCGCTGGTTTGCCGGCCTCGACCTGCACCGCCTGCGCCACGTGGCCGGCGACCGCCGAAGCTGGCATGCCGACAGCGAGCTGTACCCGATCGGCCTGATCCTGGCCAACGGCGATTACTACCCGGCCAGCGAATGCCATGCGCCGCTGCAGGAGGACGAGGATGGCTGCTGGTACGACAGCGTGCGCCCGCGTTCGCTGCAGCCGGCCTCGGACACGCTGTCGGGTTATCTGCGTTACCGCCATGAGCGCGGCGAAGGCCGCTACGCCTATGTGGAAGCGCGTGCCAGCCACAACCGCCAGCGCTTCGAACTGGGCCCGACCGCAGTGGCGCTGGATTTCAACCGCAATGCCCTGCTCAACGTGGTGCTGCAGGAGGGCGGCGAGGTACAGCCGCGCGTGCGCGCCAGCGAAGGCGACCTGACCGTTGGTATCGGCCGCGACCAGCGCGGCCGCAGCTGGGAGGCCGGACTGAGTGCGCAGCGCAGCCAGGTGGACCTGCGTACCGGCGGCGCCGTGCGCAGCGAGCGCCTGCTGGAGGCCGCGCTCACGCTGGACTTCCTGCCCGGTTTTTCCACGCTGCCACCGGGCCTGGCCGACGAACTGTTCCCGACCATCCGCAACCGCGGCCGCACCACCCAGCTGCAGGGCTGGTGGGGCGTGCAGCGCGAACTGATGGACCTGCCCGGCGGCAAGGCACAGCTGGCCACCGGCCTCGACCTGCGCCAGGAGCGCTGGACCTCGCTGCCCGACCCGCTGCTGGGCAAGGGCGAACTGGCGCTGGGCCTGCCGCTGGAACAACGGCGGCTGTCGCGGCCGAGCAGTGCGGCGTATGCAGAAGTCGGCCTGCCGCTGGCCTCGACGCTGCGCCTGGACCTGGCCGCGCGGCTGGACCGCGATGATGGCGACAGCGCGTTCTCGCCGCGCGCCGGCCTGCGCTGGAGCCCGAGCCCGCACTGGTCGTTCATGCTGGCCAGTGGCCGCGGCTTCCGCGCACCCAGCCTGTTCGAGCGGCGCCGGCCACCGGCCTACTTCGGCCTGCTGGCGCTGCCCGCGTCGGACACCCTGCCGCCCTGCGCGCGCACGCTGCGCGGCGGTGGCTGCGCGGTGGAGGTGGACGTGGTGGAGAACGATGCGCTGCGCGCCGAAACCTCGCGCAGCCATTCGCTGGCGGCCAGCTGGACGCCCACCGACGCGTTCTCGCTGTCGCTGACCCACAACATCGTGGAGCTGCGCAACGAGATCCTCGCGATGCAGCCCAGCGATGCGCTGTGGAACCCCGACACATGGGAACTGGACGAGCAGGGCCGCCTGCGCGACCTGCGCCTGTCCTTCGACAACATCGGCCGCACCACCTCGCGCAACTGGGTGCTGCGCGGCGAGTACCGCATCGATGCCGGCCGCGATGGCCAGTGGCTGTTCTCGCTGGATGGCCTGAAGCAGCAGGAGCTGCGCCGCGACCGCGCGCATGGCGAATCGGTGGACCTGCGCGGCCACGCCACACCCACCTTCGCCGGCATCATCAACGTGCAGTGGCAGAACCCCTCGTGGGACATCGCCCTGCGTGGCAACCGCGTGGGCCGCACGCGTGCGTGGCTGGCCGGCGAGGATTGCCCGGTGGAGCAGCGCGAGGCGCATCGCTGCATGAACCCGGCGCAGCTGCGCTGGAACCTGCACGTGGCACGCAAGCTGAGCCCGCGCGTGGTGGCCGCACTGGACGTGCACAACGTGCTGGATACCGCGCCGGTGAACTACCTGGTGGGCAGCGGCGGGCAGATGGCCGGGCTGGATGATCCGCTGGGGCGTTACTTCCTGCTGACGCTGCAGTTCCGGTGAAGCGTAGTACGCTGCGCCCCCTGTTTCGCCAACACCTGCTTCCATGAAAGGACAACTCTGGTTCTGGGGCGCCTTCCTGCTGTTCTTCGCGCTGCCCTTCCCCTGCATTCTGTATTTCGGCGCCGATGGCTCGATCCCGCATGCTGCGCGCAGTGCGCCTTGGCTGGCGCTGGCGCTGCTGGCCACTTCGCTGACGCTGTGGCTGACATTGCTGTACGCCTTTCTGCATTACCTGATGCTTGCGCCACTGCGGGCGATCCACCGTGTACACGATATCCTTGCCCACGGCGAGCCACGCAACGCGCGTGTCGAACACGCCGAGCAGACCGGGGTGCATGTGCGGGGTTTTGCGCAGTGGAAACTGCAGCTCTCGTTCGACAATCTTTCCGGCACGCCGATCACCGATCAGCTGGTGCTGGTTGACAGCAAGCCGCACCTGCAGCGCTTTGCCGTTGGTAAGGAGCTGGAGGCGCGCATAAGCCGTTCGCCCGGCGTGTTTCCCAACCTGGTCCTGGCCGGTGCGGCCCCGGAAATGGACGTGGCCAGCCTGTGCCGTCGTGCGGCGGCCGGTCTGCTTGGCGTTGCTGTTGTGGTGATGGCTTATGTCCTGTGCTGGCGCCTGCAGAACGAGGGCCAGGGCTGGACCTTTCTTTCCCTCGGCCATCCGCTGCTGGTCTGCCCGCTGGTGCTGTGCGCGTATGTGGGCGGCCTGCGCCTGCTTGGCCGCGCGTTGCAGATGGATGCACGTGGCGAGGCTCTGAAGTACCGCGGCGTCGGCGTGCGGGCCGACGTGCTGGCTGTGCGCCAGACCGGCACCTACATCAACGAACAGCCGCAGCTGGAATTCCAGTTGCAGTTCACCGACCGCGACGGTGCCGTACACCAGGTCAGCGTACGCCGCATCGTATCGCTGCTGGACCTGGCGACGGTACCGCGCGACGCGGTCACCCTGCTCTACGATCCGGATGACCGCACCAACGTGCGGATGGAGCTGCCATGAAGCGCCCACCTTCCACTGCCCTGATCTTTGCACTGACCGTGCTGCTGCTGGCAGCGGTTGCGGTAGCAGGTGGCGCACTGGATACACTGCGCGAGACGCTTGCCGGCCAGCCGCTGTCCGGCGCACCCGGCGAGTACACCCGGCAGCGGGCCGCCGCCTCACCTGCACCTGAACCTGTGCAGGCTCCTGCACCGCAGTCATCCAACCTGGTGTTCGATACCGAGCGTCTGCAGGCCGCGCGTGACGCGCTGGAGGCCATGCCCGCCCTTCAGGGCAAGTCCCTGCGCATCTATGGCGGCATCAATGTCTATGGCGATGGCCGCATCAACCTCGACCTGATCGATCCGGACGTGGCCGGCAACGTGGACAGCTACCACTTCGCGGACGGTACGTGGCGCAAGGGCGAACCGGTCAATCTGCACCGGATGGGCAGGTTGTTCAATCTGCAGGACAACAGCGCGGCCCTGGATGACATCGACTTCACCGCCGTGGCCCGTGTCGCCAAGGCTCTGCAGGAACAGCGCGAAACCGTGATGGCCACGCCGGAGAAGGTCGACTACGTGTATCTGGTCATCCGTAGCAACGCACGCCTGTCCTGGCGCCCAGATGAAGTGCATGGTGACCGCAGGAGCATCAGCCTCACGTTCGACAAGGCCGGCACGCTGCTGAAGGTGGCTGAAAAGAACTGAGTCGGAACGGCGACCTGGATGCGCAGTCGCCGTCTTTTCACAGCGCGCAGCCTAAAGTGCCCGTCAGCGAAATCGGAGGCTCCCATGCGTCACCCCGGATGCAGTTCCGCCTGGCTGCTGCTGCCCGCACTGCTGGCGACATGTGTAACGGTGGCAGCACAGACGCACGCTGTCACGCCACCGGCGCCCGACCAGCAACTGGCCCCGCTGTTCCAGCAGGTGCAGCGAGCACATCTGTTTGCCGACCAGAAGACGTTTGCCGACGCTGTACCGCGCCAGCCGGCGGCGGCCGTACTGGCGGACTGGCAGACCACACAGCGGCACCCCGGTTACACGTTGCGCGATTTCGTCGCGACCCGATTCGATGTACCCGTCTATGCACCTGCCTACGTGCCGCCGGCCGGAGAGACGCTGCGTGCGCATATCGAAGGCCTGTGGCCTGTCCTGCAACGGCACACGGCTACGGTCGATCCGCACGGTTCGCTGTTGCCGTTGCCGCACCCGTACGTCGTGCCCGGCGGACGCTTCCGCGAGGTCTATTACTGGGACAGCTACTTCACCATGCTCGGCCTGGCGTCCAGCCAACGCTGGCAGCAGGTGCGCGACATGGTCGACAACTTCGCCTGGCAGCTGGACCAGTACGGCCACATCCCGAACGGCAACCGCAGTTACTACCTAAGCCGTTCGCAGCCGCCGTTCTTCAGCCTGATGGTGGAACTGCTGGCCAGCCACGAAGGTGACGACGCGTACCGGCGCTACCTGCCGCAGCTGCGCATCGAACACGCGTTCTGGATGCACGGCGCAGAGGATCTTGCCCCGGGCCAGGCCCGCGAACGCGTGGTGCGGTTGGCCGATGGCCAGCTGTTGAATCGCTACTGGGATGCGCGTGCGGTGCCGCGTACTGAATCGTGGACGGATGACCTGGCGACGGCTGTGCAGGCTTCACAACGTGCGCCCTCGCAGGTGTACCGCGATCTGCGCGCCGGTGCCGAATCCGGCTGGGATTTCAGCTCGCGCTGGCTGGATGACCCGGCGCAGCTGTCCAGCATCCGCACCACGTCCATCGTGCCGGTAGATCTGAACAGCCTGCTGTTCCAGCTGGAACAGACACTGGCGCGCGCGAGCACGGCATCGGGTGCGCGTGACGATGCGCGCCGTTTCCAGCATCTGGCCGCCTCACGCCGCGCGGCCATCAACACGCAGCTGTGGGATGCGCGCCAGGGGTACTACGTCGACCGCGACCTGGACAGCGGCCAGCAACGCCCCGCCCTGACCGCCGCGACGCTGTTCCCGCTGTGGCTGAAGATTGCCGACACTGCCCAGGCGCGACGCACCGCCGATGCCGTGGAAGCCGGCCTACTGCGCTCCGGTGGCCTGCTGACCACCCAGCGCGACACCGGACAGCAATGGGATGCGCCGAACGGCTGGGCGCCGCTGCAGTGGGTGGCCGTGGACGGGCTGCAGCACTACGGCCAGCAGGCGCTGGCGCGGACGCTGGGCGTGCGCTTCCTGCGCACGGTGCAATCGGTCTACGACCGCGACGGCAAGCTGGTGGAGAAGTACGTAGTGGATGGCTCGGCCAGCGGCGGCGGTGGCGGCGAATACCCGCTGCAGGATGGCTTCGGCTGGAGCAACGGCGTCACCCTGGCGCTGCTCGACCGCCTGTGCGCGCCAGAGCGAACCTGCGAAAGCGCCGCCGACGTCGAATAAGCGCTTGTGTAGAGTCGAGCTTGCTCGACTGCTGTTGGCAAAAGCAGTCGAGCAAGCTCGACTCTACGAAGGGCAACGTCGACCAACGGTCGACTCTACAGAGATCAATGCATCATCGCGCCTTCCACAGCTCGGCAAGGCGGTCCGGCTTGCCGGCGATGCGCTCCAGCACCGGGTACTGCAGGCCACCGTGGTAGTCGATGCTCATCGTGTCGATGCGATCGAACTGCTTGACCAGCAGCACGATCGGCGCCTTGTCCTTGGCCGCGGCAGCGACGGCGTCCTTCAGGCGCTCGCTGCTGTACTCGCGGCCACCCACGGCAATCACCTTCATGCCCGGTGCCAGGCCTGCGTTGAAGGCCGGGCTGTCCCAGATCACATCACCAACCACGCCCGTGTCGAGCACGGTGGCACCCAGCGAGTAGGCCAGCAGCGCGGCCTTGGCGCGCTTTTCCTGCGCCTTATAGGCCTCGTTCGGCGTATCACGGTAGACCAGCTTCCAACCCGCCAGCTCCAGGCCACCGGTCAGCGAACCGTGCCCGTCCAGGCGCTGCCGCAGGAAGCTGGCCCAGTCGTACGGCGCGATGCCGTTGAGGGTCGCCACCACATCCTCGAAGGTGTACGGCTTGACGTTCCAGTCGCCATTGCCGACGCCGAAGAACGCGCGAGCGAAATCATCCAGGCTGCGGCGGTTGCCGCTCAGCTCGCGCAGCTTGCCTTCCACTTCCAGCCACAGCATCTGCCCGCCCGAGTAGTAGTCCTCGCTCATCTGGTAGTTGCGGTAGGCCAGCCCACGGCGCTGGGCGATGGTCGGGTCGTTGGTGGTGTCCTGCAGCGCGCGCCAGGCCAGGCCCGGGCGGCCACGGTCATAGGTCGCCGCCACGTTGGCCAGCATGTCGCGGGTCTGCTCGTTCGACCACAGGCCCGAGCGCGCGGCCAGCACCTGGCCCCAGAACTGGGTCTGGCCCTCGTACACCCACAGCAGGCTGTCGCCCATCGGCACGTTGAAGTTGGCGGTGGCCAGGTCCGCGCCGCGGCGGTATTTGCCGTTCCAGGAGTGGGTGTACTCGTGCGGCAGCAGGTCGCGCATCCACGCGTTGTTGTCCCACTCGGTGAAGTAACCGGGCGCGGCGCTGTTCTCGCTGGAACGGTGGTGCTCCAGGCCGATGCCGCCGAGGCGGTCGGTCAGGGCCAGCAGGAATTCGTAGTGGTCGTAGTGGCGCGCGCCGTACAGCTTGTCGGCCTGCTGCACCAATGCGCGATGCAGCTTGATCTGCGCGTCGGTCGGCTTCAGCGACTTGGCGTCGTCGGCGAACACGTTCAGGTGCACCGGCACCTTCGCACCCGGGTCGAGGTCGATGCGCTGGTGGTGCTCGCCGGCAAACAACGGCGAATCGACCAAGTGGTCATAGGAGATCGGCTTGAACACCACGGTGTCGCCATCGCGGCGCACGGTTTCCAGTGCGGTGGCATAGCCCCAGCCCTTGGGCAGGGTCACGCTGGCCTGCGCCTGCAGGTTGCGCGCATCGACGCCAGCTGGATACAGCGAGTTGGCGTTCCACTGCAGGTTGAGCATCTCCGGGGTCATCACCACACGACCCTGGCTGCCGCCCTGCGAGGAGAGGAAATCGAAGTGGGCAACGATCTCGCTGACACCCTCGGGCACGTCCACCTTGAACGCATAGACGTTGAACTGGTCGCGCTGCCAGGCCAGCGGCTTGCCGTTGGCGGTCACGCGCAGGCCGGCCAGCTTGTCGATCGGACCGGTGGGCGAATGATTGCCGGGGATCCACTGCGGGTACAGCAGGGTGACCGGACCAGGCTTGACCGGCACGGTGGCGGTCACCTTGAAGATGCGACGGGCAAGGTCACGTGCATCCACATCGATGCGCAGCAGGCCGGGGGCCGCGGCATCGCCCGGCGGCGAGGTCTGCGCCAGCGCAGGCGTGGTAGCCAGCGCGAACAGCACGGACATCACCAGGGCACGGGTCTTCATCAGGCAGGTTCCAGCTACGGTAGAACCTTTGATGCTAGGCCTGTGGCGTGCCCAGCCCCATGGCCGAAGGTCATGGTCGGTGTGCGCATCCACGCGTGGCGTGGATCTACTGGGGCATCACCAGAGTGATGTGCGGGCCGGATGCAGTAGATCCACGCCATGCGTGGATGACATGCACCCGGTAGCGCCGGGCCATGCCCGGCGAACCACCTTCCGCAGTCAGTCCACCAACCGCAGACGCAGTTCCTTCGGCAGCGCGAACACCATCGATTCCGGCTCGCCGTCCAGCTCGCCCACGCCATTGGCGCCCAGCTCGGCCAGACGGGCCAGCACGCCATCCACCAGCACCTGCGGTGCCGAGGCACCGGCGGTCACGCCGATGTGCTGCTTGCCTTCCACCCAGCGCGGGTCGATCTCGTGCGCGCCGTCAATCAGGTAGCTCTCCACGCCTTCGCGGCGGGCCAGCTCACTCAGGCGGTTGGAATTGGAGCTGTTCGGCGAACCCACCACCAGCACCAGGTCGCAGCGCTTGGCCAGGTCGCGCACGGCGTCCTGGCGGTTCTGGGTGGCGTAGCAGATGTCGTCGTTCTTCGGGCCCTGCATTTCCGGGAACCGCTCGCGCAGTGCCTCGATGATGCCGCGCGTATCGTCCACCGACAGCGTGGTCTGGGTGGTGTAGGCGAAGTTCGTCGGCTGGTTGATCTCCAGCGTGGCGACCTGCTCCACGTCCTCGACCAGGTAGATCTGGCCGGTACCGGCTTCGCGGTTCCACTGGCCCATGGTGCCTTCCACTTCCGGGTGACCGGCGTGGCCGATCAGCACCACGTCACGGCCGGCACGGCAGTGGCGGGCCACTTCGAAGTGAACCTTGGTCACCAGGGGGCAGGTGGCGTCGAACACTTTCAGGCCACGACGGTCGGCTTCCTGGCGCACGGCCTGGGAGACGCCGTGCGCGCTGAAGATGACCGTGTTGTTGTCCGGCACTTCATCGAGTTCCTCGACGAAGATCGCGCCGCGCTGCTTCAGGTCGTCGACCACGAAGCGGTTGTGCACCACTTCATGGCGGACGTAGATGGGCGCGCCCAGCGTTTCGATCGCGCGCTTGACGATCTCGATCGCACGATCGACACCGGCACAGAAACCACGCGGGTTGGCGAGCAGCACATCCATCAGTTCAGTCTCCCGGCAGCGGCCGGCTTACGGTTTCGGGGTGGCATTATCCGCCTTTTTGGCGGACTTGCCGTCGAACAGGCCAAACAGGGCGATGCCCACGGCACCGACCACGATGGCCGAGTCGGCCACGTTGAACGCCGGCCAGACATGGTCACCGATATACCACTGGATGAAATCAACCACGTGACCGTGCACCTGACGGTCGATCACGTTGCCGATGGCACCACCGATGATCAGCGCGTACGGCACCGCCGCCTTCCAGTTGCCACGGGCGGTGGCGCGCAGCCACCACGCCATCAGGCCGCTGATGGCGATGGCCAGCACGGTGAAGAAGTGCTTCTGCCAGCCGCCGGCGTCGCTCAGGAAACTGAACGCCGCACCGGTGTTGTAGGTGCGGTACCAGTTCCAGAAGCCGTCGATGACCACCACCGGCTGGAACTCCGGCAGGCTCGACAGCACCCAGGCCTTGGACCACTGGTCCAGGCCAATGATGGCGGCCGACAGCAGCAGCCAGACCAGGGCGTTCGGATGCGGACGGAGCGCGGCCATCAGAACCAGCTCCGCACTTCACCGGCACCGGTGATGTTGCCGGCGCAGCGGCCGCACAGTTCCGGGTGATCGGCATTGCTGCCGACGTCGGCGCGGTGGTGCCAGCAGCGCACGCACTTGCTCTTCTGGGTCGGCTGGGCACTGACGAACACTTCGTCGGTGGTCGCCGGGCGCACCTGCACGTCGCCGCTGATGAACAGGAAACGCAGTTCATCGGCCAGCGGCTGCCACTTCGCGGCCTGCTCTTCGCTGGCGGCGATGGTGATTTCCGCTTCCAGCGCGGCACCGATGGCACCGTTGGCGCGCATCGGCTCGAGCACCTTGGCCACCTGCTCGCGCACGGCCAGCAGCTGGTCGAAATCAGCGGCATTGAGCTGGGCATCGGCCGGCAGCGGCGCCAGGCCGTCGTACCAGGTGGTGAACAGCACGTGCTCGGCACGCTCGCCCGGCAGGTAGCCCCACAGCTCGTCGGCGGTGAAGGTCAGGATCGGCGCGATCCAGCGGGTGAACGCTTCGGCGATGTGGTACATCGCGCTCTGTGCCGAACGACGACCGTGCGAATCGGTCGGCATCGTGTACAGGCGGTCCTTGGTCACGTCCAGGTACAGCGAGCCCAGGTCCACGCTGCAGAAGTTCAGCAGCAGCTGGACGATCTCGGCCATGTTGTAGTTGTCGAACGCAGCCTTGATCTTCTCCTGCAGTTCCCAGGCGCGGTGCACGATCCAGCGGTCCAGCGCGACCATCTCGTTCAGCGGGCGCAGGTGCTGGGCCGGATCGAAACCATCCAGGTTGCCCAGCAGGAAGCGCGCGGTGTTGCGCAGGCGGCGGTAGGCATCGGCGTTGCGCTTGAGGATTTCCTGCGACAGCGACATCTCGTTGCTGTAGTCGGCCGAGGCGATCCACAGGCGCAGGATGTCCGCGCCCAGCTTGTTCATGATGTCCTGCGGCTCGATGCCGTTGCCCAGCGACTTGGACATCTTGCGGCCGTGCTCGTCCACGGTGAAACCGTGGGTGAGGCACTGCTTGTACGGGGCACGCTGGTCGATGGCCACGCCGGTCAGCAGCGAGGACTGGAACCAGCCGCGGTGCTGGTCGGAACCTTCCAGGTACAGGTCGGCCGGCTTGCCGAAGCCACGCGCGGCCAGCACGCCTTCATGGGTGACGCCCGAATCGAACCAGACGTCGAGGATGTCGGTGACCTTCTCGTAGTCGGCCGCTTCGGCGCCCAGCAGTTCTGCGGCATCCAGCGAGTACCACACGTCGATGCCCTCGGCTTCGACGCGGTCGGCGACCTGCTGCATCAGCTCCACCGTGCGCGGGTGGATCTCGCCGGTCTGGCGATGGGTGAACAGTGCGATCGGCACGCCCCAGGTGCGCTGGCGCGAGATGGTCCAGTCCGGGCGACCGTCGACCATGCTCTGGATGCGCGCCTTGCCCCAGCTCGGGAACCAGCCGACGGTATCGATGGCGGCCAGCGCATCGTTGCGCAGGTTGGCCTTGTCCATCGAGATGAACCACTGCGGGGTGGCGCGGAACACCACCGGCGTCTTGTGGCGCCAGCAGTGCGGGTAGCTGTGGCGGATCGGATGGAAGGCCAGCAGCGCGCCGTTGTCGCGCAGCACGCCGACGATGGCCTCCTGCGCCTTCCACAGATGCTGGCCAGCCAGCACCACGTCACCGGCCGGCGGGGTCGATTCCAGGTACACGCCACGGCCGTCGACCGGGGTGATCTGGCCGGCGTTGTACTTGTCCAGCAGGCCGTACTTCTGGCTGACCACGTAGTCTTCCTGGCCGTGGCCGGGGGCGGTGTGCACCGCACCGGTACCGTCCTCGTCGGACACGTGTTCGCCGTTGAGCACCAGGATCTCGCGCTCCGGGTAGAACGGGTGCGCCAGCAGCTGGTTTTCCAGCGCCGCGCCGGTGGTTTCACCGTGCAGCGCCACGTTTTCGACGCCATAGCGCTGCAGGGCGCGCTCGGCCAGGGCCGCGGCCAGCACCAGCCAGCGGCGCTTGCCGTTGTGCGCCGGGCCTTCGGCCAGCACGTAGCGGATCTCCGCGCCCAGCGACACCGCCAGCGAGGCCGGCAGCGTCCACGGGGTGGTGGTCCAGATCGGCACGGCCACTTCGACATCGCCCGGCAGGCTCACGCCGAAGGCCTGGGCCACGGCCTGCGCATCGCGCGCGGCGTAGGCCACGTCGATCGCCGGCGATTCCTTTTCCTGGTATTCGATTTCCGCCTCGGCCAGCGCCGAGCCGCAGTCGAAGCACCAGTAGACCGGCTTGGCGCCACGCACCAGGTGGCCGTTGGCCACGACCTTGGCCAGCGCACGGATCTCGTTGGCCTCGAAATCGAAGCTCAGGGTCTTGTACGGGTTGTCCCAGTCACCGGTCACGCCCAGGCGCTTGAAATCGGCGCGCTGGATGTTGATCTGCTCTTCGGCGAACTCACGGCACTTCTGCCGGAATTCGACGGCGTCGAGCTTGGTGCCGACCTTGCCCCACTTCTTTTCCACCGCGATCTCGATCGGCAGGCCGTGGCAATCCCAGCCCGGCACGTAAGGCGCATCGAAGCCGGCCAGGTAGCGCGACTTGACGATGATGTCCTTGAGGATCTTGTTGACCGCGTGGCCCAGGTGGATGCGGCCGTTGGCGTACGGCGGGCCGTCATGCAGCACGAACAGCGGGCGGCCGGCGGCGTTGTCACGCAGCTGCTGGTAGAGCCCCTGCTCTTCCCACCGCGCCAGAATGCCCGGCTCGCGCTTGGGCAGGTCGCCGCGCATCGGGAATTCGGTGGCTGGCAGGTTCAGGGTGGTCTTGTAGTCCTGGCTCACGCAGTGGCTCGCAATCTATGTTCGGAAAGGATGGCGCGCGCCTGGTCGGCGTCGCGGTGCATCTGGTCGGTCAGTGCCGCCAGATCATTGAATTTCTCTTCGTCGCGCAGCTTGGCGACGAATTCCACTTCGATGTGTCGACCGTACAGGTCGCCCTGGAAATCGAACAGGTGGGCTTCCAGCAGCGGCTCCACGCCTTCCACCGTCGGCCGGGTACCGAAGCTGGACACCGACGGCCACGGCTGGTCGAACACGCCGTGCACCCAGGTAGCGTAGATGCCCGACAGCGCCGGCGTCTTCGGGAAGCGCAGGTTGGCGGTGGGGAAGCCCAGCGTGCGGCCCAGCTGGCGCCCACGCACCACCCGCCCGCTGATCGCGTAGGGGCGACCGAGCAGATCGTTGGCATGGGTGAAATCGCCGGCCTGCAGCAGCTGGCGGATGCGGGTGCTGGAGATGCGATCGCCGTGCAAGTCGACCGCTTCGATCTCACCGGCAGTGAAGCCGAGCTCGCCACCCATCGCCTGCAGCAGGGCCAGATCGCCGCGACGGCGGTTGCCGAAGCAGAACTCCGGGCCGATCCACACTTCGCGCGCGCCCAGGCGCTGGGCCAGCAGCGTGCGGACGAAATCCTCGGCCGGCATGGCCGCCATCGCCGCGTCGAAGCGCAGCAGGCCGATCGCATCCACGCCCAGTTCGCGCAGGATCTCGACCTTGCCGCGGGCCAGGGTCAGCCGCGGCGGCGGCGTGCCCTGGGCAAAGAATTCACGCGGCAGCGGCTCGAATGCCACGGCCACCGCGGCCACGCCCAAGGCGCGCGCGCGGGCGACCGCGTGGCGGACCAGCGCACGATGCCCCAGATGGAGGCCGTCGAATGCACCGATACAGACCACGCTTCCGTTGGGGAACAGCTCCCCGCCCTCGACGCTTCTGAACAGCCTGCTCATCAACTCTCGTTCCGGCCCACCCGGGGCCGCCGCTTCAATGGTGTAACCCTGAAGTATAGCCGCCGTGGGCCCCGATCAATGCCCGCGCAGGTCGCGGGGGCGGAAGCCCATCGCCAGCATGGCCACGCCGTAGGTCGCGCCACCGCCGCCGACCAGCAGCGCCAGGGCGCCGATCCGCTCCCACACGCCCATGGCCGAGAAGGCAGGCAGCCAGTGCAGCAGGGCCATCAGCACGCCGACCATGGCCACGCAGGCCACCAGCAGGCGGATCAGGTAGCCGCCCCAGCCCGGCCGGCGCTGGTAGACATCGGTCTTGCCCAGCCAGTACCAGAGCAGGCCCAGGTTCAGGTAGCTGGACAGCGCGCTGGCGATACCCAGGGCCAGGTGCAGGCCCGGCTGCTTGCCGATGGCGGTCATCACGCCCTGCGCCTTCAGCTCGTCGGGCACCATCACCTGGTACAGCACGGCCAGCAGGGCGAAGTTGAACACCATGTTGGCCACCAGCGCGGCGACGCCGGCACGCACCGGGGTCCGGGTGTCCTGGCGGGCGTAGAAGGCCGGCAGCACGACTTTCAGCAGGGCGAACGCCGGCAGGCCGAAGCTCAGGCCGTACACCGACAGCGCGGTCATGCGGGTGTCGAAGGCGCTGAACTGGCCGTGCTGGAAGATGGTGGCGATCAGCGGCTCGGCCAGGAACAGCAGGCCCAGCATGGCCGGCACCGAGATCAGCAGGGTCATCCGCAGGCCCCAGTCCAGCGAGCGCGAGAAGCCCTCGCGGTCGGTGCTGACGTGGTGGCGGGCCAGCGCCGGCAGGATCACCGTGCCCAGGGCCACGCCGAACACGCCCAGCGGCAGCTCAAGGAAACGATCGGCCAGCGACAGCCAGGACTGCGAGCCGTCGGTCAGCTTGGCGGCGATGACGGTATCCAGCAGCAGGTTGATCTGCGCCACCGACGAGCCGAACAAGGTCGGCACCATCAGGGTCATCACCTTGCGCACGCCCGGGTGGGTCCAGCCCCAGCGCGGCAGGGTCAGCAGGTTGATGCCCTTCAGCGAGGGCAGCTGGAACAGCAGCTGCAGGATGCCGGCGGCAAGCACCGCCCAGCCCAGCGCCAGGATCTGCTTTTCCGGTGTGCCGCCCAGCCGCGGCGCCAGCCACAGCGCGCCGGCGATCATGCACAGGTTGAGGATGACCGGGGTCAGCGCCGGCATGGCGAACTTCTGGAAGCTGTTGAGCGCGCCGCCGGCCAGGGCGGTGAGCGAGACGAACAGCAGGAACGGGAAGGTCAGGCGGAACAGGTCCACCAGCAGGCCCTGCTTGACCGGATCGGTATCAACACCGCTTGAGAACACCGAGGCCAGCTGCGGTGCGAAAATCAGCGCCAGGGCGGTCACCAGCATCAGGATGCCGCCGAGGGTGCCGGCCGTGCGCGCCATCAGTTCGCGCAGCTCCGCATGCCTGCGGGTCTCTTTCACTTCCGTGAACACCGGCACGAAAGCGGTCGCGAATGAGCCTTCGGCGAACAAACGGCGCAGGAAATTGGGTACCCTGAAGGCGACCCAGAAAGCATCAGTGATGGCGTTGGTGCCGAACGTGGTGGTCACCACGAAGTCCCGGACAAGTCCGAGAACGCGCGAGACCATGGTCATGCTGCTGAACGACAGCAGGCCCCGCAACAACTTGGGTGAACTCACTCAGCGTCCCTCTTGACAATCGACTTGACGTGCATTTCTTACGCCATCATACTAGCTAGCTTGCTGTTCCCATAACACCGATTTTTTCAGGAAACCACCACCGTGGCCAATATCAAGTCCGCCAAGAAGCGCGCCAAGCAGACCGTCGTGCGCAACGCGCGCAACGTGGCTCAGCGCTCGATGCTGCGCACCGCTGTCAAGAAAGTGATCAAGGCGCTGGACGCCAACGATGCCGCCGGCGCCGAAGCCGCCTTCGCCGTTGCCCAGCCGATCCTGGATCGCTTCAGCGCGCGTGGCCTGATCCACAAGAACAAGGCTGCTCGTCATAAGAGCCGCCTGAACGACCGCATCAAGGCCCTCAAGGCCGCCTGATCCGGCGTTGCCGCCCTGCCCTTCGGGGCTGGGTAGCAGACAAAAGCCCGGCCTCGGCCGGGTTTTTTGTTGCCCGTGATTCGGCCGGGGCGAACCGGCTGGGTCGAACCGGCTGGGTAGAGTCGACTGCTAGTCGACTAACGCGCGCAGCGCGGGCTTTACAGATGCCGCGAACAGCAGTCGACTAACAGTCGACTCTACCCAGCCAGAGCCCGTTGACCCAGCTGGAACCCGTTGACCCAACCTCCCCGGCGCACAGGCCAACAAAAAACCCGGCCGTAGCCGGGTTTTTCGCGTAGAACCCCCACAGCGCCGTTACGCGTTGCGGGCGGCTTCCAGTTCGTCTTCCTTCTGGCGATCGAAGAACGCCATGACCCGGCTCATGATCGGGAAGGTACCTTCGCGGCCCAGCGCCGAGACCAGGAACCACGGCTCCTTCCAGCCCAGCTCGGCGACGATCTGTTCGGCCGCGGCCTTGGCCTCGTCCTCGAACATCAGGTCGGCCTTGTTCAGCACCAGCCAGCGCGGCTTCTGCAGCAGCTCCGGATCGTGCTTTTCCAGCTCGCGCTCGATGGCACGCACCTGCTCGACCGGGGAAATGCCTTCCACGCCGCCTTCCATGGGGGAGATATCCACCAGGTGCAGCAGCAAACGGGTGCGCTGCAGGTGGCGCAGGAACTGCGCGCCCAGGCCGGCACCGTCGGCCGCGCCTTCGATCAGGCCCGGAATGTCGGCGATGACGAAGCTGCGGTAGTTCTCCACCTTCACCACACCCAGGTTCGGGTACAGCGTGGTGAACGGGTAATCAGCCACCTTCGGCGTCGCTGCCGAGACGGCGCGGATCAGGGTGCTCTTGCCGGCGTTGGGGAAGCCCAGCAGGCCGACGTCGGCCAGCAGCTTCAGCTCCAGCTTCAGCGTGCGCTCTTCGCCCGGCTCGCCCGGCAGCGCCTGGCGCGGCGAGCGGTTGGTCGAGCTCTTGAAGTGCATGTTGCCGAGGCCGCCACGGCCACCCTGCGCCACCAGCAGGCGGTCGCCGTGCTGGGTCAGGTCGCCGATGATTTCGTCGGTGGCCACGTTGATGATCACGGTGCCGACCGGCACGGTGATGGTCAGGTCTTCGCCGCCCTTGCCATAGGCCTGGCGGCCCATGCCGTTCTCGCCGCGCTGCGCCTTGAAGATGCGGTCATGGCGGAAGTCGACCAGGGTGTTCAGGTTTTCGTCGGCGCGGATGTACACGCTGCCGCCCGCACCGCCGTCGCCGCCGTCCGGGCCGCCGAGCGGAATGAACTTCTCGCGACGGAAGCCAATGCAGCCGTTGCCGCCGTTGCCGGCGAACACTTCGATTTCTGCTTCGTCTACCAGTTTCATTGTTTCGATGCCTGCGATGGGCGCGGCCTGCGTGCCGCCGCCTTGCTTGAATGTCGGGCCGTGCCCGTTGTACCACTGATTCCAACGAAAAGCCCCGCCGAAGCGGGGCTCTTCATGCAGCGTGCGGTTCGACCAGCAGGGCCATGCCGGGGCATGGCCGCCAGTCCAGCCTTATCAGGCTTCGACCGACACGACGCTGACGGTGCGACGCTTCTTGGCGCCCTTCACCGAGAACTCCACCTTGCCGTCCACGAGGGCGAACAGGGTGTGGTCGCGGCCGAGGCCGACGCCCGAACCCGGGTGGAACTGGGTGCCGCGCTGACGCACGATGATGTTGCCGGCTTCAATGGCCTGGCCACCGAAGATCTTGACGCCCAGGTACTTCGGGTTGGAGTCGCGACCGTTGCGCGAAGAGCCTACGCCTTTTTTATGTGCCATGACCTATCTCCTTACTTGCTGCCACCGGCAATGCCGGTGATCTCGATTTCGGTGTAGTACTGACGGTGACCCTGACGCTTCATGTGGTGCTTGCGGCGACGGAACTTGATGATCCGGACCTTGTCAGCACGACCCTGGGACAGGACGGTGGCGGTGACCGCTGCGCCGCTCAGGGCGTCGCCGATCTTGATGCCATCGCTGTCGCCGAGCAGCAGGATGTTGTCGAACTTGATCTCGCTGCCGACTTCGACTTCGAGCTTTTCAATGCGGAGCTTTTCGCCCTGCGCCACGCGGTATTGCTTACCGCCGGTGACCAGTACTGCGTACATGACCAGACTTCCTCTGTAGTTATTGTGGTCTATGGACTGTCGCCATCGAGGGCGGACAGGAGCGGGATTGTACGCAGATCAATGGGCGCCGGTCAAGTCAACCCCTGGGCGGGGTCGGACGGGGTCTGCCCCCCGGCCCCAGTAGAGCCGAGCCATGCTCGGCTGAACGGTTCGGGGTCGAGGCAGCCGAGCATGGCTCGGCTCTACACAAAGCTGTCGCCTTGTCTCACAAGGTGAGACACCGGGCTGGCATTGTCGCCCATTGCCCCCATCTGGTCACCTCGGTAGGCTGACCGATTGCCCGTCCCCCCGCTGGCCCGGCACCCAGCCAACGCCCCCCCATAACCGGATCCCCCATGGCGATGGATTTCATCCGCATCCGCGGCGCGCGGACGCACAACCTCAAGAACATCGACCTCGACCTGCCCCGCGACAAGCTGATCGTGATCACCGGCCTGTCCGGCTCGGGCAAGTCCTCGCTGGCGTTCGACACCATCTATGCAGAAGGCCAGCGCCGCTACGTCGAGTCGCTGTCGGCCTATGCACGGCAGTTCCTGAGCGTGATGGAAAAGCCGGACCTGGACCACATCGAGGGCCTGTCCCCGGCCATCTCGATCGAGCAGAAGTCGACCTCGCACAACCCGCGTTCGACCGTCGGCACCATCACCGAGATCTACGACTACCTGCGCCTGCTGTACGCCCGCGTCGGCACCCCGCGCTGCCCGGACCACGGCTACCCGCTGGAAGCGCAGACGGTCAGTCAGATGGTCGACCAGGTGCTGACCCTGGACCCGGAACAGCGCTACATGCTGCTGGCCCCGGTCATCCGCGACCGCAAGGGCGAGCACGCGCAGGTCTTCGACCAGCTGCGTGCGCAGGGCTTCGTGCGCGTGCGTGTGGACGGCGAGCTGTATGAGATCGACGCGGTGCCGCCGCTGGCCCTGCGCCAGAAGCACACCATCGAAGCGGTGATCGACCGTTTCCGCCCGCGCGAGGACATCAAGCAGCGCCTGGCCGAGAGCTTCGAGACCGCGCTGAAGCTGGGCGACGGCATGGCCTCGGTGCAGAGCCTGGACAACGCCCAGACCGCCCCGACCCTGTTCTCCTCCAAGTACTCCTGCCCGGTGTGCGATTACTCGCTGCCCGAGCTGGAGCCGCGCCTGTTCTCCTTCAACGCGCCGATGGGCGCCTGCCCCGGCTGCGATGGCCTGGGCATGGCCGAGTTCTTCGACCCGGCACGCGTGGTGGTGCACCCGGAACTGTCGCTGGCTGCCGGTGCGGTGCGCGGCTGGGACCGTCGCAATGCCTACTACTTCCAGCTGATCGCCTCGCTGGCCAAGCACTACAAGTTCGACACCGATGCAGCATGGAACTCGCTGCCGGCCAAGGTGCAGCAGGCCGTGCTGTATGGCAGCGGCGATGAGGCAATCACCTTCACCTACTTCACCGAGGCCGGTGGCCGCACCCAGCGCAAGCACCGCTTCGAAGGCATCATTCCCAACCTGGAACGCCGCTACAAGGAAACCGAATCGGCGGCGGTGCAGGAAGAACTGGGCAAGTACATCAGCGAACACGCCTGCCCCGAGTGCAACGGCGCGCGCCTGAACCGGGCCGCGCGCAACGTGTTCGTGGCCGACCGCCCGCTGCCGGACCTGGTGGTGCTGCCGATCGACGAGGCACTGAAGTTCTTCAGCGAGCTGAGCCTGCCGGGCTGGCGCGGTGAGATCGCCGCGAAGATCGTCAAGGAGATCGGCGAACGCCTGGGCTTCCTGGTCGACGTCGGCCTGGATTACCTGACCCTTGAGCGCAAGGCCGACACCCTGTCCGGTGGCGAAGCACAGCGCATCCGCCTGGCCAGCCAGATCGGTGCCGGCCTGGTCGGCGTGATGTACGTGCTCGACGAGCCGTCCATCGGCCTGCACCAGCGCGACAACGAACGCCTGCTGGGCACCCTCACCCGCCTGCGCGACCTCGGCAACACGGTCATCGTGGTCGAGCATGACGAGGATGCGATCCGCCTGGCCGACTACGTGCTGGACATCGGCCCGGGCGCGGGCGTGCATGGCGGCGAGATCGTCGGCCAGGGCACCCTGCAGGACATCCTGGATGCACCGCGTTCGCTGACCGGCCAGTACCTGTCGGGCAAGCGCGCGATCGAGATCCCGGCGCGCCGGCACAAGCCGAACCCGAAGATGACCCTGCACCTGCGCGGTGCCAGCGGAAACAACCTGAAGGGTGTGGACCTGGCGATTCCGTCGGGCCTGCTGACGTGCGTGACCGGCGTGTCCGGCTCGGGCAAGTCGACCCTGATCAACGACACCCTGTTCTCGCTGGCCGCCAACGAGATCAACGGTTCCTCACACCCGATCGCCCCGTACAAGGAGATCGATGGCCTGGACCTGTTCGACAAGGTGGTGGACATCGACCAGTCGCCGATCGGCCGCACCCCGCGTTCGAACCCGGCCACCTACACCGGCCTGTTCACCCCGCTGCGCGAGCTGTTCGCACAGGTGCCCGAAGCGCGTGCGCGCGGCTATTCGCCGGGCCGCTTCAGCTTCAACGTGCGCGGCGGCCGCTGCGAGGCCTGCCAGGGCGATGGCCTGATCAAGGTGGAGATGCACTTCCTGCCGGACGTGTACGTACCCTGCGATGTCTGCCACGGCAAGCGCTACAACCGCGAGACGCTGGAGATCCTCTACAAGGGCTACAACATCAACGACGTGCTGGAAATGACCGTCGAAGATGCGCTGAGGCTGTTCGAGCCGGTGCCGTCGATCGCCCGCAAGCTGGAAACGCTGGTGGACGTGGGCCTGAGCTACATCAAGCTGGGCCAGAGCGCGACCACGCTGTCCGGTGGTGAAGCGCAGCGCGTGAAGCTGTCCAAGGAACTGTCGCGCCGCGATACCGGCCGCACCCTGTACATCCTCGACGAGCCGACCACCGGCCTGCACTTCCACGACATCGAAGCGCTGCTGGGCGTGCTGCACAAGCTGCGCGACGAAGGCAACACGGTGGTGGTGATCGAGCACAACCTGGACGTCATCAAGACCGCCGACTGGATCGTCGACCTCGGCCCGGAAGGCGGCCACCGCGGTGGCACCATCCTGGTGACCGGCACGCCGGAAGACGTGGCAGCCTGCCCGCAGTCGTACACGGGCCAGTTCCTGGCCCGCATGCTGCCCTCGACCAGCGCGCGCCCGGAGCAGCCGGCCGCCGTGGCCAACAAGCCCGACGCCCGCCCGCCGCGCAAGGTGAAGCCTGAAAAGCCAGCCAAGGTGGCGAAGAAGGCCGTGGCCGCCAAGAGCAGCGGCAAGGCCAGCAAGAGCACGACGAAGAAGAAGGACGCCTGATGAGCAGCGAACACAAGATCCTGGCCCGCATCCCGATCAGCGTGCGCTGGCGTGACATGGACAGCATGGGCCACGTCAACAACGCCAAGTACATTTCCTACCTGGAAGAAGCGCGCGTGCGCTGGATGCTGGGCGTGGAAGGCGTGTCGATGACCGACCGCATCGCACCGGTGGTGGCCGCGACCAACGTCAACTACCGCCTGCCGATCGTGTGGCCCAACGACATCCTGGTCGAGCTGTTCGTCGAGCGCCTCGGCAACAGCAGCGTGACCATCGGCCACCGCATCGTCGACCAGCAGGACGACACCAGGCTGTATTCGGACGGCAACGTGGTGGTGGTGTGGATGGATACGCAGACCGGCAAGAGCGCGCCGCTGCCGGACGCGATCCGCAACGCTTCCACCTGAAGGTAGTGCCGGCCGCTGGCCGGCATTCCCGATGCGGCGACTCGTAGAGTCGAGCTTGCTCGACTACTGTTTGCCGGATCAGTCGAGCAAGCTCGACTCTACCCGCCCTGTTCAAAGGACTGAGATGATCCACCCCACCGAACTGCGCGACCTGCTGCCCGGCATGGTGCCCTTCCCCGCCGATGTCTTCCCCGCCGACCAGGCGTGGCTCGGCCAGCATCTGCTGCCGCTGCTGAAGATCGACCTGGGCATGCTGCGGCCTGAGCTGGCGGGCCAGGTGGCGACGATGCTGTGCCCGATCGAGCCGTATGAAGGCTGCATCGGTGACGACACCACCGCGCACCACAACGCGTTCACCGGCATCAACTGGATCGCCTTCGAGCTGACCGCAGACAACCGCATGCGCTTCCTCGGCACGCAGGAATATTTCCTGGGTGAAGCCGTGGACGGCGACGAGGCCCGCGCCCATATCGTGGAAATGCGCGAGAGCCATGCCAAAGCGCGTGCGTATTTCCAGCAGCACGGGCGCCTGGCCAGCTGCTCGCGCTACGGTGACGGCGAGCTGGACGAACAGGCATGGCTGCAGCAGCTGGGCGGCCCGATCTGGTTCGGCAACTGGTCCGACTATGCCCCGCTGCCTGCGGCGTTCCAGCTGCAGGATCTGGCCGGCTACCGGCAGCGCGGCAGCCTGCGTTTCCGCAATGACAGCAGCCAGCTGGCCGACGATGGCCTGCGACTGACCCGCGACGGCCAGGCCTTCTTCCATGTGGCCAGCGTGCCGGCCAGCAACTGGGTCGCGGCCGGCGCCGATGCCATCGTGATGTTCTACGAACCGCACAGCCGCACGGTCCTGTTTACGTTCGACTGGTCGTAAAACCCCGCCGGGCATGGCCCGGCGCTACCGGTGATGATCCGGCCGTCATGTCGGGGTAGCGCCGGGCCATGCCCGGCGGAACGGGCGACGCGTTACGGCGCGGCCTTGCGCACCGTCAGCGTCACGCTGGCTTCGCCACCGCCCTCCAGCTGCAGCTGCAGCGGCACGACCTGCCCTTCCTTCAGTGCGCCCTTGCCCTCCATCAGCATCAGGTGCAGGCCGCCCGGCTTGAGCTCGGCGCGCGCGCCCCGTGCCAGCGGCAGGCGCTCGACCGCACGCATGCGGCTGACCCCATCGACGATCGTGGTTTCGTGCAGCGATACGTCGCCGAAGCTGGCGCTGCGTGCGCCGCTGATGGCCACCGCCTTGGCGCAGCCGTTGTGGATCACCCCGTAGCCAGCGGTCATCGGCATGGCCGGGTTTGGCGGCAGGCGCGCCCAGCCCTGCTGCACGGTGACGCAGGCCGGCACGGCGGTGGCCGCCGATGCTGCGCCCGCACACAGCAGCAACAATACGCCAACGAATGGTTTGGTTATCATCGCCTCAGATTCCTGTCCGCAACGAGACCGCAGCATGACGACGCTCATCGAGGTGATCAACCATGGCCCCATCCGCGAACTGCGCCTGGCGCGGCCACCGGTCAACGCACTGGACACCGAACTGTGCCGGCAGCTGATCCACGCCATCGAGCTGGCCATGGCCGAGGACGCGCACGGCATCGTGCTGTCGGGCAGCGAGCGGGTCTTCACCGGTGGCATGGACGTGCCGCACCTGCTCTCCCACGGCGATGACAAGCACAAGCTGCTGGACAGCTGGAACGCCTTCTTCGGCGCGGTGCGCAGCGTGGCCGAGAGCCGCATCCCGGTGGTGGCGGCCATCACCGGCCATGCGCCGGCCGGCGGCTGCGTGCTGGCGCTGTGCTGCGATTACCGGGTGATGGCGCGCAGTGCCGACCCGGCCCGCCCCTATGCCATCGGCCTGAACGAGGTGCAGGTGGGCCTGGTGGCGCCCGAAGGCATCCAGCGCCTGCTGCGCCGCGCGGTGGGCGTGCACGGTTCCGGCATCCTGCTCACCACGGGCGCGCTGGTGCCGGCCGAACAGGCGCTGCAGATCGGCCTGGTCGATGAACTCGCCGACGGCGACCTGGTGGTGGCCCGCGCCATTGCCTGGCTGCAGAACCTGCTGAAGCAGCCGCGGCAGCCGATGCTGCTGACCCGCGCGGTGGCCCGTGCCGACCTGCAGGAGGCGCTGCACCCGGACCTGATCCAGCTGGACCGGTTCGTCGAGGCCTGGTTCGCGCCGGATGCGCAGAATGCCCTGCAGGCGCTGGTGGCAAGGCTGGGCAAGTAACCGCCGCGCCTCTCCGGGGTCAGAGCCCTTTCGCAAAGCGAAAGGGATCCGACCCCTGACCGGTATAATCGAGCCTTCTTCACTGCTGTGGCCGCCCCCTTGAACGACATGCCCGAACCCGTCGTCTCCGAGCTGATCGACCTGCTCACCCTGGAGCGGCTGGAGGACAACCTGTTCCGCGGGCAGAGCCGCGACATCGGCACCAAGTACGTGTTCGGTGGCCAGGTGCTGGGCCAGGCGCTGGCCGCTGCACAGGCCACGGTCGACAACGGCCGCCACGTGCACTCGCTGCACGCGTATTTCCTGCGCGCCGGCAACATCGACCACCCCATCGTCTATGACGTGGACCGCACCCGCGATGGCGGCAGCTTCTCCGTGCGCCGGGTCACCGCGATCCAGCACGGCAAGGTGATCTTCTTCTGCGCGGCCTCGTTCCAGCAGGCCGAGACCGGTGCCCAGCACCAGCACAAGATGCCCGAGGTGCCGCAGCCGGAGGACATCGAACCGAACCGCCCGCTGCCGGCCGAGGTGCTGGAGCGGCTGCCGATCAAGGTGCAGCGCTGGCTCTCGCGCGGGGGCCCGTTCGAGTTCCGCCACGTCTACCCGCGCGACGAACTGAACCCGCCCAAGCGCCCGCCCTACCACCAGGTGTGGCTGCGCCTGAGCGAACCCGTCGGCGACGCGCCCGAGCTGCACCAGGCGCTGCTGGCCTATGCCTCCGATTTCCACCTGCTGGGCACGGCCACGTTCCCGCATGGCATCAGCTACTACCACCCGCACGTGCAGATGGCTTCGCTGGACCACGCGATCTGGTTCCACCGCCCGTTCCGTGCCGACGACTGGCTGCTGTATTCGCTGGACAGCCCCAGCGCGCAGGATTCGCGCGGCCTGGCCCGCGGCCAGTTCTTCACCCGTGATGGCGTGCTGGTGGCCAGCACTGCCCAGGAAGGCCTGATCCGCGTAGTGCCGGACCAGGATGCCGCGGCCGCCGTGCCGGCCAAGGAGTAAGCAATGCGCCAGATTTTCAGCAGCCAGCGCGTGGAAACCGTCGAGGGCGTGGCCGAGCTGCTGCGCAGCCACGACATCGAAGTGAAGGTGACCAACGGCCGCTCGTACAAGACCCGTCGCCGTGGCCAGTTCAGCTATACCGACCTGGGCAACAGCCAGGGCTACCCGGCGGTGTGGATCGTGCGTGCCGACGACCAGCCGCGTGCACGCGAGATCCTGCGTGACGCACGCCTGCTCGACACCACCCGCCGCGACCACCCGACCGCCGAATTCGCGTTCCGCGATACCGCCGAGACCACCGGCAGTGGCCGCGGCTGGGCCTGGCGCATCCGCATCGCCCTGCTGGTGGTGATCGCCGGCGTGGCGCTGGTGATCGGCCTGCGCCACCGCGGCGCCCCGGCTCCCGCCGCACCGGCCCCGGCCCCGCAGGCACAGCCGCAGCAGGCGCAACCGGCCCCGCAGGCGCCGCCGGAAGAGGAAGAAATCCGGGTCCGCATCCAGCCGTCGACGTAATGCGCGGGTAGCGCCGGGCCATGCCCGGCGAGCGCAGCGGCCTGACAGAAAAGCCGCCGGGCATGGCCCGGCGCTACCAGGGCGCGAACCGGTCACATCGGGCGCGCAGCTTCGTCTTGGGACACAATCCCAGCAGGAGCTGCCGCCATGACGACTTTCGCTGCAACGATCGACGAGACGCTGGAACGCGAGCTGCCGGCGGCCAGCACTGGCTGCCAGCACGCCTATGGGCGCATCGTGCTGGCCTGCCAGAACACGGTCACCGCCATCGCCCTGGCGATCACCCGCGACCGCCAGGCCAGCGAGGACATCGCCCAGGAGGCCTTCGTCAAAGGCTGGCAGCAGCTGCACCAGCTGCGCAGCTCCACCAGCTTCCTGCCGTGGCTGCGGCAGATCACCCGCAACCTGGCCCGCGACTGGCTGCGCGCGCAGCGCGGCCGCCCGCTGACCGGCGATGCCGCCGAGGTCGCGCTGGGCATGGCCGCCGACCCGACGCCGGGCGCGGCCGACCGCCTGCAGCGGCTGGAAGAAGAAGTGGCCGCCGAGGACATCATCTCCGCCCTGCCCAGCGACAGCCGCGAAGTGCTGCTGCTCTACTACCGCGAGGGCCAGCGCTCACAGCAGGTGGCCGACCTGCTCGGCCTCAGCGATGCAGCCGTGCGCAAGCGCCTGTCGCGTGCCCGCGCGCAGGTGCGCGACAGCCTGCTGCAGCGCTTCGGCGACTTCGCCCGCAGCAGTGCGCCCAGTGCCGCGTTCGCGACAACAGTGGTGTCGATGGTGCTGATCGCTGCACCGGGCACGGCCAGCGCAGCGATCCTGCTGGGCACCGGGGTGGGCGTGGGCGGCAGCAAGCTGGGCCTGGGTGGGGTCAGCGCCGCGGGCGGTGCCGCGATGGGTTCGTTGACCGCCGCTGCCAGCCAACTGCATCTGATTCCCGCCAGCAACTGGGCCGCCATTGCCGGTGGCGTGATCGGCGGCGTCGCCGGCAGCTATCTCGGCGGCCGCTTCCTGCTGCGCTTTGCAGACACGCCGCAGGAGCAGGCCAAGGTGCGGCGGTTCGTGCACCTCAACACGTTCACTGCGATGGTCGTTTGTACCAGCCTGCTGGTCTCGCTGATGCTGGCGGTGCCGCTGTGGCTGCAGCTTGCCCTCCTGGTCATCGGCCTGGGCGTAGTGAACTACCAGTGTCTGGTGCCACTGCAGCGGATCATGAAACCGTTGATCGCGCGCGACGCCGCGCGCAAGGGTCGATCGGCGATCAACTGGCAGTACGAGCTGGCCTACGGGCGGAGCGGCGTGCTGGTGATGAACCTGATCGTGGTCGGCCTGCTGCTGTATTCACTGGTGCGCAGCGGGCGGCTTTAAAGCCCGGAGCGGACAACGCCGGCACAAGGCCGGCGTTGTCGTTGCTTACCGTAGCAGGATTCAGCGCGGCGGCTTCGGTGCGTTGCCATCACGCGGGCCACCGTGGCGCGGGCCACCGTGCATCGGGCCCTTGGCGGCATCGAACTCGGCCTTGCTCAGCTGGCCGTCCTTGTTGGTGTCGGCGGCAGCGAACCAGGCATCACGGTGCTGCTTCATGCGCAGCTCGCGGTCGGCCTTGTCCAGGTAGCCATCCTTGTTGACGTCCATCTGGTCGAAGCGCGCAGCCAGGCGCGGGTCGGCCTTGGCTTCCTCACGGCTGATGCGGCCGTCCTTGTTCACGTCCAGCTTGGCCATCCAGGCGCCCGGGCCACCACGACGGCCATGCTTCCAGCGCGGCAGCTCGTCACGCGACAGCTTGCCGTCCTTGTTCTTGTCCAGCTCGTCGAATTTCCCGGCCAGGCGCGGGTTGGCGGCGGCTTCACTGCGGTCGATGACGCCATCGCCATTGGTGTCCAGCCTGGCATGACGCTGCGCCGGGGCGTTCGGGTTGGCGGGGGTATCGGCGGCCAGGGCGATGCCGGTGGCGGAGGTGCCCAGCAGCAGGGCCAGCAGCAGGGGGGTACGGATCATGGAGTCACTCCTGGTATGGGGATTGCGTCATTGCGTCGAGGTGATCACTTCACCCTCGGGAGACAACAACGCCCGACCACGACATCGGTTGACGCAGCGGCCGGTTCCGTTCATCCGGCGGACAGTCGCGGCCATTGCGACACGCTGGGGCTATGCTGTGCCCATGGCGATCCACGGCGACAGAGACGACGAACTGAGACTGTTCCAGACCGGCGAGCACCCCTGCGGGTACTGGTCGGACCGGGTTGCGCGCGATCTGGTGCTGGACCCGCAGGACCGCCGCCTGGGTGGGCTGTACCCGCTGGCCCTGAGCTGGGGCTTCCGCCGCAGTGGCGACCTGGTCTACCGCCCGCACTGCGCGCAGTGCCATGCCTGCGTGGCCGTGCGCATCCCGGTGGCGCGCTTTGCCGCCGACCGCAGCCAGCGCCGCTGCGCCGCGCGCAATGCCGACCTGGAGGTGCGCATCACCGCCGCCATGCCGCGCCAGGACCTGTTCGACCTGTACCACCGCTACCTGACCCATCGCCACGCCAACGGCGGCATGGATGACCACGGCCCGCACGAGTTCGAGCAGTTCCTGATCGGCAGCTGGTCGCATACCCGCTTCCTGGAAATGCGCCTGCCCGGCCATGACGGCCAGCCCAGCCAGCTGCTGGGGGTGGCGGTGACCGACGTGACCGAACACGGCCTGTCGGCGGTCTACACCTTCTTCGACCCGGACCATGCCGCGCGCGGGCTGGGCACCTTCGCCATCCTGCAGCAGATCGAGTGGGCCCGGCGCGAGGGCCTGCCGCACCTGTACCTGGGCTACTGGATCCGCGACCACCAGAAGATGGACTACAAGCGCCGCTACCGCCCGCTGGAGGCCTACGACGGCCGCCGCTGGCATGATTTCGACAGCGATCTGGACGGACGCTGACAAACCGCTGACACCGGGCCGGGTGCACAATACGGCCCATGAACATCACCCGCCGCCATCCCCTGATCCTCGCCCTGGCCCTGCTCTGCGGCGCCAGCGCCCCCGCCTTCGCCAAGTCCCCTGCGATGACCGAAAAGCCGTCCTCGACGCTGCGCCTGGCCACCTACAACACCTCGCTGTATTCGGATGATGCCGGCGGCCTGATCAAGGAACTGGAAGGCAACAGCGAGCACGCGCGCAAGATCGCCGCGGTGCTGCAGCAGGTGCGCCCGGACCTGGTGCTGCTGAACGAATTCGACTTCGACGACGCCCACCGCGCCGCCGACCTGTTCCAGAAGCGCTACCTGGAAGTGGCCCAGCCCGGCGGCGGCAAGCCGCTGCACTTCGCCTACCGCTACCTGGCCCCGGTCAACACCGGCGTGCCCAGCGGCCTGGACCTGGACGGCAACGGCACGGTCGGCGGCGAAGGCCGCAGCCGCGGCAACGACGCCTGGGGCTACGGCCTGCACCCGGGCCAGTACGGCATGCTGGTGCTGTCGCGCTACCCGATCGACGAAGCCAAGGTGCGCAGCTTCCAGCTGCTGAAGTGGAGCACGATGCCCGGCGCGATCCGTCCGGTCGACCCGCGCACCGGCAAGAGCTTCTACAACGACCAGGTGTGGTCGCAGCTGCGCCTGTCCTCGAAGTCGCATTGGGACGTGCCGGTGAAGACCCCGGGCGGCGTGGTCCACGCGCTGGTCTCGCACCCGACGCCGCCGGTGTTCGATGGCCCGGAAAAGCGCAATGCCGCGCGCAACCACGACGAACTGCGCCTGTGGCAGGAATACCTGTCGGCTGGCGACAAGCCGTGGCTGTGCGATGACAAGGGCCACTGCGGCGGCCTGGCCCAGGATGCGCGCTTTGTGATCTTCGGCGATCTGAACAACGATCCGGTGGACGGCGACGGTCGCCACGACGCCATCGTCAACCTGATCGAGAACCCGCGCGTGCTGCGCTACCCCACCCCGCGCAGCGTCGGTGGCGAGCAGACCAGCCTGGCCTATGCGGCCAAGGGCATCGTGCGCAAGGGCGCGCCGTTCCACGCCACCGGCGATTTCGGCCCGAAGTCCGGCACCATGCGCCTGGATTACGTGCTGCCCTCGACCGGCTTCGAGTACGTCGGCAGCGGCATCTTCTGGCCGGCCAATGAAAGCCCGGAAGCGAAGATCGCCGACGGCAGCGACCACCACCTGGTGTGGGTGGACGTCAAATAACCGGTAGCGCCGGGCCATGCCCGGCGGCTTTCAAGCATGAAAAGCGTACCGACCAACGGTCGGTACCCACCGGGATAGAGAGTACCGACCAACGGTCGGTACCCACCGGGATAGAGAGTACCGACCAACGGTCGGTACCCACCGGAATGCGGCGCCGGGCATGGCCGGGCGCTACCGTTTTACGGGCGCAGCTCGACGCCGATGGCTTCGGCGGCATCACGCGCGATGGCGCGCGCTTCGTCGATGGTCTCGGCGCGCGCCAGGGTCACGCCCACGCGGCGGTGGCCATGCACGCTCGGCTTGCCGAACAGGCGCACGGCGGTGTCCGGCACCTGCAGCGCGGCGGCCACGTTGTTGAAGTACGGCACGCCTTCGCCATGCGCCAGCAGCGCGCACGAGGCCGACGGGCCGCTCTGGCGGATCACCGGAATCGGCAGGCCCAGGATCGCGCGTGCGTGCAGGGCGAATTCGCTCAGCTCCTGCGAGACCAGGGTCACCAGGCCGGTGTCGTGCGGGCGCGGCGAGACTTCGCTGAACCACACCTCGTCGCCCTTCACGAACAGCTCCACGCCGAACAGGCCCCAGCCACCGAGGTCGTCGGTGATCGCGCGCGAGATCTCCTCCGCACGCGCCAGCGCGGCGCTGGACATCGGCTGCGGCTGCCAGCTTTCACGGTAGTCACCGTCCTTCTGCAGGTGGCCGATCGGCGCGCAGAACGAGGTGCCGCCGGCATGGCGCACGGTCAGCAGGGTGATCTCGTAATCGAAATCGATGAAGCCCTCGACGATGCAGCGGCCGGCACCGGCACGGCCGCCGGTCTGCGCGTAGTCCCACGCCGGGGCGATATCCGCCTCGCTGCGCAGGGTGCTCTGGCCCTTGCCCGAGGACGACATCACCGGCTTGACCACGCACGGCAGGCCGATGGCGGCCACGGCGGCGCGGTACTCGGCTTCGGTATCGACGAAGCGGTACGGCGAGGTCGGCAGGCCCAGGGTCTCGGCGGCCAGGCGGCGGATGCCTTCGCGGTCCATGGTCAGGCGTGCGGCACGTGCGGTCGGGATCACCCGCAGGCCCTGCTCCTGTTCCAGCTGGACCAGAGTCTCGGTGTGGATGGCCTCGATTTCCGGCACCACCAGGTGCGGCTTCTCCTGCGCGATCAGCGCGCGCAGCGCCATCGCATCGAGCATGTCGATCACGTGCGAGCGGTGCGCGACCTGCATCGCCGGGGCATCGGCATAGCGGTCGGCGGCAATGACCTCAACGCCCAGGCGCTGCAGTTCGATGGCCACTTCCTTGCCAAGTTCGCCCGAGCCCAGCAGCAGTACGCGGGTGGCGGAGGGGGACAACGGGGTTCCAAGCTTGGCCATGGCGGGGGTCCGGCAGCAATGTGAAGGCGGGTAAGCATTCTAGCCGGTCTGCCCCCGGCCAGCCGACGAACGGTACTTGCGGGTTGATATCAATTTGATATCTTTTTTCCGAACCCTCAAGGACGTACTGCCATGAAAGAGAAGTCGCTCTCCTCCCTCAACGGCCTGGGCACGCTGGCGGGTGCCCTGCTGGTCGCACTGGCCGGCGGCGGGCTGTTCGTGCTCGGCGTCGCGGCCAAGGCGACTGCCGGCTCGCCGAACCTGCTGATGCTGTTCGGCGGGATCGTGATCGCGGCGCTGGCCATCTTCGCGCTGGCCGGCCTGTACACCGTGCAGCCCAACCAGGCGGCGGTGCTGAGCCTGTTCGGCAAGTACGTGGGCACCGTCAAGGACAACGGCCTGCGCTGGAACAACCCCTTCTACAGCAAGCGCCGGGTCAGCCAGCGCGTGCGCAACTTCGAAAGCGGCAAACTGAAGGTCAACGAGCTGGACGGCAGCCCGATCGAGATCGCTGCGGTGATCGTCTGGCAGGTGATCGATGCCTCCGAGGCGGTCTACAACGTGGACGACTACGAGAGCTTCGTGCACATCCAGTCCGAATCGGCGCTGCGCGCGATGGCCACCAGCTACCCGTACGACCAGCATGAAGAGGGCCAGCTGGCCCTGCGCAGCCACGCCAGCGAGATCTCCCAGCACCTGAAGAACGAGCTGGCCGAGCGCCTGGCCGATGCCGGCGTGCAGGTGATCGACGCGCGCATCAGCCACCTCGCCTACGCCGCCGAGATCGCCCAGGCGATGCTGCAGCGCCAGCAGGCCAACGCGGTGATCGCTGCGCGTACCCGCATCGTCGCCGGTGCCGTGGGCATGGTTGAAATGGCCCTGGCCGAACTGCAGAAGAACGGCGTGGTGCAGCTGGATGAAGAGCGCAAGGCGCACATGGTCAGCAACCTGCTGACCGTGCTGTGCTCGGACCGTGGCACCCAGCCGATCGTCAACGCTGGTTCGCTGTACTGAACCCTCGCAACGGGGCGCCCCACCGCCCCGCCAGGAGCTTGCATGAGTGAGAAGAAAGCCTACCCGCTGCGTATCAACGCCGATGTCCTGGCCGCCGCGCAGCGCTGGGCTGACGACGAGTTGCGCAGCCTCAACGCGCAGATCGAATACGTGCTGCGCGACGCCCTGCGCAAGGCAGGACGCCTGCCGAAACCCAAGCCATCGTCGGAGGACAAGGAATGAGCAAGCGTTGGAGCTACCTGACCGTTGAAGTCAAAACGTCGCTGATGGGCCTGCAGAAGCCGGAGGACATCCAGGCCGAACTGAGCCGCCAGGGACAGCTCGGCTGGGAACTGGTCAACATCATCATCCCGGCGCCGATGCGCCCGGCCATGCTGGTCTTCAAGAAGGAGCAGTAACCATGCGCCTGCGCCCCTCCCTGTTTGCCGTCGCACTGGCCGCCTTCAGCGGCGGTGCCCTCGCCGCCGAGCCGCAGCAGGTGGCCTCGCAGCTGCTGGACCACCTGCAGGCCGGGCGCATGGCCGAGGCCGAAGCGATGTTCACCCCGCAGATGGCCAGCGCCGTGCCGGCCGACAAGCTGCAGGCGCTGTGGCAATCGCTGGGTGAGCTGAAGCAGCGCGGCGCCGCCCACAGCAGCGAACAGCAGGGCGTGCACGTGGTGGAGGTACCGCTGCAGTTCGCCAGCGGCGCGGTGGTCGCACAGGTGGCGGTGGACGCGCAGGACAAGGTGGCCGGCCTGATGCTGCGCCCTGCCCCGGCGGCCAAGGCAGCACCGCCGCCGGCCGACGCGAATTACGCCGAGACGGAGTTCAGCGTGCCGCAGGCGCGCGGCGCATTGCCAGGCACGCTGGCCCTGCCGAAGGGCAAGGGACCGTTCCCGGCGGTGCTGCTGGTGCATGGCTCGGGCCCGCAGGACCGTGACGAAACGATCGGCGCCAGCCGCCCGTTCCTCGACATCGCCCGCGGCCTGGCCGCACAGGGCATCGCGGTGCTGCGTTATGACAAGCGCACCCTCGCCCGTCCGCAGGATTTCCAGGGCGGCAGCTTCACCGTCGATGACGAAACCACCGATGACGCGGTGGCCGCACTGACCGCGCTCGCCGCCGATCCGCGCATCGATGGCCGCCGCGTGTTCGTGCTCGGCCACAGCCAGGGCGGCATGCTGGCCCCGCGCATCGCCAGCCGCTGGCCGCAGGCGCGCGGCGCGATCCTGTGGGCGGCACCGGCACGCACGCTGCTGGACCTGCTGCCCGAGCAGAACCGCTACCTGCTCAGCCTTGACGGCAACATCAGCGCGCCGGAACAGGCCTTCCTGGACAGACTGGACACCCAGATCGCCGCCGCCCGCGGCAGCGCACCGGTCGCCGCCAGCGAACTGCCGCTGGGCGTGCCGCAGACGTTCTGGAAGAGCATCGAGGCGGTCAACGCACGGGCCGATGCCAAGGCGCTGCGCACGCCGCTGCTGATGCTGCACGGTGGCCGCGATTTCCAGGTGCCCGACGCCGATTGGCAGCTGTGGAAGCAGGCGCTGCAGGGCCGCAAGGATGTGCAGTGGCAGGCCTACCCGGCCCTCAACCATATCGGCGTGGCCGGCAGCGGCCCGAGCTCGCTGAAGGAGTACGCCCAGCCCGGGCACGTCGACCCGGCGCTGATCGCCGATGTGGCGCACTGGGTGGAGGCGCAGCGATGAGCGGCAGCGATCCGCGCACGTTCGACATTGCAGAGAGTTCGCCGCTGCGCGTGCTGTGGATCCTCGGTCCGCTGCTGGTGGTCTTTGCCCTCTGTGTCTGGGCCGAACTGAAGGACGCACCCGCCGATGCGCCGTGGATGGAAATCACCCTGTCGCCGCCGTTCTTCCGGATGTGGGGCAGCGCGGCCTGGAGCCTGGCGACGCTGGTGCTGATCGGTGCGGGCCTGGGCGTCGCGTTCTTCCGCCGCCGGGTCAGCCTGGCGGGGGATGTGCTGGACGTGCGCTCGACCCTGTACCGTCGCCGCACGCCGGTGGTGCAGATGCAGCTGGACCAGGCCGAGGTGGTCGACCTTGGCCGCGACCGCCGCTATGGCCTGCGCATGAAGACCAACGGCTACTCGATGCCGGGCTTCTATTCCGGGCACTTCCGCCTGCAGGGCGGCAGCAAGGGCTTTGCCCTGGTTACTGATCGCCAGCACACGCTGGTGATTCCGGTGCGCGGCGGCAGCACCCTGCTGCTCAGCCTGGACCGGCCGCAGGCCCTGCTGGACGCGCTGCGCAAGGTGGCTGCCACCACGCCACCGCAGTAAGCTGCGGGCATGCACCATCATGCCCCCCTGCTGATCAACACCGAGGCCGTGGAACTGTGGCCGGCCGACCTGCTGCGCGCGCGCAGCAACCTCGATGCGCGCCTGCTGGCGCGTGCGCGCTGGGTGCTGCGGCGCAAGCGCGATGGCCGCTACCTGGCCGCGGTGCTGCCGCAGGGCGTGCATTCGCTGGTGCCGCACCTGCCGCGCGAACCCGGCGTGGAGGACGCGCTGGCGCTGCTGGACGGCGCTGCCGCAGCGCGCCCGTTCGCGGCGACCCTGGACGCACAGTGGCTGCCGCTGGCCGGCCTGCAGCAGCGTCTGCAGCAGTTGGGGCTGGATGCGCAGGAATACGCGCAGGACAGCGGCCTGGCGCTGGAAGCCGAACCCTGCGTGCTGCACTTTGCTGGCCGCGACCGCTTCGGCCGCCCGCTGTGGCTGCGCCGTGGCGCCGCGCAGGGCTGGCGCCGCATGCGCGTGCATGCCGCGCGCGATGGGGTGGCGCTGGATGCGATCTCCGGCTTCCGCAGCCACGCCTACCAGCTGGGCATCTTCGAACGGAAACTCGCGCGTGGGCTGGGCGTGGCCGAGATCCTCAAGGTCAACGCGGCCCCGGGCTTCAGTGAACACCACAGCGGCCACGCCCTGGACATCGGCACGCCGGGCGATGCCCCGGCCGAGGAAACCTTCGAAGCAACGGACGCGTTTGCCTGGCTGCAGGCGAATGCCGGAGCGCATGGTTTCAGCCTGAGTTACCCCCGCGACAACCCGCACGGCATCGTCTACGAGCCGTGGCACTGGTGCTGGAACGACTGACTGTAGCGCCAAGCCCATGGTCGGCCCCGATCAAACGCAGCCGAGCATGGGCTCGGCTCTACACGGTTCACGCTGACCCACCGGGTAGCGCCGGGCCATGCCCGGCGGCCATGGTCGCAACGGCCGTCAGCGCCTCAGCGCGTTGATCGCCAGCAGCACCCACCCTGCCATCAACGTGGTGCCGCCCACCGGCGCCAGCCGCGTCGGCCACTGCCACAGGGCCGCACCGGCCAGGCTGCCGGAGAACAGCAGCACGCCCAGCAGCAGCACATACAACCCCAGGTGGGCGATCGCCCCCTGCGCGCGCGGGCCCAGCGCCAACAGCACCGCGCCGTGGGCGAAGGCATACAGCGCGGCCATGTTCAGATGCTGCTGGGCCAGCGGATCGGCCACGCCGTGCGCCGCGTAGGCGGACAGGCCGATCGAGGCCGCTGCCAGCAGCGCGCCCAGGCAGGCCAGCAGGGAAGGTTTACGCGCGCGTCGTTCCGGATTGAACATGACTGCTCCTTGCGCAGCGCCCCACGGGGCGCAGATCAAAAAAAAACGCGCCGCAGGAAGCGGCGCGTTTTCGTATCCAACATTACATGGGTCAGCCGAGGCTTACTTGACGGCCCAGTAGATGTCGTAGGTACCTTCCGGGGTGAACGACTTGTCCAGACCGTCCTTCCAGGATTCGTACGGGCGATCGACCACTTCCGAACCGTTGGTCACAGCCCAGGCACGCAGTGCGTTGCGGGCGATGTCCAGGCCAGCCATGTGGCCGGTGTAGGCCGCGTGGGCCGAACGATGCGGAGCAACGCGGACGTACTTCACCGGTGCGCCACCGTCGATCTTGACGCTGAGTTCTTCAGCGGCAGTGCCTTCGGTACCCTTCTTCTTCACCGGCTGGGCGATGTCGAAGGCGTACTTCTCAGCACCGAAATCGGTGGTGATGATGCGGAACGGGCCAGCGGCTTCGAGACCATTGGCCTCCATCACGCGCTTGATCCACTCCTGGTTGTCCTTGATGGACTTGGTGATGGTGTCCTGGCCGCGGTCGACGTTACCGGCGTTGACGACCAGCAGGTCTTCGGCCGGCACTTCCACGATCGCCAGATCGGTCAGCGGGGCTTCGGCGGTGCGGTAGTCGACGTTCGGCACGGTGGCCAGCATGTTCGCCATGCGCGACAGACCCATCTTGATGTCATCGCCGATCTGGCGGCTGACATACAGGCCTGCGTAGCGGCCGAACAGGTCGAAGCCGTACTTCACCGAGTAATCCTGGGTGATCTTGACGTTACGGCCACCCTTGCCGGTCGGCTCCAGGGTGAAGGTGGTCACCTTGTCGTGGCCCTTGGTCGGGTCTTCGACGGCGATCACAACGCGCTTGTTTTCTTCCGACTCGGTGATCTTCCAGGAACCGTTGCCCAGGTCCTTGGAGGAGAAGTCGAGAGTGGCACCGACGCCGGAGGCCGGGCCGGACAGCTTCAGATCAACGGCGGGATCGCGCAGTACCAGCGGGTTCCAGTCCTTGAAGCGGCGCAGGCTGTTGACCGTGTCGTACACGATCGTCATCTTGCGGTTGGTCTCGATGCTTTCGGTGATGTGACGCTCGCCCGGCAGACAGACGCCAATAATGACGAACAGGCCAGCCACGATCCCCAAGGCGATCAGGAACTCGATAATACGGGTCATTCAGAGAGTCTCCGGGGCCGATCCCACGGCCGGGTTGATTGAAGCGAAGCGCCAATCCTAGCAGGCTTCGCAGGCATTGTTTATCGGATTGGCGCACCGGTTTCCGTGCCGGCTGCGGATTTGTATGGACAAAGATTTTGAAGAGTAACGCATCCGGGGCCCCCGCAAGTAGGGGGCACCCCGCTCCGGCGCCCCGGGCTCGGCCCAAATCGTTGTCGCAAAAGGACTTTTTCAGACCAGCTGAAGTTCGAACGCCTTGAGCACGGCGCGGGTGCGGTCGCGCACCCCCAGCTTGGACAGGATGTTGGACACGTGATTCTTGATGGTCCCTTCGGCGACCCCCAATGAATTGGCGATCTCCTTGTTGGAGAAACCGCTGGCCATCAGGCGCAGGATCTCGGTCTCGCGGTCGGTCAGCGGGTCCGGGCGGTCCAGGCTGACGAAGTCGTTGCGCATGTGCTCCAGGCCCGACAGCAGGCGCTGGGTCACCGCCGGCTGCACCAGCGAACCGCCTTCGGCCACGGTGCGGATGGCACCGACCAGCTGCGCCAGGGTGACGTCCTTGAGCAGGTAGCCCTTGGCACCGGCCTTCAGCCCGGCCAGCACCAGCTGGTCGTCGTCGAAGGTGGTCAGGATGATGGTCGGCGGCAGCTGCTCCTGGCGCGACAGCACCTGCAGCGCCTCCAGGCCGGACATCACCGGCATGCGCATGTCCATCAGGACCACGTCCGGACGCACCTGCGGCACCAGTTCGACGGCCTGGCGGCCATCGGCGGCCTCGGCCACCACTTCGATACCGTCGTCGAGCGCCAACAGGGAGCGGATTCCCTGCCGCACCAGGGTTTGGTCATCGACCAGGCAGACGCGAATCATCAACGCACTCCTTCAGGAACCTCGGTGAGGGCCGCCAGTACCGTTGCCGGAACCGTGGCCCGCAGGCGGAAGCCTTCGCCGGGGTGGGTGTCCACCTGCAGCTGGCCGCCACATTGTTGCAGGCGTTCGCGCATCCCGCGCAAGCCATTGCCCGCATTGACCATCTGTGCGCCGACGCCGTCGTCGCGGGCGTCCACCACCACCAGGCCCGGCACCTCACGGTACACCCGGATCCACAGGTGGCGCGCCTGGGCGTGGCGCACCGCGTTGGTGATGATTTCCTGGGTGCAGCGCAGCAGCACGTGGGCGCGCTGCGGGTCTTCCACGTTCAGCGGCTCCTCCACGTCCAGCACGATGTCCAGCGAGGGCACGTTCTCGGTGAGCGGGCGCAGCGCGGCGGCCAGGTCGATGGCGCCGGTCTCGCGCAGCTGGCTGACCACCTCGCGCACGTTGCCCAGCAGCAGCTTGGCCAGGGTGTGCGAGCGCTTGACGTGTTCCAGCGCCTGGCCCTCGGCCAGGTGCCCGGCCACTTCCAGGTTCAGGGTCAGCGCGGTCAGCTGGTGGCCCAGCACATCGTGCAGTTCGCGCGAGATGCGCGTGCGCTCGTTGACCCGCGCGCTTTCGGCCAGCAGGGCGCGGGTCGCGCGCAGCTCGGCGTTCAGGCGGCGCTGCTCGTCGCGGGCCTCGGTCTGCTGCCGCGCGACCAGGCTGGTCACGAAGATGAACATGGAGAAGCCGCCATACAGCAGCGACTGCATCACCGCCTCGAACAGCGGGAAACGCAGCAGCATGTAATAGACCGGCGCCACGGCCAGCTGGCTGACCAGCAGCCACAGCACGCCCAGCCGCACCGACAGCATCCACGGGATGACCCCGGCGGCGACCATCATCAGGATGCTGCCCAGGCCCGAGCCGCTGAGGAAGCTGACCCCCAGCGCGGACACGGTGAGCAGCAGCAGCAGGCCGCGGTCCAGCCAGGTGGTGTGGCTGTCGCTGCGCAGCGAGCGGGTCAGGCGGAAGTAGGCGGCGCCAAAGGACAGGTACGCCAGGAACAGCAGCACGGCCCAGCCGCCCATGTCGGCACGGGCATGCAGGTTCTCGAACTGCGAATAGGCCAGGGGCAGGCCGACCATGACCCAGGTGAACAGGCCGGCCAGTCGCAGGACACGGGTATGGCTGAGGACTCCCAACATGCCAGCACTCTACGGTTGAAGCCCTCCTGCTGCACTCTGGCGAAAGTCATGCATGCCCTTCCCCCTGTTCATGCCGCAGCCCGCCCCGGGCATGCAATAATCGTGCGCAGGGTCCGTTGATGGACCAACCGCGTTACCCCACGGAGTCACAATGTCGATTGTCATCCGCGACGTGCGCGAGCACGAGCTCGATTCCGTCCTGGCTTTGAACAACAATGCTGGCCTGGCCATCCTTCCGCTGGATGCCGCACGCCTGCACCTGTTCTACGATACCGCTGAGTATTTCCGCGTCGCCGAGCGCGACGGCAACCTGGCCGGCTTCCTGATCGGCTTCGGCAGCGACAGCCAGCACGACAGCAGCAACTTCGCCTGGTTCAAGCAGCAGCTGGCCACGCCCTTCTTCTATATCGACCGCATCGTGGTCGCCAGCCGCCGTCGCGGTGGTGGCGTCGGCCGTGCGTTTTATGCCGATGCGCAGAGCTTTGCCGAGCTGCGCTACCCGCAGATGACCTGCGAGGTGTTCCTGGACCACGGCGCCGACGCCGCCCTGCTCTTCCACGGCAGCTTCGGCTTCCGCGAGCTGGGCCAGAACACCATGCCGCACGTCGACGTGCGCGCCAGCATGCTGGCCAAGGAACTGTGCAGCTACCCGTGGGTCCACGAGACCTACGGCGGCAAGCTGCCGGATGTGGCATGGGCGCGTGACCGGCAGCTGCCGGTGCAGGCACAGCGGCCGACGGGGACCTGAGCGTGGCGGTGAATTTCGATTACGAACAGGCCGGTGAACTGAAGATCGGCCAGGTGGGCATCGCCAACCTGCGCATCCGTACCCTTGATGTCGAACGCCTCGTGCAGGAAATGCAGGAGCGGGTGAACCGTGCGCCGAAGCTGTTCGGCCGTGCGGCGGTCATCCTCGATTTCGGCGGCCTGAGCCAGGTGCCCGACGTGGCCACCGCGCAGGCGCTGGTGGACGGGCTGCGCAGCGCCGGCGTGCTGCCAGTGGCGCTGGCCTATGGCACCACCGCGGTCGACCTGCTCTCGCAGCAGCTGGGCCTGCCGTTGCTGGCCAAGTTCCGCGCGCAGTACGAGCGTGCCGAGGCCGAACCGGCCCCGCCGCCGCCCGCGCCCGCACCGGAACCGCGTCGCGCCGCCAAGGCCGAACCGGCCCCGGCTCCCGTCGCACCGGTGGGCAACGCCGCCGATGCGGCCGCACCGCAGCCGGGTCGCATGCAGCTTGGCAACGTGCGCTCGGGCCAGCAGCTGTACGCGGAAAACTGCGACCTGACCGTGATGGCCACCGTCGGCGCAGGCGCCGAGGTCATCGCCGACGGCAGCATCCATATCTACGGGACCCTGCGCGGCCGCGCGCTGGCAGGGGCCCAGGGCAACACCGCGGCACGCATTTTCTGCCGTGATTTCCATGCGGAACTGGTCGCCATTGCAGGCCACTACAAGGTACTGGACGATGTGCCGGACAACCTGCGCGGCAAGGCCGTGCAGGTGTGGCTGGAACAGGACCAGATCAAGATCGCTGCGCTGGACTGACGCAGCCCCAAAACAGAATCATCAGGAGAAGTCCTTTGGCTGAAATCATCGTAGTCACCTCCGGCAAGGGCGGCGTCGGCAAGACCACTTCCAGCGCGAGCCTGGCCTGCGGCCTCGCGCGGCGCGGCAAGAAGGTGGCCGTGATCGACTTCGACGTCGGCCTGCGCAACCTCGACCTGATCATGGGTTGCGAGCGCCGCGTGGTGTACGACTTCGTCAACGTCGTGCACGGCGAAGCGACCCTCAAGCAGGCCCTCATCAAGGACAAGCGCTTCGACAACCTGTACGTGCTGGCTGCCTCGCAGACCCGCGACAAGGATGCGCTGACCCAGGAAGGCGTGGGCAAGGTCCTGAAGGACCTGGCCGCCGACGGCTTCGACTACATCATCTGCGACTCCCCGGCCGGCATCGAGAAGGGCGCCTTCCTGGCGATGTACTTCGCCGACCGCGCCGTGGTCGTGGTGAACCCGGAAGTGTCCTCGGTGCGCGACTCGGACCGCATCATCGGCCTGCTGGATTCGAAGACCCACAAGGCCGAATCGGGCCAGAACGTGCCGGCCTTCCTGCTGCTGACCCGCTACACGCCGGTGCGCGTGGAAAGCGGTGAGATGCTGAGCATCGCCGACGTCGAGGAAGTGCTGGGCCTGAAGGCGATCGGCGTGATCCCCGAATCGGGCGACGTACTCAATGCCTCCAACAAGGGCGAGCCGGTCATCCTGGACGTGGAATCGGCCGCCGGCCAGGCCTACGACGATGCCGTTGCACGCATCCTCGGCGAAGAGCGCCCGATGCGCTTCACCAACGTCGAGAAGAAGGGCTTCTTCAGCAAGCTGTTCGGAGGGTAAGCATGGGCCTGTTCGATTTCCTCAAAGCGAAGAAGACCACCGCCGAAACCGCGAAGAACCGCCTGCAGATCATCATCGCGCAGGAACGCAGCAACCGTGGTGGCCCGGACTACCTGCCGCTGCTGCAGCGCGAGCTGCTGGAAGTGATCAAGAAGTACGTCAACATCGACGTCGACGCGGTGAAGGTCGACCTGGTGAAGGATGGTCAGCACGACGTGCTGGACATCTCCGTGGCGCTGCCCGAAGGCCCGGAAAAACCCTGACCCCCTGCCCCGCCCGTGCCTGCATGGGCGGGGCCGTGTGACCCCGCATGACCGACACCGCACCCGAACCGAACGTCACCCGCGTCGGCGATATCGCCTTCGCCGATGCGCAGCGCCTGCTCGCCGCGCATGACCTGCGCCTGCACCACGTGGCGGCCGGTGCGCCGATTCCCGGCAGCTACTGGGGCGAACCGGAGGCCGGCATCATCGCCAGCGACGTCTACGTGCGTGACGACACGCCGGTGCATTCGATGCTGCACGAAGCCTGCCACCTGATCGTGCTGCCGCCGGAGCGGCGCGCGCAGGTGCATACCGACGCCACCGACTCGGTGCCCGAGGAAGATGCCACCTGCTACCTGCAGATCGTGCTGGCCGGGCAGCTGCCCGGCGTGGGCAGCGAACAGCTGATGGCCGACATGGATGCGTGGGGGTATACGTACCGGTTGGGGTCGACCAAGGCGTGGTTCGAGCAGGACGCCGAAGACGCGCGGGCGTGGTTGATCGAACGCGGGTTGCCGGTGGCGTGACGCACCGTGAACCGGGGTCAGATCCCTTTTGCTGCGCAAAAGGGATCTGACCCCATCACCCCGAAACCAGAAGCAGTCGAGCAAGCTCGACTCTACGCGGCCAGCGCGCGCAGGGTGATGCCGACGATGTACGCCAGGTACGTGCCGGTGGCATAGCCCATCGTGCCCAGCAGCACGCCCACCGGCGCCAATGCCGGATGGAAGGCCGCGGCCACCACCGGCGCCGAGGCCGGGCCACCGATGTTCGACTGCGAACCGATGGCGAAGTAGAAGAACGGCACCTTCAGCAGCTTGCCCAGGCACCACAGCAGGGCGATGTGCACGGCGATCCAGATGATGCCGAGCAGGAACAGCCACGGGCGGTCCAGCAGCGCCAGAAGGTCCATCTGCATGCCGATGCAGGCGATCAGGAAGTACAGCAGCAGCGAGCCCAGGCGCGAGGCGCCCGCGCCTTCCAGAGTGCGCGCGCGGGTGAAGCTCAGGCTCAGGCCGAGCGTGGTCGACAGCACCACCACCCACACGAACGGCGCATCCAGGCTGAACTGCGAGGCCCAGCTGACATTGCCCTTGAACCAGGCCGCCAGCGGCGCCCCGATGGCGTGCGACAGGCCGACGCCGCCGAAGGCCACCGCCACGATCAGCATCAGGTCGGTCAGGCTGGGAATGCGCTCGTGCTCGGCCTGGAAGCGCGCGATGCGCTCCTTCAGTTCATCGATGGCCGAGGTATCGGCGCCACTGCGCGCATCGATCTTCGCCGCACGCCCGGCCAGGAAGATCAGCGCGGCCATCCACACATAACCCACGCCGACATCGACCACGGCGAACTGGCCGAAGGTGGTCGCGTTGACATCAAAGACTTCGCGCATCGCCAGCATGTTGGCGCCGCCACCGATCCAGCTGCCGGCCAGTGCGGCCATGCCGGCCCAGGTATCGCCGGCCACGGTATCGGGATGGATCGCGCGCATCACCAGGAAGGCCACCACCGCGCCGAGCATGATGCTGGCCGAGGCGCCCAGGTACATCAGCACCAGCTTCGGGCCCAGCCGCAGGATGCCCTTGATGTCCACCGCCAGGGTCAGCAGGATCAGCGCCGCCGGCAGCAGGATGTCGCGTGCGATGGGGTTGTAGAGCTTGGTGTTCTGCCCGTCGATGAGGCCGACGGTGTTGTAGATGCCGGGAATGAGGTAGCACAGCAGCAAGGCTGGCACGAAGGTGTAGAAGCGCTTCCACGCACCCTGTTCGCGCGAGGCGGTCCAGAACACGGCACCGAGGGTGGCGGCGATCAAACCGAAGACGACGATGTCGTTCTGGATCATGCAGGCGCTCTGGGTACGGGGTCGGATCCCTTTCGCTGCGCGAAAGGGCTCTGACCCCAAGGGGCAAAGGTGTGCCGACCAACGGTCGGCACCCACCGGTTGGAAAAAAAGCGCCGCCCCGGGGGGCGGCGCTGGACCGGCTTATTCGCCGATGTGCTGCTTCAGCCAGGCGTTGACGGTGTCATGCCACAGGATGCTGTTGTTCGGCTTCAGCACCCAGTGGTTCTCGTCCGGGAAGTACAGGAACTTCGATTCGATGCCCTGGCGCTGGGCGGCGGTGAACGCGGCCAAGCCCTGCTCGACCGGAATGCGGAAGTCCTGCTGGCCGTGGATGACCAGGATCGGCTTCTTCCAGTCGGCCACGTGGTTGACCGGGTTGAACTTCTCGAAGTTGGCGGCCTTCTCGTACGGCGTGCCGCCCTGCTCCCACTCGGTGAACCACAGCTCTTCGGTGGCGTAACCCATCATGCGCTGGTCGAACACGCCGTCATGGTTGACCAGGCACTTGAACGGGCTGTTCCAGTTGCCGGCGATCCAGTTGACCATGAAGCCGCCGTAGCTGGCGCCCAGCGCACAGGCCTTGTCACCGTTGAGGAAGGAATACTTCTTCAGCGCCGCGCTCCAGCCCTTCTGCAGGTCTTCCAGCGGGCGGTCGCCCCAGTGCTGGCTGATCGCATCGGTGAAGGCCTGGCCGTAGCCGGTGGAACCGTGGAAGTCGATCATGACCACGGCATAGCCCTGGCCGGTGTAGGTCTGCGGGTTCCAGCGGTAGCTCCAGCCGTTGCCGAAGCTGCCCTGCGGGCCGCCGTGGATCAGGAACGCGACCGGGTAGGACTTGCCTTCCTGGTAGTTGTGCGGCTTGACCACGTAGCCGTGCACGGTGTCGTTGTTCCAGCCCTTGAACTCGAACTGTTCGAAGTCGCCGAAGTTGACGTCCTTCAGCACCTCGCCAGCGGCCGGGGTCAGCGCGCGCAGCTCGCCGATCGGCTGGCCGGCGGCCGGCAGCATGCCGACCAGCACCTGGTCGTTGCTCTTCAGGCTGTTGCGGGTGATGGCCACGCTGTTGCCGGCCACGCTGACCGAGGACACGGTGCCATCGCCGATGACCTTGGTGGCCTTGCCGCTGGCTACGTCGATCTGGAACAGCGGGTGCTCGCCGAGGTCGTCGGTGGTGGTGTAGATGCTGGCGCCATCGGCGGACAGGTTGATCTCACCGGCCGAACGATCCCACTGCGGGGCGATCTCGCGGGCTTTGCCGCTGGCCAGGTCCATCGCCATCAGGCCGAAGCGGTCGGCTTCGAAGCCCGGCCGCTTCATGGCGCGGTAGAACAGGGTCTTGCCGTCGGCGCTGAACACCGGGCCGGCATCCCAGGCCGGGTTGGAAGCGGTCAGGTTGACCGGCGCCTGCTTGCCGGCGGCATCGAAACGGTACAGGTCGAAGTTGGTCGACCACGGTTCCTGCTTGCCGGCCACGCGGATGCTGGCGACCACGCTGGCGCCATCCGGCGACCAGGTGAAATCGTCATTGCCGCCGAACGGCTTGGACGGTGCGTCGCCATCGATGGTCGCGCTCAGCGCCGAGGCGCCCTTCACCGGGCCGGCCTTGGCCGTCGGCAGCGGGGCCACGAACAGGGTGTTGCGGCGGCCGTCGTTCCAGGTGTCCCAATGGCGCACGAACAGCGAATCGAAGACCTTGCCGCTCGCCTTGGCGTCGGCCACGTCCTTGAGCTTCTTTTCGGTGCAGGCCAGGTCCGAGGCACAGGCCTGGAACACGCCGGCGCTGAACAGCACGCGGTCGTCCTGCGGCGAGACGTGGTAGCTGTCCACGTCCACCGGGAAATCGGTCAGCTGGCGCGGGGTGCCGCCACTGATGCCCTGTGCGTACAGCTGCTGGCTGCCGTTCTTGGCGCTGAGGAAGTACACGGTCTGGCCGTCGGCCGACAGCGAGGCCGAATTGACGTTCCAGCCGGCCGGGGTGATCTGCTTCGGCGGTGCCGCATCGCGGGTGCGCAGGTTGCGCGCGAACAGCGCGGTGCTGGACTTGAGGTTGGCATCGGTGCTGCGCTTGGCGAACACCACGGTGCTGCCGTCAGCGGTCAGGACCGGGGCGGAGACGCGATCCATGGCCACCATGTCGCGGACTTCCAGGCCACGGGCAGCGGCGACGCTGGGCAGGGCGGCCAGCAGGCTCAGTGGCAGCAGGGCATGACGCAGTTTCATCGGGATCTCCGCAGGACGGCAAAAAACCGATGGTAGGCCCGTGCGGGCGCGGCTGCCAAGGCCATCGGTCATGGCCGCCCGGGCGGGTGGATGCCTTCGCCAGAAGAAGCAAACCCCGCCGTGGCGGGGTTTGCGGGGGCGACGGTAGTGCCGGCCGCTGGCCGGCAACCAGGCAGATTGCCGGCCAGCGGCCGGCACTACCCCATTCTCTTACGCCATGGCGCGCTTGCCGGTGCGGTAGATCAGCCAGCCCACCAGGAACAGCACGGCCAGGCCGAACCACTGCGCGGCCGGCAGGTGGAACGGCAGGGCCAGCACGTCGGCACGGCTGCTGACCACGATCGGCACGGCGATGGCGATACCCATCAGCGCCTCGCCGGTGATCAGGCCGGCGGCGAACAGCACGCCCGGCTTGTGCACGCGGTCGCGGCCTTCTTCGTCATCGCCACGCACCTTGTGGAAGCGCTCGACCAGGTAGGCGATCAGGCCACCCAGGAAGATCGGCACCATCAGTTCCAGCGGCAGGTAGATGCCGATGGCGGCGGCCAGCACCGGCACGCGGAAGCGCGAATTGCGCGACTTCAGCCAGCTGTCGAAGGCGATGATGAGCGCACCGACCACGGCACCGATGCCGATGAAGGTCCACGGCAGCTCGCCACCGAACAGGCCCTTGGCCACCGAGGCCATCAGGTTTGCCTGCGGGGCGGCCAGCGCGTTCGGGTGCAGCTCGGACTTCACGCCGATGCCGTAGGCGGTGGCCAGCAGGTTCAGCACCGGGGCCATGATCAGCGCGCACGAGAACGCGCCGATGCCCAGCATCAGCTGCTGCTTCCACGGGGTGGCACCGACGATGTAGCCGGCCTTGAGGTCCTGCAGGTTGTCACCGCCCACCGCGGCGGCGCAGCAGACCACCGCGCCGATCATGATGGCGGCCACCGCGCCCAGCGGCGCACCGCCGGCACCGACCGGCTTCAGGCCATCGGCGCCCAGCAGCACGACCAGCACGGCCGAGGCGAACAGGATGGTGGAGATGGTGATGCCCGAGACCGGGTTGTTGGACGAACCGATCAGGCCGGCCAGGTAGGCCGAGACCGACACGAACAGGAAGCCGGCGACGATCATGATGATGGTCATCGGGATCGACACGTGCCACTGGCCGACGATGGCCTGGTACAGGGCCAGCAGGGGCAGCACGAAGACCACCAGGGCGACCAGCATCCACTTCATCGGCAGGTCGCGTTCGGTATGGGCCAGCACCGGGCCGCCACTCTTGCGCGCGGCGGCGAAGCCGCTCTTGACGCCGTTCAGCAGCGACTTGCGCAGCGAGATCAGGGTCCAGATGCCGCCGATCAGCATCGCGCCGACACCCAGGTAGCGCATCTTCGCGCCCCAGATGGCAAACGCCGCCTCGGTGGACGAAGCAGCGGCGACCGACGCGGCCAGGGCCGGATCGGTGTTCATGAAGAACGCCTGGTAGATCGGAATGGCGATGTGCCAGGTCAGGATCGAGCCGGACACGACCACGATGCCGACGTTCAAGCCGACGATGTAGCCCACGCCCAGCAGGGCAGGCGACAGGTTGGTGCCGATGAAGGCGGTGATCTTCGAGCTGCCGACGTAGGCCGAGGTCGACCAGGCATCGGGGATCAGGCGCAGACCGCTCTCGGCGGCGAGCTTGACGAAGGCACCGATCACGGCCGACAGGCCAAGGATCTTCAGGCCCGGGCCGGGGTTTTCACCGGCCTTGAGCACTTCGGCCGCGGCCTTGCCTTCCGGGAAGGGCAGCGGATCTTCGACGATCATCGAACGGCGCAGCGGCACCGAGAACAGCACGCCAAGCAGGCCGCCGAGACCGGCGATGCCCAGCACCCACCAGTACTTGAAGTCCGGCCAGTAGCCCATGATGACCAGCGCCGGGATGGTGAAGATGACACCGGCGGCGATGGACGAACCGGCCGAGGCGCCGGTCTGCACGATGTTGTTTTCGAGGATGGAACCACCGCCCAGCAGGCGCAGCACGCCCATGGAAATGACCGCCGCGGGAATGGCGGTGGCGATGGTCAGGCCTGCGAACAGACCGAGATAGGCGTTGGCCGCCGACAGCACCACCGCCAGCACGATGGCCAGGGCCACTGCGCGGAAGGTGAGCTGCTTGGGCGCAGCGTCATGGTTCATGGAAGCCCCTGCTGGCAAAAAATCCCTGCCACGCTAGCGTTCAGGGCAGAGCAAGTCCAGCGTGCCAAAGGATGGGGCCGGCTGCTGCAGTGCAACGGCCGCGGGCGTGCACAGGCAACCGGCCGATGCAGCAAAGCCGGACTGGCCGACCTGCAAATGATATGTTATATCTTTATGTTGTACCCAGCCGTTGCTCCGCATGCCCCCTTCCCCCTCCCTCCGGCTGGCCTCCATCGACCAGCTGCGCGGCACCGTGATGCTGCTGATGCTGCTCGACCACGTGCGCGAGACCTTTTTCCTGCAGCACCAGGTCGGCGATCCGGTGGACGCGGCCAGCGTCTCCCCCGCCCTGTTCGCCTGCCGCCTGCTGGCGCATCTGTGCGCGCCTGTATTCGTGCTGCTCACCGGCCTGTCTGCGTGGCTGTACGGCCAGCGCCAGGCCGACCCGCGCAGTGCCATCGCCGCCTTCCTGCTCAAGCGCGGCCTGTTCCTGGTGGTGCTGGAGCTGACCCTGGTCAACTTCGCCTGGACCTTCCAGCTCCCGCCGGACACGCTGTACCTGCAGGTGATCTGGGCCATCGGCCTGAGCATGATCGCGCTGGCCGGCCTGCTGTGGCTGCCGCGCCCGGCGCTGCTGGTGCTGGGCGTGCTGCTGGTGGCCGGCCACAACCTGTTCGATGGCGTGCGCGTGGAAGGCAACGGCGTGCTGGCCGTGCTGTGGAAGGTGCTGCACCAGCGCGACTGGATCGAAACCGGCGTGATGCGCCTGCGTACCTCCTACCCGGTGCTGCCGTGGATCGGGGTGATCGTGCTGGGCTACCTGATGGGGCCGTGGTTCGCCCGCGACCGCGACCCGGCGCAGCGCCAGCGCTGGCTGCTGTGGGCCGGGCTGGGTGCGCTGGCCGCGTTCGCCCTGCTGCGCCTGGCCAACGGTTATGGCGAGGCGCCGTGGCAGCACCAGGACAGCGCCCTGCGCACCTGGATGAGCGTGTTCAACGTGACCAAGTACCCGCCGTCGCTGCAGTTCCTGCTGCTGACCCTGGGCGTGGGCCTGTCGCTGCTGCGCCTGTACGAATGGCCGCCGCTGGCCCGCGCGCTGCGACCGCTGGCCGACATCGGTGCGGCGCCGATGTTCTTCTACCTGCTGCATCTGTATGTGCTGAAGCTGCTGTACGTGGCCGCGCTGGCGATCTGGGGGCCGACCCACGGCAGCCTGTACGCACTGGATTCGGTGGCCGGCCTGTTGCTGGTGGCCTGCGCGCTGGCGGTGGCGATGTACCCGCCGACGCTGCTGTTCGGTCGGTTCAAGGCGCGCCGGCGCGACCTGGCCTGGCTGCGGTACCTGTAATCGACCGCGTGTGATGAGCTCCATCCACGCATGGCGTGGATCTACTGGGGCCGCCGGGCATGGCCCGGCGCTACCCGGCGCGTGCCTGCGGCACGCGCCTATAATCCGCCGATGAATTCCACCGCGATCGCTTCCGACGACTTCCTCGGCCACCCGAAAGGCGTCTACGTCTGCTTTTTCACTGAAATGTGGGAGCGCTTCTCCTTCTACGGGATGAAGGCGCTGCTGCTGCTGTATCTCACCAAGTACCACCTGTTCGGCGACAAGGCCGGCCTGGACCTGCTGGGCGCGTATGGCGGCCTGGTCTACTGCATCCCGGTGTTCGGCGGCATGCTGGCCGACCGCTGGCTGGGCATGCGCCGGGCGGTGCTGTTCGGCGGCATCCTGCTGGTGCTGGGCCACCTCGGCATGGCCTTCGAGGGCCACGCTGCGTACCGGGTCAACGGTGAAGTGGTGCGCGATACCTCGGCCCTGGCGGTGACCTACCTGTCGCTGGCGCTGATCATCATGGGCGTCGGCTTCCTCAAGCCGAACATCTCCACCATCGTCGGCAAGCTCTACCCGCAGGACGACCCGCGCCGCGATTCGGGCTTCTCGCTGTTCTACGCCGGCATCAACCTTGGCGCGCTGTTCTCCTCGCTGGTCTGCGGCTTCCTCGGCGAGGCCTATGGCTGGAAGTACGGCTTCGGCGCCGCCGGCATCGGCATGCTGGCCGGCCTGGCGATGTTCCTCTGGGGCCAGAAGTACCTGCAGGGCCACGCCGAACCGCCGCAGCCGGCCGCGCTGAAGCAGAAGGTGCTGGGCCTGCCGCGCGAATGGCTGATCTACCTGTGCGCGGTGGTCGGCGTGCTGCCGGTGGCGTGGCTGATGTGGGCGGCCGGCAACGGCGCCTTCGCCCTCGGCGGCGAGATCAGCCTGGCGCTGATGCTGATGCTGGTGGTGCTGGGCGGCGTGCTGGTCTGGTTCGCCTGGTTCACCGGCAGCAAGTGCACCCCGGTGCAGCGCCAGCAGATGATCGCGCTGATGGTGCTGATCTTCATGGCGCTGGTGTTCTTCACGATGTACGAGCAGTCCTACGGCTCGTGGGTCACCTTCACCGACCGCCTGCTGACCAAGGACATCGTGCCGGCGCTGGTCATCACCGATGGCACCCCGCTGCCGTGGTCGATCATCTCGCTGCTGCTGGCGCCGCTGGGCTTCGTGGTCAGCGCGCGCCTGTCCGAGCGTCGCCCGGGCTCGAACGCGCCGCGTGCATTCTTCATTGCCATCGTCGCGCTGATGCTGGTGCTGCTGGTGCGCGACTGCCTGGTGATTCCGCAGACCGCCGGTTCGCTTACCTATCTGGGCGGCCTGTTCCTGGTGCTGCTGGCCCCGGCGTTCGCCGCGCTGTGGACCTGGATGGACCGCCGCGGCTGGGAGCCGGGCAAGCCGGTGAAGTCGGCCTGGGGCTTGGTCATCGGTGCGCTGTCGTTCGTGCCGCTGGCACTGGCCGCGCAGCAGGTCGGCGCCACCGGTGAAATGGCCAGCGTGTGGTGGCTGGTGCTGGCCTACTTCCTGCTGGCCAGCGGCGAGATGTGCCTGTCGCCGGTGGGCCTGTCGGCGGTGACCCAGCTGGCCGTGCCGCGGGTGATGAGCCTGATGATGGGCACCTGGTTCCTGGCCACGGCGTTTTCCGAAACGCTGGCCGCGCTGTTCGGCAAGCTGGCGGCGATCGACGTGCCCGAAGGCGAGACGCTGGACATGGTGGCGGCCGCAGGCGCCTATGCGCACCTGTTCTGGCTGCTGATGTGGATCGGCCTGGGCTGTGCGGTACTGGCCTTCATCGCCGCGCCGCTGCTGAAGCGGATGATGCACGGGGTGAAGTGACCCTCGACCCGGCGGCGCCCGATCAGGGCGCCATGGCCTGCCCGCCGTCACACAGCGCGGGCAGCCCGACCCACAGCGCAGCGGGTCTCATGGTGTTTCCAGGCCGGACAGCCTTGGCTGCCCGGCCTGCTCAAGCGCGCAGCTGGACTTACGGCGCCTTGCCGCTGGCCTTCGGCGTGGGCGCACTGGCAGTGGCCCCACCCAGGCTGTTGGACAGGAACGCCAGCAGGCGGCTGTAGTACTCCCGCTCGTGCTCGGGGCGGTAGAAGCCGTGGCCTTCGGTGCTGTAGTACAGGCTTTCCACCGGCGTGCCCGCCTTCTTCAGCGCCGCTTCCAGACGCTTGGTGTGCTCGATCGGCGCGCGCTTGTCTTCGCCACCGGCCGCAAGGAACACCGGCACCTTGATCTGCCCGGCAAGGGTGACCGGCGAGACCGTGCCCAGCTTCGCCGGGTCGCCCAGCCAGTCACGCAGGTAGGTCATGCCCGAACCGCGGTTCTGGATGTCGCCACGGGTGAACATCATCGGCAGGTCATACACACCCACGTAGCCGGCGGCGCACTTGTACATGCCCGGTTCGCGCGCCGCACCCATCATCGCCGAGTAGGCGCCATAGCTGGCACCGTAGATGCAGATGCGGTCCTTGTTGGCGATGCCCTGCGCGACGGCCCAGCGGGTCGCATCAGTGACGTCGTCCTGCATGGCGCCGCCCCACTGCCGTGCACCGGCCTGGGTGTGCGCGCGACCGTAGTTGCCCGAGCCACGGTAGTTGACCTGCAGCACCGCATAGCCGGCATCGGCCAGCAGCTGCGATTCCATGTCATAGCGGCCGGAATCGAAGATGTCGTACGGACCACCATGCGGCAGCACCACCATCGGCAGGTTGCGACCGTCGCTGCCATGCGGCAGCGTCAGGAAGCCGTGCAGCGGCAGGCCATCGCGGGCCTTCAGCGATACAGCGCGCACCGGCGCGGTCTTGTCCACGTCCAGCCACTCGCTGCGGCTGATCAGGTGCTGCGCCGACTTGGCCACGGTATCGAACACATAGAACGAGCCGGGATCGTTGCCAGTCCAGGTTTCCACCAGCACCTTCTTGCCGTCACGCGTGCTGGAGGTGATGTAGACCGGCTGTTTGAAGGCCGCTTCCAGGCTGTGGTACAGGCGCGCATCGGCCGACGTCTCGTCGAAGAAGCGGCTGCGGGTGGTATCGCCCAGGTACAGCGCACCCACCGGCACGCGCGTGCCGTTGCGGAAGATGATGCGGTACGGATCGACCACGTCATCGGCCAGCAGCGTCTTCCGCTCGCCGGTCTCCGGGTTCCAGCTGACGATGGCGTCGGGGCCCTTCGGCTGCTGGACCTGCAGGTAGGCCACGCTGTTGTCTTCAGCGAAACCAATGGCCGTCTCGATCCGGTTGTTGACCGCCTCGTCGTTGACCAGCACCCACTGGTTGTTGCTCGGCTGGCGGTAGTAGAGCTTGTTGACGTTGTCAGTACCGGAACCATGGGCGAAACGCACGTCGCCCTTGTTGTCGGTGGTGAAGCTGGCGTTGCGCACCGGCGAGCCCGCGACCTGCACGCGGCGACCCGTGGTGACGTCCAGCCGCTCCACGCGGGTGAAGGGATCGTTGCCGAACGGCCACACCGCGACCAGCACGTTGCGGTCGTCATTGGCCAGCTCATCGGTGAGGAAGGCGGCCACCGCCTCCACCTTCTTCGGCTGGATGCGGGTACCAGGCCCATTGCCTTCCACGCGGTAGCCGACCAGCAGCTCGCCGCGCCCGCCATTGGCGTTGATCGCGTACAGCTCACCGGTGCGCTGCGGCGTATCCAGCGAGCCGAACTTCTCGGACAGCTCGATCAGCACGCGTTCGTTGCTGACCCAGTCGAAGTTGGTCGCATGGTTGTTGCGGGGCGGGCGGAAAGTGCCCATCGGCGTGTTGTCCGACGTGCGCATGATGACGACAGCGGTGCTGTCTTCCAACGGCACGGTGGCAGCGTAGTAGTCGCCCCCCGGCGAAATCTTGATGTCCTGGAATGTTTCCTGGCGGATGTACTTTTCCAGGTCCACGGCACCGACCGCAGCCGGCGCGGCACAGGCCAGCGCCAGCAGCGCAGCCATCATTGTCTTGCGCATCCTTCCCCCTATACAGCGGACACCCTGTCCGCACCCCCGATTGTAGGCAGGCCGATGGGCGGCCTGCCAGTGCCCAGCGACATACCGCATGCAGGGACAAAAAAGAACGGCGGCATCGTTTCCGATGCCGCCGCAGCCACGACCTTGGAGAGAGTGTGGTGTTCGGTGCCGGGCTCAGTGCACGCCGCGGATGGCCAGCGTGAGCGCCAGGATGCTGAGGATGACGGCGATGGTGCCGTCGAGCACGCGCCAGGTGCTGGGCTTGGTGAACAGCGGCGCCAGCAGGCGGGCACCCAGGCCCTGCGCGGTCAGCCACAGGCAGCTGGCGGTGACCACGCCGGCGGCGAACGCCATGCGCGCATTGCCGAAGTTCTCGGCGATCGAGCCGATCACCATCATGTCCAGCCAGAAATGCGGGTTGATGAGCGAGAAGCCGACCGCGGCCAGCAGCACCGCACGGCGGCTGCCGTCATCGCTGTCGGCCTCGCCCATGCCACCGCCACCGGCGAAGGCACGGCGCGCGGACTTCATCGCATACCAGGCCAGGAAGGCCACGCCGGTCCACAGCACGGCGCTGGTCAGCCACGGCAGCGCCGAGGTGAGCGTGCGCAGGCCGGCCACGCTGGCGAAGATGAAGATCGCATCGATGGCCGCGCAGGTGGCGACCACCGGCACGATGTGCTTGCGCAGGATGCCCTGGCGCAGGATGAAGGCGCTCTGGGCACCGACCACGGCGAACAGGCCGACGCCGGTAGCTGCACCAGAGAACCAGGCACCGAGGCCGGTGCTGGCGGAGATGACCGAGAACATGGGATTCACTGCCTTGTCTTGCTGGGGGGACGGTGCCTCGCGAAGGCGGACAGCACCGGAATGGGCGCCATTGTCGCGCCGCAACATTCGAAAGACGAGCTAAACTTACTAAACCAACATTAGCGGAGCTTAATTCGATGCGCATCGATCATGCCCAGCTGCGGGCCCTGGCCGCGGTCATCCGCGAAGGCAGCTTCGACCGCGCCGCGCAGTCGCTCAATGTGACCCCTTCGGCCATCTCGCAGCGGGTGAAGGCGCTGGAGGACCGGATCGGCCGCCTGCTGGTCAAGCGCGGCACCCCGGCCACGGCCACCGCCGAGGGCCAGCTGCTGGTCCAGCTGGCCGAACAGACCGCGCTGCTGGAGCACGACGCCCTGCACCGCATGGGCCTGGCCGACGAGGACCTGCCGCAGGCGAGCATCCCGGTGGCGGTGAACCATGACAGCCTGGAAACCTGGTTCCCGCAGGCCGCGCAGCAGTTCGCGCAGAACACCGGCACCACCCTGGACCTGCGCGTGGAAGACCAGGACCACACGGTGGAGCTGCTGCGCCAGGGCACGGTGCTGGGTGCGGTGACCACGCTGGACGAGCCGGTGCAGGGCTGCCAGATCCATGCGCTGGGCAGCATCCGCTATGCGGCGACCTGTACGCCGGAGTTCCGCGAGCGCCATTTCGCCAAGGGGGTGACGGCGCAGGCGCTGGCGCAGGCCCCGGTGCTGGTGTTCAACCGCAAGGACGACATGCAGTCGCGCTTCGCCCAGCGGATGGCCGGCGATGCGCTGCCGAGCACGGCGCCGACGTGGTGGATCCCCTCCACCCGGGCCTTCGTGCAGGCCAACCTGGGCGGGCTGGGCTGGACGATGAACCCGCTGCCGCTGGTGAAGCGCCATCTGGATGCGGGGCGGCTGGTGTATGTGCGGCAGCGTGCGTGGGAGGACGTGCCGCTGTACTGGCAGCACTGGAAGGGCGATGTGCAGACGATGGCGCTGCTGACCCGGGCGGTGCTGGAGGCGTCGAGCACGCTGGTCCGGCGGAAGCGGTAGTGCCGGCCGCTGGCCGGCAACGTCAACGTCAAAAACCGGCTTCCTGTGGGTTGGCGGGGTGGGTCCGGTTGCGGGGGACGCTGCAAGTACGTCCATGTAAGCTCGGTCGCCGCATCCATGCGGCTCACGCCCCCGCAACCGGACCCACCCCGCCTTCGACAGTTTCCCGCGAGCTGTTGGAGCCTGCTGCTGATGATGCTTCTGCTGATGGTGGTTCTGCTGGTGGTGGGTGCCGACCGTTGGTCGGCACGTGGGCGGATCCCTTCCTCTGGAGAATTGTTAGCGTCTTCGTTTGTCGGAATTGCCACGCGACTTCAGCCACGGGACATCCTAGGCTGGGCGGCTTGATTCCCAAGACGAAGTGATCCATGGAGCTTCCGGACGAACTGTACGAACGCATCACTGAGCTTTCCGAGCAGGGAAACGCTCTGATGGACAATGAAGATCCGGCTGGCGCGATCGTTCCCTGGAGCAGTGCGTCGTCCCTGCTGCCATCGCCCAAAGAGCAATGGGAGGCCTACACGTGGCTCTGTGCATCGCTGGGAGACGCCTCTTTTTCACTTGGCAACGTCGCCCAGGCATTCCATTGCTTCATGGACGCAATGAACGGACCCGACGGCCAGGTAAACCCGTTCATTCTCTATCGCGCCGGGCAGTGCTGCGAAGCACTCGGCAACCGGAAGCAGGGGTTGGATCTTCTGATCAGGGCGTACGCACTGGACGGTGGAGACATTTTTGAGGCGGATGAACAGGGTGCCGTTCTCCTTGATCTGCTCCGGAAAGAGGGTCTGATCCCCGCCTGACTGGATGCCGGCCAGTTCCGGCCGCGCCCTCCAGCCCCGGTTTCTGTGCCAGCATCGCGGCAACCGACCTTCTGGGGGCTGGGCGATGCAGACCGATCCGGTGTTCCTGCATATCCGCGTGGTGATGGGCATCATCCTGGGCCTGTCGATCACCACGCTGCTGAAGGGGCTGGCGCAGATCATCGAGCACCCGCAGCGGCGCGGCTGTTCGGCCCTGCACCTGTGCTGGGTGGCGTGGACGCTGGTGTCGCTGGTGACGTTCTGGTGGTGGGAATTCCGCCTGGTCCAGGTGCACCAGTGGACCTTCGAGATCTATCTGTTCGTGATCACTTACGGCGCCACGTGGTTCCTGTTGTGCGCCCTGCTGTTTCCCGATGACCTGCGCGATTTTGGCAGCTACGGCGCCTACTTGATGCAGCGCCGGCGCTGGATCTTCAGCGTGATCGCCGCGCTGACGCTTCTGGATCTTGTGGATACCGCGATCAAGGGGCAGAGTCGCTGGCGCCTGCTGGGCGAGGCGTATCCGCTGCACACGGGGCTGATGCTGGTGGTCTGCATGCTGGGCTGGAACCTGCGCACGGCGCGCGCGCAGGTGGTGCTGGCCGGCGTGGCGCTGGCGTACCAGGTGGGCTACTTCGCTGCGGAGTACTTCACCATCGGCAGTGATTGAATGCTTCCGCCGGGCATGGCCCGGCGCTACCGAAGGAACCTGCATGACGATCCACTACCGCCCCGCCCTTGCCACTGATGCGGCTGCCTGCATCGACCTGCGCGGGCGTACCCGCGAGAACGCCTTCAGCGCCGCGCAGCTGGCCGAACTGGGCATCACCGCCGACAGCTGGGCGACAGGCATCGCCGAGGGCGATTTCATCGGCCGCATCGCCGAGGACGACGGCACGGTGGTCGGCTACGGCTTCGCCGACAGCGACAGTGGCGAGGTGCTGGTGCTGGCGCTGCTGCCGGACTACGAAGGCCGCGGCATCGGCCAGCGCCTGCTGCAGGAGGTGGTCGGACTCGCCCGCGCCGCCGGCCATGGCCGCCTGTTCCTGGCCTGCTCGGCCGATCCGCGCTCGCGCTCGCACGGTTTCTACCGGCATCTGGGCTGGCAGGCCACCGGCGAGGTGGACGAGGCGGGCGACGAGATCCTGGAACTGGTCTGAGCGCGTGACGCCGGGGGGCGGGATGCTGCATTGCATCAAAACCGGACCGGATCGGGTTAGAATCGCGTCAGGTTGCTGCAAGGCATTGTTTCTTCACGCCATTTGCTGTCCCAGCGCGCATCCTGCCCCCTTCCCCACGCCCAAGTCATTCCCATGAAGAAATTTGGCAAGGCTCTTATCGCCCTGCTCGTGCTGCTGTTGCTGGCCGCCGCGCTGTTCCTGTACTGGCCGCTGACCCAGCGCTCGGTGCCCGCCGCCAGCAACGACAAGCCGGTCGACGTCGTCCTGGTCGGTGCCGGCATCATGAGCATCACCCTGGCCACCTACCTGCAGGAACTGCAGCCGGACTGGAACATCCAGGTCTACGAGCGCCTGGACACCGTCGCCGGCGAAAGCTCGGACGGCTGGAACAACGCCGGCACCGGCCACTCGGCATTCGCCGAACTGAACTACACCCCGGAACTGCCCGACGGCAGCATCGAGACCAAGCGCGCGGTCGGCATCGCCGAATCGTTCGAGGTTTCGCGCCAGTTCTGGTCGCACCAGGTGAAGGAAGGCCGGCTGAGCCAGCCCAGCGACTTCATCAACCCGACCCCGCACATGAGCTTCGTCTGGGGCGATGACAACATCGCCTACCTGCACAAGCGCCAGCAGGCGCTGGTGAAGAACCCGCTGTTCTACGGCATGCAGTACTCGGAGGATCCGGCGCAGATCAAGCAGTGGGCCCCGCTGCTGATGGAAGGCCGCGACCCCAAGCAGAAGGTCGCTGCGACCTGGATGCCGCTCGGTACCGACGTCAACTTCGGCGTGATCACCCGCCAGCTGACCGCCGGCCTGCAGCGCAGCCCGAACTTCGGCCTGCACCTGGAACATGAAGTGCGCGCGCTGCGGCAGAACGCCGACAAGAGCTGGAACGTGACGGTGAAGGACCTCAAGGCCGGCACCGAGACCACCACCCACGCCCGCTTCGTGTTCATCGGTGCCGGTGGCGCCGCGCTGAAGCTGCTGCAGATGTCCGGCATTCCCGAGTCGAAGGATTACGCCGGCTTCCCGGTGGGCGGCCAGTTCCTCGCCTTCCAGGGCGCGGACGTGACCTCGCGCCACCACGTGAAGGCCTACGGCATGGCCGAAACCGGTTCGCCGCCGATGTCGGTGCCGCACCTGGATGCGCGCAAGCTCGATGGCAAGCCGGTGATCCTGTTCGGGCCGTTCGCCCTGTACAGCACCAAGTTCCTCAAGCACGGCTCGTGGTGGGACCTGTATTCGTCGGTCAACCACAACAACGTCGGCCCGATGCTGTCGGTGGGCAAGGACAACCTGGACCTGGTGCAGTACCTGATGGCCCAGGCGCGTCTGGATGATGCCGACCGCCAGGCCGAGCTGGTCAAGTACTTCCCCAACGCCAAGCCCACTGACTGGAAGCTGGTGACGGCCGGCCAGCGCGTGCAGATCATCAAGCGCGACCCGCTGAAGGGCCCGGTGCTGCAGTTCGGCACCGAGATCGTGACCGACAAGGACCACACCCTGGCCGCCCTGCTGGGTGCCTCGCCGGGTGCCTCGACCTCGCCGCCGATCATGCTGGACCTGATGGCCAAGGCCTTCCCGGAACAGATGAAGGCCGGCTGGGAAACCCGCCTGCGCGAGATCGTGCCGTCGTACGGGCGCAAGCTCAATGAGAGCGCCGCGCTGACCAACGAGATCCGCACGCAGACCAGCCAGACCCTGCACCTGCCGTATCTGGACGTGCCGGTGGAAGCCGATGCGACGCCGGCGGTGGCCCCGGCCGCTGCCCCGGCTGCGCCGGAAAAGCGCAACGCCAACGAGGAGCTGCAGGCGCTGTAAGCCTGCTTTCCCTTTGCAATAAACGGACGGCCACCTTCGGGTGGCCGTTCGCGTTTGGGGGTTTCGGGGGTGGGGTCAGAGCCCTTTGCCAGGGCAAAGGGATCTGACTCCGGGGTCGGATCCCTGCGCTGCAGGCGGAGGGCTCTGACCCCTGAGCAACGTTCAAACATCATTTCCTCGTGTCACGAATTGTAATGTTGTTAAGAACGATTTACATTTGCGTCCCGCACGACGCACGCACGCCTCCCAGATGGATCTGAACCCACCCGCTGCCGCCGCCGGGTGCTGGTCGAAGGCTGCTGCCCTCCCCCTCTCAACGTCCCCCGAGCCCTCCATGACCCTGCCTGTCCGTTCTTCCCTGCCCCGCCGTGCGCTGCTGCCGGCTGCCCTGCTGTCCTGCCTGGCCGTGGCCGCGCCCGCTGCATCGGCCGCCGATGCCGATGCCGATGCCTCCGACGCCAAGACCCTCGACCGGGTGAGCGTGCGCGCCGAGCAGTCGGCACCGCCGTCGAGCACCACCCGCCTGCCGATCACCCTGCAGGAGACCCCGCAGTCGTCCACGGTGATCGGCCTGGAGCGCCTGCAGAACGAATCGCTGTTCAGCATCAACGACGTGATGCGCAACGTCACCGGCGTCAGCGTGTCCTTCTATGACACCCAGCGCCCGCTGTACTACGCGCGTGGTTTCGCCATCACCGATTTCCAGGTCGATGGCATCCCCACCTACAGCGGCTCGACCAACCAGGAATACGACACCGCCTTCTACGACCGCGTGGAAGTGATCCGCGGTGCCAACGGCCTGCTCAGCGGTGCCGGCGTGCCGTCGGCCACGGTGAACCTGCTGCGCAAGCGCCCAGGCAAGGAATTCGACGCCTCGTTCTCGGTCAGCGCCGGCAGCTGGGATTACCGCCGCATGGAGGCGGACGTGACCGCGCCGCTGACCGCCGATGGCCGCTTCCGCAGCCGCGTGGTCGCCGCCTATACCGATCGTGATTTCTATTACGACCGCTACAAGGAAAACAAGATGGCCGGCATGGCCGTGCTGGAAGGCGACCTGACCGACAGCACCACGGTCACCGTCGGCTACCAGACCCAGGACAACAACCCGGTGGGTTCGACCTGGGGCACCGTGCCGTTCTTCGACAGCCAGGGCAACTTCGCCCACCTGCCGCGCTCGACCAACCTGTCGCCGAAGTGGAGCTACTGGCAGCGCGAAACCAGCACCGTGTTCGCCAACCTCGAACAGCGCTTCGGTGACGACTGGCTGCTGAAGGTCAACACTTCCTACACCCGCGGCAACGTGCAGAACGTGCGCCTGTACGGCACCGGCAACCCGAACCCGGTGGACGGCTCGGGCATCTTCCTGCGCGCCGCCGCCGGCGATGCCGAGGACACCCGCCGCAACGTCGATGCCTACCTGACCGGCACCTTCAGCCTGTGGGGCCAGGAGCACGACGTGACCCTCGGCACGCAGTGGTCGGACCTGGAAGCCACCACCAACACCACCACGCTGAACTTCCCGAGCGACTGGGCGCGCTGCGGCAACGAGCGCTGCTACTACATCCCCAACATCTACGACTGGAACGGCGACATCTCCGAGGTGACCTACACCCGTACCGGTGCGCGCCGCCTGGCCAAGACCACGCAGAGTGGCGTGTACCTGGCCACCCGCCTGCGCCTGGCCGACCCGCTGGCGCTGATCGCCGGCGCACGCCTGAGCCGCTGGGAAACCCGCACCCGCGCCTACAACGCCACCGGCGCGTACACCGGCACCAGCGGTGCGTACAAGGTCAGCGACGAAGTCACGCCGTACGTGGGCCTGGTCTACGACATCACCCCGGACGTGTCGGTCTACGCCAGCTACACCGAGATCTTCAACCCGCAGAACTACAAGGACAGGAACGAGAACCTGCTGGCGCCGGTGCAGGGTTCCAACGTCGAAGCGGGCATCAAGACGCAGTGGTTCGACGGCCGCCTGACCGCCAATGCGGCGGTGTTCGAAGCCAAGCAGGACAACTACGCGGTGCGTGACATGAGCGTGCCGGACGGCTCACTCAGCGATGGCAGCTCGGCCTACATCGGCGTGAACGGCACCAAGGCACGCGGCTGGGAAATGGACATCAACGGCGAGATCCTGCCGGGCTGGACGGTCAATGCCGGCTACACCCACGTCAAGGTGACCCGCGCCGCGACCGACCTGCTGTACGCGAACCCGGCCGAGGACCTGCTGCAGCTGAACACCCAGGTGCGCCTGCCCGGCGTGCTCGACCGCCTGAGCGTCGGTGCCGGCGTGCAGTGGCAGAGCAAGGTGCAGGGCTACAACAACCCCTACCCGCTGGGCGGCACGGTGACGGTGAACCAGCCGGCCTATGCGCTGGTGCAGTTCAACGCCAACTACCGCATCAGCGACAACTGGACGGCGACGCTGAGCGTGCGCAACGCGCTGGACAAGACCTACTGGGCCAACCTGGACTACAACAACTACGGCGAACCGCGCTTCGTGGCGGCCAGCCTGCGCTGGAAGTTCTAAGCACTCAGCATGCCGGTCAATCCACGCATGGCGTGGATCTACTGGCGTAGTCGCGGTGGGGGCCGACCGTTGGTCGGCACTTGCCTCCCCAGCCGCCATGACCAACGGTCATGGCCTACCTGAATGGGCCCGCCTGCGTGCGGGCCCTTTTTTTTGCTGCGCTGCGGGTTGCACACCGCTCCATAATTATGCCGTAATTATTTCAACGCCAATCGGAAGCCGGTCGATGAACCCGAGCTGGGACACGTTGGAACGCAGCCGCCAGGCCCGCCTGGAACGGGCCGCGCCATGGGCCAGGGGCCGCGAGGTCGCCGCCGCGGATGTGGCCGACCTGCTGCATGCCCTGCTGGAGCCGGGCGACAAGGTCTGCCTGGAGGGCAACAACCAGAAGCAGGCCGATTTCCTCGCCCAGGCCCTGGCCGACCTGGACCCCGCCCGCGTGCACGACCTGCACATGGTGCAGTCGGTGCTGTCCCTGCCCTCGCACCTGGATGTGTTCGAGCGCGGCATCGCGTCGAAGCTGGACTTCTCGTTCTCCGGCCCGCAGTCGGTGAGGCTGGCCAACCTGGTGGCCGAAGGGCGCATCCAGATCGGTGCCATCCACACGTATCTGGAACTGTTCGGCCGCTACTTCATCGACCTCACCCCGCGCGTGGCGCTGGTCGCCGCGCAGGCCGCCGACCGCCACGGCAACCTCTATACCGGCCCGAACACCGAAGACACGCCGGTGATCGTCGAGGCCACCGCCTTCGGTGGCGGCATCGTCATCGCCCAGGTCAACGAAATCGTCGACACCCTCCCCCGCGTCGATATCCCCGCTGACTGGGTCAACTTCGTGGTGCAGGCGCCGCGCCCGAACCACATCGAACCGCTGTTCACCCGCGACCCGGCGCAGATCTCCGAGATCCAGGTGCTGATGGCGATGATGGCCATCAAGGGCATCTACGCCGAGTACGGCGTCAACCGCCTGAACCACGGCATCGGCTTCGACACTGCGGCCATCGAACTGCTGCTGCCGACCTACGCCGAATCGCTGGGGCTGAAGGGCAAGATCTGCCAGCACTGGGCGCTGAACCCGCACCCGGCGCTGATTCCGGCGATCGAATCGGGCTTCGTCAAATCGGTGCATTCGTTCGGTTCGGAACTGGGCATGGAGAAGTACATCGCCGCACGTGGCGATGTGTTCTTCACCGGTGCCGACGGTTCGATGCGCTCCAACCGCGCGTTCTCGCAGACCGCCGGCCTGTATGCCTGCGACATGTTCATCGGCTCGACCCTGCAGATCGACCTGCAGGGCAACAGCTCCACCGCCACCCGCGACCGCATCGCCGGCTTTGGTGGCGCACCCAACATGGGCTCGGATGCACGCGGCCGCCGCCACGCCAGCGATGCTTGGATCAAGGCTGGCCAGCAGGCCGCGCGGCCGGGCGAAATGCCGCGCGGGCGCAAGCTGGTGATACAGATGGTGGAAACCTTCCGCGAGCACATGGCGCCCGCCTTCGTCGAGCGACTGGACGCCTGGGAACTGGCCGAGCGCGCGGACATGCCGCTGCCGCCGGTGATGATCTACGGCGACGACGTCAGCCACGTGCTGACCGAGGAAGGCATCGCCAACCTGCTGCTGTGCCGCACACCGGAGGAACGCGAACAGGCGATCCGCGGTGTCTCCGGCTACACCGCCGTCGGCCTCGGCCGCGACCGCGCGATGGTGGAAAACCTGCGCGACCGCGGCGTGATCCGTCGCCCCGAAGATCTCGGCATCTCGCCGCGCGATGCCAGCCGTGACCTGCTGGCCGCGCGTTCGGTGAAGGACCTGGTGCGCTGGTCCGGCGGCCTGTACGACCCGCCCAAGCGCTTCCGCAACTGGTAAGGGACTGAGCATGGAAACCCTCGACTATCGATTCGACGGCCGCACCCCCGTGCAGTTCCCGCGCGATGCGGTGCTGGTGGGCGTGCTCGCCTCGGGCAACCTGGAAATCCTGCTGGAGCCCGCCGCGCAGGACGGTGCGATGACGGTGCGCATCATCACCGCCGCGCAGGGCTTCGGCACCATCTGGCAGGCGGTCATCGCCGATTTCGCCCAGCGCCATCCCCTGCGCGACGTGCGCGTCTCGATCAACGATGCCGGTGCTACCCCGGCCGTGGTCAGCCTGCGCCTGGACCAGGCGGTGGAAACCCTGCTGGCCGGAGGCACCCCATGAGCCACGTGCAACGCCACAGCTATTACGAAGCCGATGCACGCGAGCGCATCGCCGGGCTGGTCGACGCCGGTTCGTTCCGCGAATTCCTCGGCCCCGCACGGCGCATGATGAGCCCGCACCTGGCCCAGCTCGACCAGCCGGCCGCCTTTGACGACGGCATCGTCGTCGGCGAGGCCACGCTGCAGGGCAAGCGCGTGCTGCTGGCCGCGCAGCAGGGTGAATTCATGGGCGGTGGCGTCGGCGAAGTGCACGGCGCCAAGCTGACCGGCCTGCTGCGCCGCGCGGCGGAAACGCAGCCCGACGGCGTGCTGCTGCTGCTGGATACCGGCGGCGTGCGCCTGCACGAAGCCAATGCCGGCCTGATCGCGATTTCCGAAATCATGCGCGCCACCCTGGGCGCACGCGCTGCCGGCGTACAGGTAGTAGCACTGATCGGCAGCGGCAACGGCGCGTTCGGCGGCATGGGCATCGTCGCCCGCTGCTGCACCACCGTCATCATGTCCGAGGAAGGCCGGCTGTCACTGTCCGGGCCGGAAGTGATCGAGACCGTGCGCGGCGTGGAAGAGTTCGATTCGCGCGACCGCGCTCTGGTCTGGCGCGTGACCGGTGGCAAGCACCGCTACCTGATCGACCAGGCACAGGTACTTGTGCCCGATTCGATCGAAGCCTTCGCCCGCGCCGCCGCCGATGCATTGCAGGCCGACGCCGCCAGCCGCGATACCGACACTGCACTGAGCGCCCTGCAGGCCCGCCACGCTGCGTTGAAGGCACGCGTGCAGGCCTGGGGCGACTGCCGCGATGGACTGGAGATCTGGACCCGCCAGGGCATCGCCGAGCCCGAGCGCCTGCCGCTGCTGGACACCGACGCCTTCCTCGCCGCCACCGCCGGCAGGAGCCTGCCATGAGCGCCCCGCTGCAGACCCTGCTCGACGCCCTGTTCCCGCGCGGCCACCGCATCAACATCAATGACTCGGTACTGACCGGCACGGCCAGCACCGAAGATGGCGAAGTGACGGTGATCGGCACCACCGACCGCATCGAGGTCGGCGTCGACCATGCGCTGGCGCTGGCCGAAACCGTGCTGGCCAGTACCGCCGCACACCCGCAGCGGCCGATCGTGATGCTGGCCGACACCGCCGGCCAGCGCCTGGCCCGCCGCGATGAACTGCTGGGCATCAACGGCTACTTCGCCCACCTCGCGCAGACGATCGACCTGGCCCGCCGTCGTGGCGCGCGCCTGGTCACCCTGGTCTACGGCGAATCGGTGAGCGGTGGCTTCCTGTCCTTCGGCTTGATGGCCGACCACATCCATGCCCTGCCCGATGCGCAGGTGCGGGTGATGGACCTGCGCGCGATGGCGCGGGTAACCAAGCAACCGCTGGAAAAACTGCAGGCGCTCAGCCAGAGCTCGCCGGTGTTCGCGCCGGGCGTGGCCAACTACGTGTCGATGGGCGCGGTCGAATCGCTGTGGAACGGTGACCTCGCCCAGCACCTGCTGCAGGCGCTGCGCACGCCCAGCGACGGCGACCTGCGTGCCGCACGCGGTGCCGAGCGTGGTGGCCGCGCGCTTGCGGCGGATGTCTGCACTGCGGTGGCCCGCGGCGATGCCTGACCGGCCCGCCCGCCACACGCTGGTCTGGCTGTCGGCGCAAGCCGATTGGCGGGCCGACGTGGCCGCGCAGGAACCGCGCCTGGCGGCGTGGTTCGCGCAGGGGCAGCCGGCCATGGTGGCGCGGCGTGCCGTGGATGATCCCGACCCGCGCCTGCGCCTGGGCGTGCCGCTACCGCCGAGCGAAGGCAAACAACGCCTGGCCCTGCGCGTGCCGCTGCACGACGTGCTGCGCCAGCAGCCGCCGCCGACGCTGGAAGCCATCCTCACCACCGGCGTTGCCAACGACTGGCAGGCCGCGCTGCACGCACTGGCCCGCCTTGCGCCGGCCCGTGTGTTCGGTGCCTTCGCCTGGCAGCACCTGAGTGGCCTGCCCTATGTGCATGCCGCATCGGACATCGACCTGCTGTGGCAGGTGGAGGCCACGGCACAGGCCGATGCACTGGTGGCGCGACTGCAGCAGTGGGAAACCGAGCACGGCCGTCGGGTGGACGGCGAACTGTGCCTGGCTGACGGCGGCGCGGTGAACTGGCGCGAATACGCCGGTGGCAGCCGCCAGGTGCTGGTCAAACGCCTGGAAGGTGCTGCGCTCGAAGCCCGTGACCGGCTGTTCGTGGCCACCGGAGTGGCCGCATGAACGCCCTCGCCCATGCTGACCGCACCGTCGCGCGCCGCGTCGACAGCGCGCGCCTGGGCCGCCTGGCCATCGCCAGCCTGCATGCGGAACTGGCCTGCGCACCCAAGCCGGGCCTGGTCACGCCGTTCGATACCGGCAGCCATGACGACATGGATGCGGGTACGTTCCTGCGCAGCCTGTTCGCGCTGCGCCACTACTTCACCTCGATTGCCGACGCCGGTGCCGCTGATGCGCCGTTCGCCAGCCTGCGCGCGCACGGCATCGCCGCCGAGCACGCAATGCTGCGCGCCACCGGCGGCATCAATACCCATCGCGGCGCCATCTTCAGCCTGGGCCTGCTGGTGGCTGCTGCTGCACGCTGCCACCGCCAGCAGGGCCACGCCGCGCCCGCTGCGCAGGTCTGCCTGGCCGTGCAGCACTGGGCGGATGCGTTCGCCGCGGCGCCGCTGGATGCGAACAGCCCCGGCCAGCGCGCGCGCCTGCGCCATGGCGTGCCGGGCGTGCGCGAACAGGCCGCCGCCGGTTACCCCGTGCTGCGCGAGCTGGCCGTACCGACCCTGCGCCATGCCCTGCACAACGGCCTGCCGCGTGATGCAGCGATGTGCCAGACCCTGATGCAGCTGGTCGCGCAGGTGGATGATCTCAACCTGCTGCACCGTGGCGGCGCCGATGGCCTGGCCTGGGCGCAGCAGCAGGCGCGCCGCTTCATCGAGGCAGGCGGTGCCTTCGCACCCGGCTGGGAAACTCGCCTGCACGGCATCGGAGAGGGCTTCGTCGCGCGCCGCCTCAGCCCCGGTGGCAGCGCCGACCTGCTGGCCTGCAGCTGGTTCCTGCTGCAGCAGGAGGGCGCATGAGCCTTGCCCTGCTCTGCCCCGGGCAAGGTGCGCAGCACGCGGCGATGTTCGACCGCGTGCGCGAGCTGCCCGCGGCCCGCGACGTACTGGCGTCGGCCAGCGCCGTGCTCGGCCGTGACGCGTTCGCGGCCGCCGCCGATGAAACACGCTTCGACAACGCACTGGCGCAACCGCTGCTGTGTGCCGCAACGCTGGCGCACTGGCACGGCCTGCGCGAGGCGTTGCCGGCACCGCTGCTGGTGGCCGGCTACAGCATCGGTGAACTGGCCGCGCATGCGATCGCCGGCAGCGTTGATGCGAGCACCTGCCTGGGCCTGGCCGCGCAGCGCGCGCAACTGATGGATGCCGCCAGCCCTGCCGATGCAGGCATGCAGGCCGTGCTGGGGCTGGAGCGCCATACCCTGCAGCCGCTGTGTGATGCACACGGCGCGCATGTGGCCATCGCCAACGGCCGCGATCACTTCATCGTCGGCGGCACGCAGGCTTCCCTGCAGGCCCTGGCCGATGCCGCGCGCGCGCAGGGTGCGGAGATCCGCCCGCTGCCGGTGCTTGTGCCCGCGCATACGCCGCTGCTGCACGCTGCCGTCGCACCGTTCGCCGCCGCACTCGACGGCTCGCCGCTGCAGGCCCCGCGCCTGCCGTTGCTGGCCGGCATCGATGCGCGCCCGGTGCGCGACCGCGCAGCAGCGGTGCACACGCTGTCGGCGCAGCTGGCACAGACCATTGAATGGGCGCAGGTGATGCGCCAGGCCTTCGAGCGCGGCGCGCGGGTATTCCTGCAGCTGGGCCCGGGCAATGCATTGGCGCGCATGATCGCGCCGTCCTATCCGTGCTGCGAGGTGCGCGCGGTGGAAGAGTTCCAGAGCCTGGACGGCGCGGCGGAATGGGTCCGCAGCGCGCTGGAGCGGCTGCAGTAACGGGTTCGAGCAGTACGTATCACGCCTCACGTTGTACGACGCCTTACCCCGGGATGGCGGGTCTCCATCCGAGCTGTACCCGAGTCACGTGTCTGGGAGGGCGCATGAGTCCACAAATCGCAACGATCATCGGTCTGGTGATCATGTTCATCGTCGCCACCGCGATGCCCATCAACATGGGTGCGGTGGCCTTCGCCCTCGCCTTCATCATCGGCGGCATCTTCGTCGACATGGGTGGCAAGGACGTGCTCGCCGGCTTCCCCGGTGACCTGTTCCTGACCCTGGTCGGCATCACCTACCTGTTCGCCATCGCACAGAAGAACGGCACCATCGACCTGTTGGTGCACTGGGCGGTGAAAGCGGTACGCGGCCACATCGTGGCCATCCCGTGGGTGATGTTCGTCATCACCGCCGTCCTGACCGCCTTCGGCGCGCTGGGCCCGGCCGCGGTGGCCATCATCGGCCCGGTCGCGCTGCGCTTCGCCAAGCAGTACAACATCAACCCGCTGATGATGGGCCTGCTGGTGATCCATGGTGCGCAGGCCGGTGGCTTCTCGCCGATCAGCGTGTACGGCAGCATCACCAACGGCGTGGTGCAGAAGGCCGGCCTGGAAGTGACCGAGATGGCAGTGTTCCTGACCAGCCTCGGCTTCAACTTCATGATGGCGATCATCTGCTTCCTGGCCTTCGGTGGCATCGCGCTGATGCGTCGCGGTTCGATCACCGCCACCGGTGGCGTGGGCAACGCCGAGCTCGCCATGGCCGGTGGCCCGCAGGCGTCGTCGCGGCAGTTCGCCATCGAAGGCCACGGCGCGCTGGTCGCCGCCGGTGGTGGCACGCTGTCCAATGACCCGGCCGCGCTGGATGCGGTGGGCTTCACCCGCGAGCGTCTGTTCACCCTGATCGGCCTGCTCGGCCTGGGCGTAGCCGCGCTGATCTACAACCTCAACGTCGGCCTGGTCTCGATCACCGTCGCGGTGGTGCTGGCCCTGCTCTCGCCGCAGAGCCAGAAGGGTGCGGTCGATGGCATCAGCTGGTCGACCGTGCTGCTGATCTGCGGCGTGGTGACCTATATCGGCGTGCTCGAACATGCAGGCGCGGTGGACTTCATCGGCCATGGTGTTTCCAGCATCGGCATCCCGCTGCTGGGTGCGCTGCTGGTCTGCTACGTGGGCGGCATCGTGTCTGCATTCGCGTCCTCGGCGGCGGTGCTGGGCGCGACCATTCCGCTGGCGGTGCCATTCCTGCTGCAGGGCCACCTGGGTGCGGCCGGCGTGATCTGCGCGCTGGCAGTGTCGTCCACCATCGTCGACGTCAGCCCGTTCTCGACCAACGGCGCGCTGGTGGTGGCCTCGGCCGCGAAGGAAGAGCGCGAGACGCTGTTCCGCCGCTTCCTGGTGTACAGCGGCCTGGTGGTGGCGTTTGGCCCGCTGCTGGCCTGGCTGGTGTTCGTGGTACCGGGCTGGATGTAAGTGACGGGGCGCCGGAGGATTCCGGCGCCCTTCGATGCACGGGCCGGATTCGGCTGGGGGCGACTGGGGGGGGCGACCGGGTAGAGTCGACCGTTGGTCGACTATCGCGCGCAGCGCGGGATCTTCGGCATCCATGCGAAGAGCAGTCGACCAACGGTCGACTCTACCAAGCAGTTTCTGCCAGCCATTTTTTCCATCGGATTTCGCCCAACCGGGTTTCCCGCACCGCGTTACAGGTTCCACCCAGGGAGGCAGTACACTTTCCACCATGGCCATTGCTCCCGCCCCGCGTTCGCCGAAGAAGCGCGCACCTCTGTACGAAGAGGTGGCCGAGCATGTGCGCGAGCGCATCTACGATTACCGGCTGCCGCCGGGCGAATGGATCGACGAACCCGCGCTGTGCGAGGAACTCGGCATCAGCCGTACGCCGCTGCGCGAGGCGTTGAAGCTGCTGGCAGCCGAAGGGCTGGTGCAGATCGATGCTGGCCGCGGTGCGCGGGTCACGCGGCTGACCCTGGAAGACCTCAACCAGCTGTTCCCGGTGATGGCGATGCTGGAAGGCCGCTGCGCGCATGAGGCGGTCAAGCACATCGACGACGCCGGCGTGCAGCAGCTGGAAGACCTGCATGCAGCGATGGAAGCGGCAGCGGCCAACGGCAACATCGCCGAGTACTACCGCAACAACTACCTCATCCACGAAACCGTGCAGCACTACGCCGGCAACCCGTGGCTGATCCGCATCACCCACGACCTGCACCGCATCCTGAAGATGCACCGCGGCCGCCAGCTGCTGGCACCGGGCCGCACGGCGCAGTCGCTGGCCGAACACCGCGAGCTGATGGACTGCTTCCGCCGTCGTGACGCGCAGGCGGCCGAACGCACGATGGAACGCCACCTGCTGAGCCAAGGCCAGGCGCTGGCCGCCTACGTGGCCGATGGGGGGTTGTTGAACGTGCCCGCACCGTTGCCGACCGAAGGCGGCGGCTGAGCGGGTACGGCACGGCACGAACAACGCCGGCCGACCGCTGTTTCGTAGAGTCGAGCTTGCTCGACTGCTTTTTCGGTGTAGTCGAGCATGGCTCGACTCTACAAATGCCACAGGCAGTCGAGCATGGCTCGACTCTACAAAATGCCTGCGCCTCAATCGCCGCAGCTGCCACCATCGCCGCCACCACTGTCGCTGCTGCAGTCCGAGCCGCTGTAGCTGTGGCTGTTGTGGCTGTCACTGGAGTAACTGCCCGAGGAATCGTAGCTGCCCGCGAAGCTGCCATCGCTGCGGCTGACCGAGCCATCGGCGGTGGCGATCGCCATGCACAGGATCGCGCCGACCAGCGGCAGCAGCCAGACCAGCAGCAGCTGCACCATCCGTCCTCCCACCGACACGTCGTCGCGCCGCACCACCACATAGGTGGCGACCAGGTTCAGGCCCAGCACCAGGGCGATCAGGACCAGGGTCACCACCAGCATGGCGTGCCTCCGCAGCAGCGAACCGGCGCGGTCATGGCGCCACCATCAATGACTGGATCTGCGCGCGCTCTTCCAGCGGCCGCTGGAAATCCATCGGATAGACCGGTGCATGGCGCTCGCCCTTGAGCAGGAACAGGCTTTCGCTGCCCAGCGTGGCCTCGCGGATATGGCCCAAGGTGTAATGCCACATCGTCCACAGCGGCACCCGGATCGTCGCCGGCACCTTGCCTTCCCGCGGCCGCAGCACTTCCTGCACCTGCAGGACCAGGCGGATCTCGTTGTCCGAGCCTGGCCCGGTGCGCGATCCGGGATCGGTCAGCGGCCGTCCCTTGCCATCGACCATTTCCACGGCGACCACCTTGGCGCGGACGATCTGGTCGGCTTCAGCCACCATTTCCTCCAGCGGCTTCGGCTCCACCGAGGTGGCCAGGGCCGGCGCTACGGCGCCCAGGCACAGCAGGCCGGCCAGCAGGATCGCGGGGGTCTTCATGGCGGTTCTCCTTCCGTGGATACCCCCTGACGATAGCACCGCCGCAGCGGTTCGCCCTGCCTGTCATGAAGATGGGACAATGTAGGGCGCGCCGGCCCGGCCCCCAGGGTCCCGCCGGCCCCCCTGCACCACACTGAAGAAGAAGAACAACAACATGCTGAAAGTCATTTTCGATACGGATCCGGGCGTCGACGACGCGCTGGCCCTGCTGTACCTGCACAAGCACGCCCAGATCGACCTGGTCGGCGTCACCACCACCTTCGGCAACGCGTCGGTGGATTCGACCACCCACAACGCGCTGTACCTGAAGCAGGCCTGGGGCTTTGCCGCCCCGGTCGCGCGCGGCGCCGCCGGCCCGCTGCAGCCCGAAGCCACCCCGGAAGCCTGGCCGGTGCACATCCATGGCCACAACGGCCTGGGCAACCACCCGGTGCCGGCTGCGCTGGACGTGGCCGCCGATGCACGTCCGGCCCACCAGCTGATCATCGACCTGGTCCGCGCCCACCCGGGCGAAGTGACCCTGATCGCGGTCGGCCGCATGACCAACCTGGCCCTGGCCCTGCAGCAGGCCCCGGATATCGCCGGCCTGGTGCGCGGCGTGGTCCTCATGGGCGGCGCCTTCCACGTCAACGGCAACATCACCCCGGCCGCCGAGGCCAACATCTGGGGCGACGCCGAAGCGGCCGACATCGTGTTCACCGCGCAGTGGCCGGTCACCGCCATCGGCCTGGACGTCACCACCCGCGTGGAAATGGACCGTGACGGCCTGGACAAGCTGGCTGCCATCGGCGGTGCCGATGCCGAGCTGGTGCGTGCGCTGTCGCAGGACTACGTGGACTTCTACCTGCAGGCCGGGCACAAGGGCATGGTCGTGCACGACTGCTGCGCCTGCATCGCCCTGACCCGCCCGGAGCTGTTCCAGTTCGAGCGCGCCAGCGTGCGCGTGGCCACCGACGGTGTTGCCCGCGGCATGACCATCCCCAAGCCGGAAGGCCTGGCCTTCGGCCCCAGCGTGTGGGATGGCCACGTGCTGCAGTCGTTCGCCATCGGCGTGGATGCGCCGGCCGTGCTGGCCGACATCGAGCAGACCCTGGCGGTCTGATCGCCTAGCGCTTGCCCCTGCCCGGGGTCGTCTCGGGCAGGGTCCACAGCACCGGCAGCACCAGCACCGCCACCAGCGCGATCATCGCGCCCGGCGCCGCCGCCCAGCCGCTGCGTTCCACCCACCACTGCGCCAGCCACGGTGTCGCACCGCCGAACACCGCCGTGGCCATGGTCACCCCCAGTGCCAGCCCGCTCACCCGGCCCTCGCCCGGGAACTGCTCGGCCGTGGCCGGTGCCGCTACCGCGCTGATGCCACCCGCCACGCAGGCCAGCACCACCGCCGCCAGCGCGATGCCCAGCGGCGCGGCTTCGGCCATCCAGCCGAACATCGACAGCGGCAGCAGCGCCGCCAGCACGGTCAGCCCCAGAAGCAGCGGTCGCCGCCCGAAGCGATCGGACAGCAGTCCGCACAGCGGCGTGATGGCGATGACCGCCACTGCCGCCACCGTCGACAACCACAGCGCATCGCCTTCATCGTGTCCCTGCGCGTGCAGGAACGCCGGCACGTAGGTAATGCCGACGTAGTAAGTGATCGAACCGAGTGCGGAAATCGCGAAGGTGCGCGCCACCGCGCCGGGATGGTTGCGCAGCACGTGGCGCAGCGGCGTCGCCGGAATGCTGCCCTCGCGACGCTGGCGCTCGAACTCGGGCGATTCGTGCATGCCCGAGCGTGCGATGAGGATCACCAGCGCGAGCGCGGCACCGACGAAGAACGGAATGCGCCAGCCCCAGCCATCCAGCTGTGCGGGCGTGAGCATTGCCACCGTCACCGCAGAGATCGCCACCGCCAGCAGCGCGCCCACTTCACTGGCCGCCGAGGCCAGCGAAGTGACCAGTCCACGCCGACGCGCCGGTGCGCTTTCCAGCAAGTAGGCGACCACGCCGGTGTATTCGCCACCCACCGAAAAGGCCATCACGCAGCGCAGGACCAGCAGCAGCACGCCGGCCGTGGTACCCGCCGTGGCGGCCGTCGGCAGCAGGGCGGTGGCCAGCATCGCCGCCGCCATCAGCGCCATCGAGGCCAGCAGCATCCAGCGCCGGCCGAGGCGATCACCGAGGTGGCCGAAGCACAGCGCGCCGAGCGGGCGCATCAGGTAGGAGACGGCGAAGCCCGCGAGCGTGACCAACATCGCCTGCTCGCCGCCGCCGAAGAACACCCGCGACAACACGGTGGCGAAATACAGGTACAGGGTGAAGTCGTACCACTCCACCACGGTGGACAGGCCCGCGACCCACATCGAGCGCTGCCGCGCCGCCGTCATTTCATTCATGGCCGGAGGGTGTCACGCGCGGGGTGACGGCGCGGTGCATCTGCAGGCAGGGCGCGGGGGCAGAGCCCTTTGCCGGTGGCAAAGGGATCCGACCCCACCCATCAGCCCGGCAGCTGCAGCACCGCCTGCAGGCCACCGCCTTCGCGGTTGCGCAGCTGCAGCGAACCGCCCAGCGACTGCGCCAGCTGCACGGCGATGGCCAGGCCCAGCCCGGTGCCGCCGGTATCACGGTTGCGCGAGCTCTCCAGCCGGTGGAACGGGGCCAGCACGGCCTGCAGCTGGTCCTCGGGAATGCCCGGGCCGCGATCAGACACGCTGATCCACGGCTTGCCGGCCGCATCGCGACCCGCATCGATCTCGGCACTGCCGGCATAGCGCAGCGCGTTGTCCACCAGGTTGCCGACCACCCGCCGCAGCGGCTGCGGCCAGGTCTGCACCGTCAGCCCCGACGGTGCACCGCCCGAGACCGGCTTGCCCATGTCCTCGTAATCACCGACCACGCTGGCCAGGAATGCGCCAAGATCCATTGCCACCGGCGCACCACTGGCCACGTGGCTGCTGCGTGCATAGGCCACGCCCTCGCGCACCAGCTGGCCGAGGTGGTCCAGGTCATCCAGCAGGCGCTGCTGGGTCGCGTCTTCGGGCAGCGTTTCCACCCGCAGCTTCATCCGCGTGATCGGCGTCTGCAGGTCGTGCGAGATCGCCGCGAGAATCTGCAGGCGCTCGCTGACATGGCCACGGATGCGCGCCTGCAGCGCATTCAATGCGGCGGCCGCCGTACCGACTTCGGCGGGGCCATCTTCGGCCAGCATCGGTGCGTCCTTGCCCGGCTGCAGGTGCTCGACGGCGTGCGACAGCTGCTGCAAAGGCCGCAGCGCCAGCCGTACCGCCAGCCACGCGCACAGCAGCAGCAGGGCCAGCTGCGCCAGCAGCACGGCTGGCAGCCAGCGCGCCAGCGGCAGGCCGGACGGCGTTACTTCGATGGTCAACGGCGTGCCATCGTGCAGCCGCAGTTCCACCTCGAAACGTTCGGGCAGGCGCGCGACCTGGCGGGCCTGCAGCGGGTAACGATGCTCCAGGCTGTCATCGATGATGGCGGTGACCTGCCGTGCACGCTCGGTTTCCAGCGCCGGCCCTGCAGCGGCCGGGCGCAGCAGATAGCGGTAGGTGCGCCGTTCCAGGCGCGGCACCCAGGCCTGGCGCTGGTCGGCCGGCAGGTGTTCCAGCAGGGCCACGCTAACCGCCACGTCCTCGTCCAGGTTGCGCAGCATCATGCTGCGCGTGGCCTGGTAGCGCTCGAAGAACAGCAGGCCGAACGACAGCGCGTGGGCCAGGGTCAGCCCGCCCAGCAGCAACAGCAGCAGGCGCGCGGACAACGTGCGCGGCCACGGCAGGCGGCGCGCGGCGGCGTTCATTCCTCCGGCCCCAGCAGCTGCACCGGCACGCTGAACACATAGCCTTCGCTGCGCACGGTCTTGATGTAGGTCGGCTCGCGCGCGTCGTCGCCCAGGCGCTGGCGCACGCGGCTGACCAGCAGGTCGATGGAGCGGTCGAACAGTTCGGCATCGCGGCCCTGGGTGAGGCTGAGCAGCTGGTCGCGGCTGAGCACGCGGTTGGCATGGTCGAGGAACACGCGCAGCAACCGGAACTCGGCGCCGCTGAGCGGATAGGCGGTGTCCTGCGCATCCAGCAGGTGGCGGGCGGTGGTATCCAGGCGCCATTCGCCGAAGGCCAGCTGGCGACCGGCTTCGCTCACCTGCAGGTTCGGCGGCAGCATCTGCGTGCGGCGGATCACCGCATTGATGCGCGCCAGCAGTTCGCGCGAGGAGAAGGGTTTGGTCACGTAATCATCGGCGCCCATTTCCAGGCCGATGATGCGGTCGGTCTCATCATCGCGGGCGGTCAGCAGCACCACCGGCACGGCGCGGTGCTTGCCGGCCCGCAGATTGCGGCACAGGCTCAGGCCATCCTCGCCCGGCATCATCACGTCCAGCACCACCAGGTCCACCGCATGGGTGTCCATCAGCGCACGCATGGCGCGGCCACCATCGGCCTGGCTGATGCGCAGGCCGTTGCGCTGCAGGTAGTCGGCCAGCATCTGGCGGATGTCGCTGTCATCGTCGACGACAAGGATGTGCGGTACGTGGTTCATTGCGTTCTCGATGGCGGCGGAGGACAAGGCCGCGCGGCGCGGCCATGGTAGCGCGGCTCAGGGGCTGGCCAGCAGGCGCTGGATCTCGCTTTCGGTACGTGCGTAATCGCCTTCGCCGTAATGGCGGTAGACCACCCGGCCCTGGCGGTCGACCAGGTACAGCGCCGGCCAGAATCGATTGCCCCACGCGTTCCAGATGCGGTACTGGTTGTCCTGCACCACCGGCCAAGTGATGTCGAGGCGGCGGATCGCATGGCGCACGTTGCCCTGCAGGCCTTCATAGGCGAATTCCGGCGTGTGCACGCCGATCACGCGCAGCCCCTTCGGCGCATAACGCGCATGCCACTGGTGCACGTACGGCGCGACGTTGAGGCAGTTGCTGCAGCCGTAGGTCCAGAACTCGACCAGCACCACCTGCCCGCGCAGCTGCTCCAGGGTCAGCGGCGGGCTGTTGTGCCACGGCCCACCGCCGCTGAATCCCGCCGCGGGTGCGGCCTCGGCGGTCTGTGCACCGGCTTCGGGGCTGGGCCAGGCCAGCAGCAGCGCAGCGGCGCCGAGCAGGGCCAGCAGCAGCGGCACGGTGTAGGCACGAAGCGTGGCCATCGCTCAGCCCCCCTGCTCGGCCAGCGGCAGCTCGGCCGGCTTCACCCCGGCAGCTTCCAGGATGCTGTCGGCCACCTGCGCCGGGTGCGAGAGCAGCGCTACATGGCTGCTGCCGATCGACTGCAGCTGCGCGCCGATGCGCCGTGCGGTGGCGACCTGCAGCTGCGGCGAGAGCATGCGGTCATCGCGGCTGACCACGTACCAGCTCGGCTTGCTGCGCCACGCCGCCGTGGTCACGGCCTCGCCCAGTGCGCTGGCTTTCAACGGCACCTGCGTGCTGTACAGCAGGGCGGCGGTCTTCTTCATCACGTCGGGTGCGAAATCCTCGGCGATGGCATCGGCCGGCAGGGTCAGGTAGCCGTCCTTCTCCTGCAGGCGGGTCAGCCCGGGGCCGACCGGGAAGCCTTCGCCCTGCTGCGCGGAGGACTGGCCGACATCCGGTGCGAACGCGGCCACGTAGACCAGCGCCTGCACCTTGGGATCGTTGCCCGCTTCGGTGATGACCGTGCCGCCCCAGCTGTGGCCGACCAGCACCACCTTGCCCGGTGCCGCGGCAATCGCGCGGCGGGTGGCCGCCACGTCGTCAGCCAGCGAGCTGAGCGGGTTCTGCACGGCCACCGCCGGCAGCTTCCAGTCGTGCAGGGTGCTGATGACCTTGTTCCAGCTGGAGCCATCGGCGAAGGCGCCATGTACCAGGATGATGGTGGGCGGCGCGCCGGCATCGGCCTGCGCGGCAAAGGCGGGGGTGGCGGCGCCGGCCAGGGCCAGGGCAGCGGCAAGCAGGGTGGTGCGGATCATGGGTGGCACTCCGGTGTTGGGAGTGGCCATTTCCGCCGGTGGGTGTATCGCTGCTGTTTCGCTGCGGCGCCGAGTTGTACCGGACTGTAGGCCGGCGGCCGGTTCCTACAGTCCGATACATTCGGCCGCCGGGCATGGTCCGGCACTACCGGGGGAACAGGGTTCCCCGCACGCGGGCGCGCAGCGCGCCGATGCGCCCCGACGCGGCGTCTTTGTATCCAACTGTACGAAACCCCTGCCGCAGCCACAGTCGCTGACAAAACCCCGGGCATCGGCACACGTTACCGATACCTGCGTGGCCCGAAATGGCCTCCATCGACCACCGGCCCGCAGGACACACCCATGATCAGCACCGCCTCCTCCCTCTACACCCCGCGCCTGGATGCCGTCGGCCGCTGGCTTTCGCCGCTGGCCCTGCGCGCCCTGCTGGCCTGGGAGTTCTTTGAATCCGGCCGCGAGAAGCTGGGCGGCCAGAACTGGTTCGCCGATCTGGACGGCCGCTTCTCGTTCCCCTTCTCCACCCTGCCCGCCTCGCTCAACTGGCAGCTCGCCACGTGGCTGGAACTGGTGGGCGCGGTGATGCTGCTGCTCGGCCTCGCCACGCGTTCGGTGGCCTACATCTTCTGGGTGCTGACCGTGGTCGCCATCGCCGCCGTGCACTGGCCCGACCAGTGGAACGGCCTCGGCGAACTCTGGCAGGGCTATGCCATCACCGACCAGGGCTATGGCAACTTCAAGCTGCCGCTGCTGTTCCTGGCCATGCTGCTGCCACTGATCCTCAACGGTGGCGGCGCACTCAGCCTGGACCGCCTGCTGGCCGGCCCGCAGCGTGCCGCAGTTGGCGATGACCGCCTCGGCTGGGGCGTCAGCCTGGTCGCCCTGCTGCTGCCCATTGCCGCACTGCTGCCGGGCATTGGATTCGGCGGTGCCCTGCTCGGCGGCGCCCTGCTGCTGGCCCATGTGCTGCGTCGTCGCCGCAGCGCCTGATCCGCCTCCGCCCTTTCCCACCCTTCTCCGCATCGCATTCCGTCGCCTTCCCGCGGCGTCCATCCCGCACGCCCTGCGTGCACATCCCAAGGAGTCACCACCATGTCCGTCTCGACCAAGAACACCGCTGCTTCCCGTCTGCCGCGCATCGGCGCCATCGGTATCGCCCTGGCTGGCGGCCTGCTGCTGGCTGGCCAGGCCGCCGCGATCCAGCCGCTGGCGATCAGTGCCGTGGCCATGAGCGCCGCCGCCGAAGGCAAGTGCGGTGAAGGCAAGTGCGGCGCCAACAAGGCCGCCACCAGCAAGCCCGCCGGCAAGGCCAAGGTGGCCGAAGGCCAGTGCGGCGAAGGCAAGTGCGGGGACGCCTCGTTTGCCCGCACCGACCGTGACCACGACGGCCGGGTCTCGCGTGCCGAGTTCAACGCCGTGGCCGGCAAGCGTGCCGCCGAATTCGACCGCATCGACGCCGACCACGACGGCTACATCAGCGAGCAGGAAGCGCACGACTACCTGCGCAGCGTCTACACCGCCAACGGCAAGCCGATGCCGAAGGGCCTGTTCTCCCGCGTCAACGACTGATTGCCCCCAACGGCGCCGCCCTCGTGGCGGCGCCACTGCCCTGGAGTACCGCGCATGTCCCTGCCCCTGCCTTCCGCCAGCGCTGGTCTTGGCCTGCGCCGTGGCCTGATTGACGAGTTGCTGGCAATGCCCGCCGACGCCATCGACTTCCTCGAAGTCTCGCCCGACAACTGGATCGGCGTCGGTGGCGCCCATGGTGCCGCGCTGCGCCAGCTCAGCGAACGCCACCGCCTGACCTGCCACGGCCTGTCGCTGTCGCTGGGCGGCCCGGACCCGCTGGACCGCACCCTGCTGGCACAGACCCGCGCCTTCCTCGAGCTGCACCAGGTGCAGCTGTACAGCGAACACCTGAGCTACTGCGCTGCCGGCGGCCATGTCTACGACCTGCTGCCGCTGCCGTTCACCGCCGAAGCTGTGCGCCACGTCGCCGGGCGCATCGCCCAGGTGCAGGACACGCTGGGCCGGCGCATCGCGGTGGAGAACATCTCCTACTACGCCGTGCCCGGCGCGGACATGAGCGAAATCGACTTCATCAACGCCGTGCTGGCCGAAGCAGACTGCGACCTGCTGCTGGACGTCAACAACGTCTTCGTCAACGCCTGCAACAACGGCTACGACGCCTTCGGTTTCCTCGCCCGCGTCCCCAGCCACCGTGTCGCCTCGCTGCACGTGGCCGGTCACTTCGACGAAGACGATGGCTTCAAGATCGACACCCACGGCGCGCCGGTGAAGGGCATGGTCTGGGCGCTGCTGCGCGAGGCCTATGCGCGTGTCGGCGTGCGCCCCACCCTGCTGGAGCGCGATTTCAACTTCCCGCCGCTGGCCGAACTGCTGGCCGAGGTCACGCAGATCCGCCAGGCCCAGGCCGAGGTGCTGCTGCCGGAGATGGCCCATGGCTGAGTCGCTGGCCACCCTGCAGCAGCGCTGGGCCGACCATGTGCGCGACCCGTCGATGCCGGCGCCCGATGGCATCGAGGCACGCCGGCTGGCGGTGTACCGCCGCCTGTGCATCGACAGCCTGGACAGCCTGCTGGCCGGCAGCCTGCCGCGCCTGCAGGAACAACTGGGCGAAGCGCGCTGGCGCAGCCTGGTCGAGTACTACTACGCACATCACCCCTGCCATACCCCGTTGTTTCCGCAGATCGCCAGCGAGTTCGCTGCGTGGCTGGCAACGCAGGATACGTTCGCGCTGCCCGGCTGGGCGGCGGAGCTGGCGCACTACGAAAGCACCCAGCAGGCGCTGCACATCGAAGCGCGCGACGCAGGGCATTCGCTGCAGTACACGCCTGCGGGCAGCGACGTGCTGGCGCTGTCGCCGCTGGTGCGGGTACTGGGCTACCAGTGGCCGGTGCATGAGGACGCCGCGATGGACGATGCCGCCGTCAGCGAGCCGACGCTTCTGCTGCTGCGCCGCCTGGTGGACTACCGGCTGCAGGTCGAGGAACTGGCACCGCTGGCGTATGCGCTGCTGTCGGCCTTTGGCAACGACGGCGCGCGTGTGGATGACGCGCTGCAGGCACTGGCCGCGGCGCATGACGTGCCCGCGGATGCACTGCACGTGGTGGCCGCGCCCTTGCTGGGCGAACTGTGCGCGGCGGGTGTGCTGGTTGTGCTGACCGCTTTCCCTGATTGCCGGCCAGCGGCCGGCACTACCCTTCTCCATTCCGAGGCTTGATCGATGGCTGTTTCCAACACTTCCTTCCTGCACGGCTGGCGCCTGTTCGTGGCCATTGCCGTGGTGCTCATCGCCTTCGCGCTGGCCGCGTTCGCCCTGCACGCCGACGTGGCCGAGGGCAGCCGCGCGGCCATCCGGGTCACCGCGCGCACCTCGTTCCTGCTGTTCCTGGTGGCGTTCACTGCTTCGTCGTTCGCCAGCCTGCTGCCGGGGCCGACCAGCCGTTTCCTGCTGCGCGAACGCCGGATCATCGGCCTGTCGTTCGCGTTCTCGCACCTGCTGCATGCCATCGCGATCACCGCGTTCGGCATCCTCAACCCGGCGTTCTGGCCAGCACGCTCGGCGCTGGCCAACCTGCCCGGCACGGTGGGCTACGTGGCCATCCTCGCGCTGGCGATCACCTCGCATCGCGGCATCGCCCGGCGCATGGGCCCCACCGCATGGCGCCGCCTGCACGTAACCGGCATGTGGATCATCGCCGCGGTGTTCACCTACTCATACTTCAAGCGCGTGCCGGCCAATTTCTGGTACGCCGTACCTTCGGCCCTGCTGTTCACCGCCTTCGTGGTGCGCGCCATCGCCAAGCGTGCTCAATCGCTGAAGCGCAGTGTGCATGCACGGCCGCTGCGGGCGGCGTGATGAGCCAGGGCGCGCGGGGTCGGATCCCTTTGCCGGGCAAAGGGATCTGCCCCATCAGGCATCACGTGCAGCACAATAGGCGCTGTAGGCCTCCACGATCTTCTGCATCCTGGCCTGCTGCTTCGTGCCCATCGGCACCCGCTGCACACGCTTGTACAGGGTTTTCCACATGTACCCGGAACGGAAGAAGTACGGCCGCACTTCCAGGAAGGTCAGCACCACATCCACGATATTTGGGTCGTGCCTGGCCAGCTCCTGCAGGGCATGGTCGTAGCCGCCGGGAAACACCAGCTGCGGGTAGCGCTGGTTGAACTCCGCGCACGCATCCGCATGTCGCTGCTTCTCTTCGGGCCCCCGCCAGCGCAGTGCGGCCGTCTCGCGGATGAGCTGCTGCAGCCGGTTGATTTCATCCGCGTTGGCGCGGATCAGCCGTTCCATGGGTGCGCGGGTATGGGACATGGTTCCTCAACTGGAGTGCGTAGGGGTCAGAGCCCTTTGCCGATGGCAAAGGGATCCGACCCCATCAGAATTCACGGCGCGCGGCGCAGGGTGAACAGGGTGATTTCCGAAGGCACGCCGATGCGCGCGGGGAAACCGGCCCACAGGCCAGCGCCGTTGCTCACGTACAGGGTCATGCCATCCACCTCGTAGCGGCCGGAGACAAAGCCACCATTGGCCCGCTTCACCAGCTGGTCCATGCCGATGATCTGCCCGCCATGGGTGTGGCCGGACAGCTGCAGCTTCACCCCGCGTGCGGCGGCATCGGCGGCATTGCGCGGGCGATGGTCAAGGAGGATCACCGGTGCGGCAGGATCGGCACCGGCCAGCGCCGCCTGCAGGTCGGGCAGCGGCAGGCCGTAGCGCGCCGCCACCGGGTCGGTGACACCGGCAATGGTCAGCGCCGCATCGCCACGCCGCACCTGGGTGTGGCTGTTTTCCAGCACCTGCATGTGCAGCGCGCGGAAGGCCTGCATCCAGTCGCTGTACTGCGCGTAGTACTCATGGTTGCCGGTGATGGCGATCACCCCGTCCGGCGCGTGCAGGTCGCCCAGCGGACGGAAATCATCGCGGCGTGCATCCACCGTGCCATCGATCAGGTCACCGGTGATCACGATCAGGTCCGGCTTCAGCGCATTGCTTTCGGCCACCACCTGGCGCACCCAGTCGCCGGTCAGCAGGCGGCTGGCGTGGATGTCGGTGAGCTGCAGCATGCGGTAGCCATCGAAGGCGGCCGGCAGATCCTTGATCGCCACCTCGACCTGACGCGGCTTCGGCACTGCCATGCCCTGGCTGACGCCGTAGGCGCTGAGCAGCAGGGCGACACCTGCGGCCAGCGGACGCAGCAGCGGCGTACGCAGGGCCGAGACTGCGCGCGGCAGGCGCAGCACGCGCGCCAACAGCAGGCCGGCATCGAACAGCAGCATCGCCAGCGCCAGCAGCAGCACGGCGGTCGAGCCGGTGGCCAGCACGGCGATGGCCATCTTCGGAATTTCCGGCGAGGCCATCGTGCCCCAGAACGTGGCGACGATACGCAGCTGCACGGCCAGGCCCACCAGCAGCAGCGACAACAAGGCCTTGGTCCACACCTGGAGGCGCAGCGGCCAGAACAGGCGCCAGGCCACGTACAGGCCCATCAACAATCCAATCGTACTCAGCACTGCGGCATTCCAGAACGTGGGGCCCGCCATGGTGACGGGCGGAGGTTGCAATGGGTAGAGCCGAGCCTATGCTCGGCTACACCAACTGTAGAGCCGAGCCCAGGCTCGGCTGCGGGAAAAACAGCCGAGCGTGGGCTCGGCTCTACAAGAGGCAGGCGCGCGTTACGGCGCCAGCCTTTGCACGCGCAGACGCGCGATGCGGCGCTTCTCCATCGCCAGCACGGTGATGCGCACGTCGGCCACATCCACGGCATCGCCTTCATCCGGCAGGCGCCCCAGCTGGTCCAGCACCAGGCCGGAAATGGTCATGTAGTCGCTGCTGCGCGGCAGCGACACACCCGCCAGGCGCTGCAGGTCGTCCAGAGTCAGCGCGCCATCGGCTTCCCACTGGTCCTCGCCCTGCGCCACCACGCCGTAGCGTTCGTCCTGGGTATCGGCCAAGTCGCCGGCGATCGCCGCCAGCAGGTCGTTGGCGGTCACCAGGCCTTCCACGCTGCCGTACTCGTCCACGGCCACCGCCAGCGGCACCGGGTGCTGGCGGATCAGTTCCAGCGCCTGCAGTGCGCTGGCGCTGGACAGCACGTACTGCGGCTCGCGCAGGTTGCCCTCCAGCTGCAGCGGCCGGCCCTGCAGCAGGTCGGCCAGCAGGTCGCGGCTCTGCACCACGCCGCGCAGGCTGTCCAGGTCGCCCTCGCCCACCAGCAGGCGCGTGTGCGGCGACGCCACCAGGCGCGCCACCACATCGTCCTGGCCACGCGCCAGGTCGATCCACTGCACGTCGGCACGCACCGTCATCACGCTCGACACCGGCCGGTCGGCCAGGCCCAGCACGCTGCGGATCATCTCGTGCTCGGCCGGCTGCAGGCGCTCCTCCGCGTCACCGTGCTCCTCTTCGCCGGCGTCATCGTGGCCGTTGGCCGGGCGTGCACCCAGCATGCGCAGCACTGCATCGGCGGTGCGCTGGCGGAACGGCTGGCGGCGCTCGTTGCGTTCGCGGTTGAAGCGCACCCACTGGTTGAAGGCTTCCACCAGGATCGAGAACGCGATGGCCGCGTACAGATATCCCTTCGGAATCTTGTAGCCCAGGCCTTCGGCCACCAGGCTGAAGCCGATCATCAACAGGAAGCCCAGGCACAGCACGACCACGGTGGGATGCTTGTTGACGAAGCGGGTCAGCGGCTTGCTGGCCAGCAGCATCAGCACCATGGCGATGGTCACCGCGGCGTACATCACGCCCAGGTTGTCGACCATGCCGACGGCAGTGATCACCGAGTCCAGCGAGAACACCGCGTCGAGCACCACGATCTGCGCCACCACCATCGCGAAGCTGGCATAGACCTTCTTGCCGTTGTCCTCGTGCTGGCGGCCTTCCAGACGCTCGTGCAGTTCCATGGTGCCCTTGAACAGCAGGAACAGGCCGCCGCCCAGCAGGATCAGGTCGCGCCCGGAGAAGCTGTGATCGAACAGCGTCAGCAGCGGCTCGGTCAGTTTCATGATCCAGGCCAGCGCGGCCAGCAGCACCAGGCGCATCAGCAGGGCCAGGCTCAGGCCGATCACCCGCGCGCGGTCACGCTGGTGCGGTGGCAGCTTGTCGGCCAGGATCGCGATGAACACCAGGTTGTCGATGCCAAGCACGATCTCAAGCACGATCAGGGTCGCAAGGCCCATCCAGATCGAGGGGTCAGCCAACCATTCCATTTCGGTTCCGTTTCTTCATGAGGTAAGGGAGAGAGGGGTGTTTCAGTCGTCGTCCTGCGCCTGCAGCGGGTCGTGCCCGAGCAGGTCGCCCGGCGTGCACTGCAGCTCGCGGCAGATCGCATCCAGCGTCGAGAAGCGGATGGCGCGTGCCTTGCCGGTCTTGAGGATGGACAGATTGGCCAGGGTGATGTCGATGCGCCCGGCAAGCTCGGACAGGGTCATGCCCCGTTCCTGCAGCATGCGGTCGAGCGTGATGACGATCGCCATCAGATGACACCATCGAGGTCATCACGCATGGCCGCACCAGCGGCGAACACGCGCGCCAGCACGAACAGCATCAGCACGGCGATCAGGCCAGTGATGGACATGCCGCCGCCGACTTCCATCCAGGCGAAGTCCGGGCCCATCCAGGACGCGTACACGCCGATGATGATCGACAGCACTTCCATCGCCAGCATCAGCCACGCCATGCGCTGCAGGCGCTGCGCATTGGCATGGGTGAACGGGCGCGCGCCGGCGGCCGAGCGCAGCAGGCGCGCCAGGTGCCGCAGGAACACCAGGCACAGCACCAGCAGGGCCACGATGCTGCCCAGGCCGATGCAGAAATGCAGGAACAGATCGCTGCCGTGGACGGCCGCGGCGTGCGCGTCGTGCACGCTGTCCAGCAGCCAGCGCCGGTCGTAGGCCACCAGAGGCACGGCCAGCAGCGCGGCCAGGATGCCCAGCCAGCACATTGCCCGTACGGCCTGCACGGCGGTCTGGGCCAGGGTGAACAAGCCTCGCGCGGGTTCGGCGCGGGCGGGACGAGCGGTCAAGCAGCCTCCGGTATGGGGCAGCCTCGCCGCCCGGGATGGATTTATCGATAAACGATATACCACATCCAGATGCGTTGGATGAATCGTGGGTCCCGGGCCCGGCGCTAGCGCGGGGGTGCCGTGTCGCCCGGCGGCGTGGTCGCCTGTTCGAGCATGGCTTCACCCGGGCTGGCCGACGCCATCGCCTGCACGCCAGCTTCGGCGGCCTGCCGGGTGACCAGGCGGAAACGCACGCGCAGCTTGGTTTCGCCCGGCGTGGCCCAGCCGTACTGGATGGCCACCTGGTCGGCCGGCAGCGGCCCGCGGCCGGGCAGCGAACGCACCTGCAGCGGTTTCGGCGCCGCCTGCATCAACCGCGCGAAGCCCTTCTGCACCACCGCCGGTTCGGCCTTCTCCGCATACACGCTGCAGGTGCCGTCGTCGGCCCAGCTCACCGCATAACGCCCGCTGGCCAATGGCACCAGCCACGCCACGCCCGGCTGCCCCTGCAACAGGGTGGCCGCCTCGGCCGGTTGCAGCGGGGTCAGCCCATTGGCCTCCATCAGCGCCTGCAGCCGTGCCGGGGCGCCGATGTGCTGCATGCACGCGGTGTCGAACAGTTCGCTGAAGGAATCCTGTGCGACGGCAGCTTTCGGCGCGCGCGACGGCTGCGCCACCGCCAGCACGGGCAGCAGCAGGCCAGCCATCAACCAGGGCGCAGCACGCATCACAGCTCCAACGGATCGAAATCAGCGGGGAGGATGGCAAAGGCAGGGGCTGCTGCGCAACGGGCGCGCCCGCTTGACACGGCCCCATGCACGCGGGATCATCAATTAACGAATTAGTTAATTAACGACCCATGGACCGCATCTTCGAAGCCCTCGCCTCCGGTGCCCGCCGGCAGATCCTGGCCTACCTCAGCGCCGGTGAACTGAGCGCGGGCGAGCTGGCCGAGCGCTTCGACTTCAGCAAGCCGGCGCTGTCCAGCCACCTGCGCATCCTCGAAGAAGCCGGCCTGATCGAGCGCGAGAAGCGCGGCCAGTTCGTGTATTTCCGCCAGGTGCCCGAGCGCCTGGCCAACACGCTGTTCTCCTGGGCCGCCGAAGTGTGTCCGGTCGGTGGCCCGCTCAAGCGCGAAGCCCGCGCACGCCGCAAGTCCCCTGCCCGCTGACAAGGAGCACGACGATGCCTGGTTCGACCCGCAACAGCCGTTCGTTTCCAGGTGTCCAGCTGCCCGCACAGGACGGCGCCGGCCCCATCGAAGTCACCCTCATCGCCCAGCTGGGCATCGGTGCCGGCGACGCGCTGGTGAAGGATGCCGGCGAACGCCAGCGCCACCATCCGGCCTTCATCGATGCGCTGGATGAACCCTCCGCGCGGCTGGGCGGGATGCACCTGCAGCACGGCGATGCGTCCTCGTTGTACAGCTTCGTGGTCGCCGGCGGCGGCCATCCGTTCCATCGCCATGCCGGCCCGCGCATGTTCACCGCCATCGCCGGCAGCGCCGGTGCGGAGCTGCGCTTCGCCACCGCCGCCGATGCGCAGCTGGCCACCGACCCGGCCGCCTTCCTGCGCAGCCTGCGGCGCATCCGCATTCGACCGGACTGCCTGTTCACCGTGCGCTTCGGCGGTGGCACCTGGCACCAGTTCGCCTCCAACCACGCCGCCCACCCTGCCCTGTTCGCGCTGTCGTGCCACAGCAATGAACTGGCCGGGGCCATGAGCGAGAGCACCCGCGCGCAGGTGCAGGCCAACAGTGCCGACATCCCCAGCCTGACCGAAGTGCTGCCGGAGCCGCATTGGCCGAGTGCGGCCATGCTGGCCACCGCGCCCCTGCTGCAGCTGTCACTGCAGGCCGCGCCGCCCAGCCTGTGCGCGCGGCTGTGTGCGCAGACCCGTTCACTGCTGGGCCCGCTGCGGCGGATCAACCTGCGGCCGTTGCGCGGGTTCGTCGAACGCAGCACGCCGCACTACCCGGTGCACAGTGGTCGTCCCGACGCGCAGGGCCTTCTGGCCGCTGCGCTGCCCTGCAGCCACTACCAGGACCTGACCGTGCTGCCCCTGCGCAGCGGGCAGTGCACGCAGCGCTCGGCCTCCGCGCTGCTGGCCGAGGTGCTGGACGGTTTCCTGCGCAATCCGCCGGGCGGCGTGGGACGGCTGATGGCGCTGCGCAATCGCTTGGTCGCACCGTTGCGCCTGCGGACCTCGCCGCTGGGCTGTCCGGTGTCGTCGCTGCTGTCCACCGACCGCAGCCGCCTGTTCGCCGGCCGTTTTCCAGTGCTGGACGCACGCGTCGACGGGCAGGACCGCAGTGCCGAAGTGCTGCTCGGTGCCGACGACCGCCACCTGCGCTTCCGCAGCAGCGTTCGCGTGCAGCTCGGCGACGACGGCAGCGTGCAGATCAGCCTGGGCTCGCGCGTGCAGACCCACAGCCGCTTCGGCCGCCTGTACATGGCGATGATCGATGCCGTGCACCGCCACTACATCGCCCCGGCGCTGCTGCGGCGGGCGGTGGAACATGCGCTGGCGCCGGAGCTGGCCGACTGGGTGGATGAGGCTGTGTTCGAAGGGGCCTGAGCCGCCAGGCGTCAGACCGTCAGTTCGCCGTGGTCCTCACCATCCCAGTACTGGATGCGCTGTGCATGCACGTGGATCAGCACCAGCCCCGGCGTATCCACGCCCTGCTCGAACCAGCGCTCCAATTCTTCAACCCAGTGCTGGGCCAGCACGCCGCGTTCGCGGATGATGGCGGCCCGGCCCATGACATGTACGAACAGCGGCGGCTTGCCCAGCAGTGACTTGCTGCCGGTGAAGCCCAGCGCGACCTTCGGATCGGCCTCGATCTGCTGCACCATGTCGGTGCTCTGCAGGGCGAAGAACCAGCTGTCTCCGTCGTAGTCCACGTCGCCGTTGTTGCTCATCGGCCGGCCGTCGATCTCGCCGGCTGCGTGGGTCTGCAGCATCGCGAAATCGATGCCGGCCATCTTCTTCGCCAGTTCGGGCAGAGTGAGCGTGGTCATGCGCTGGGTCCGGATGGAAGGGGAGCCCAGCCTCCCCCGCGTGCGGTGACTGGCGCGTGCAGTGGTGGTGGCGCCGCCTTCACGCCTGCACCGGGCATGGCCCGGCGCTACCGATGCGGGGCGACCAGGCCAGGATCAGATCCAGCCCTGGTCAACCAGTTCGCGCTTCAGGTAGGCGTAGAACACCGGGGCGGCCACCAACCCGGCCAGGCCGAATGCCGCTTCCATCACCAGCATCGCCAGCAGCAGCTCCCAGGCCCGCGCCTGGATCTCGCCGCCGACGATGCGCGCGTTGAGGAAGTACTCCAGCTTGTGGATGACGATCAGGTACAGCAGCGCCGCCACCGCCACGTAGAACGACACCGACAGCGCCACGATGGTGATGATGGTGTTGGAGATGATGTTGCCCACCACCGGCAGCAGGCCAGCGAGGAAGGTGATCAGCACCAGCGTCTTCGACAGCGGCAGGTGGACGCCGAACAGCGGCAGCACGCCCAGCAGGAACACCGCGGTGAACACCGTATTGAGCAGCGAGATCTTCACCTGGGCGAACACCACCTGGCGGAAGGCCACGGCCAGGCGCGTGGTGCGCCCGATCAGCTCCTGCGCCAGCGGCCCCATCTTCGGCAGCGGCAACTCGTCGTACAGGGCGATCATCGCGCCCAGCACCATGCCGATCAGCACGCGCACGCCCACCTGCACCACCGACGTACCGGCCACGCCCAGCTGCCGCTGGTGCTCGGCGGCCCATTCGTTCACCGCCTCGCGCAGCCGCGTCAGGTCTTCGGGAATGTACGGCTGCAGCAGTGCGGGCACCTGGTGCCGCGAGGTATTGAGGATGTCCATCAGCCGCGCCAACAGCACGTCGGGGCCGCCGGTCTCGTTGCGGAAGAACGAGGCCACGCCGATACCGGCCAGCACCAGCGCACCGATGATGACCGCCGAAAGCACGATGACCGCAATCGCGCGCGCCCGTCCCGGCGGCAGCTTGCCTTCCACGGTGTTGGCCAGCACGTGGGTCAGCTGGAACACCAGCAGGCCCGACAACAGGGTGACCACCAGGCCCAGCTTCAGGGCCAGCCACATGCCCAGCAGCATCAACAGCCAGGCGGCGATGCGCGCGGCAGGTGGCCTGGGCGGGGCAAGGATCACGTCGGTCATGGCAGCACATCCACTGGGGTGGCCCATGGTAGTGGATTGCCATGGCGGTTCCGGGGCAGTGCGCGGCGTTCCGTTCAGCCCTCTGGCGGCCGCGCCCACGCCAGCGCACACTGGCGCCCCACCTGCCCGCATGGATGCCCGATGCCCCGCCTGCTGCCCGCCGCCCTGCTGTTGATGCTGTGCCCGCTGCCGACGCTGGCCGCGGGCGGCGATGCCGACACGACGCCGCTGCCGCCGCAGGTCAAGGCCGATGCCGAGGCCATCGCCGCCTCGCTGCTGGAAGTGCAGCGCATCGATGTCGAGCTGTCCTGCCCCAAGGCCGTCGAAAACGCGCGCTACGGGCTGGAAACCATGCTGGAAGTGGGCGCGAAGAACGTGGCCGGCGGCTACATGGATGCCGCGAAGTTCGAGGCCATGGCCACGCCGATGCGCGGCCTGCTGCCGCAGATCACCGATGCCGACTGCGAAGGCGCGACGGACGCCAAGCGCGATTTCTACCAGTGCATGTCCAGCGACTACAACCACGTGCTGGCCTGCGCCAAGGCCCATCTGAAGTAACACCGCGCCCTGCCCGGCGCCTGCCGCTCAGCCGGCGGCAGGCGCGGCCGTCGAGCCCCGCAGCATCAGGCTGAAATCCAGCGTCTGCTGCAGCGGCACATCAACGCGTTCGATGATGGCCAGCAGCAGGTTGACCGCACGCGCACCGATTTCCCGCATCGGTTGGCGGATGGTGGTCAGCGGCGGCGTCAGGAAGCTGGACGAGGCCAGATCATCGAAGCCGACGATGGACAGCTGGTCCGGCACGCGGATGCCCAGGTCGCGGCAGGCAGCCAGCGCACCCAGCGCCATCTGGTCGCTGAAACAGAACACCGCGGTCGGCGCGAGCGGAAACGCGAGCAGCGCCTTCGCCGCGGCATGGCCGGATTCCAGCGAGAAATCACCGGGTACGACGCTCAGGTTGCGCAGTCGGCCGCGCGCCTTGCCGGCGCTGCGCACGCCCTCCAGGCGCTGCTGGTGCAGCGGATTGTCCGGCGGCCCGCCGACCACGGCGATGCGCTCATGGCCAAGGGCATACAGGTGCTCCATCACCGCGCGCGCGGCGGCGGCGTTATCGATGTGCACGCTGGGAATGCCCAGCGCGGGATCGAACTCGCAGCCGTTGACCACCGGCGCGGCGGCGCCCAGCGCCTGCACGATCTCGCGCGCGGTCGGCGGCAGCCGGTGCCCCAGCACGATCAGGCCGTCGGCTTCGTTGCGCCTGAGCATCTGCGCGTAGCGTTCCTCGCGGTCGGGCTGGTGCTGGGTATCGCCCAGCAGCACCGCGTAGCCGACCGCCTGCGCCGCCTCTTCGGCGCCCTGCAGGATCTGCGCGAAGAACGGGTTGGCGATGTCCGGCACGGTCACCAGGATCTTGCCGCTGCGCTGGGTCTTAAGCGTGCGGGCCACCGTGTTGGGCACATAGCCCAGCGTGGCGGCCGCCTGTTCGATGCGCGCGCGGGTGGCCGGCAGCACTTTTTCCGGCCGCGACAACGCCCGCGACACCGTCCCTGCGGAGACGCCTACGTGCTTTGCGATGTCGTAGATGGTTGCCATGGTCCTAGCTCCTGTTGCCGCTGTGCACTGCACAACGGATCTGCGGAAAGCCCATGCTAGGGTAATGCAATCGATTGCATCGAGGGCGAATCAACGTGAGGACGCTCAAGGGTCCGGCGCTTTTCCTGGCGCAGTTCATCGGCGACAAGGCTCCTTTTGATCGGCTGGACACCCTGGCCGGATGGGCCGCGGGGCTGGGCTATTCTGGCGTACAAGTGCCCACCACCGCGCCCCAGCTGTTCGATCTGGCCGAGGCGGCACGCAGCCAGACCTACTGCGATGACGTCGCCGGCATGCTGGCCGGGTACGGCGTGCAGATCACCGAACTGTCGACCCACCTGCAGGGGCAGCTGGTCGCGGTGCACCCCGCCTATGACAGCCTGTTTGACGGTTTCGCACCGGCAGCCACGCACGGTAATCCTGCCGCCCGCCAGGCCTGGGCGGTGGACCAGCTGATGCTGGGCGCCAAGGCCAGCCAACGCCTGGGGCTGACTGCACACGCCACCTTCTCCGGCGCACTGGCCTGGCCCTACATGTACCCCTGGCCGCAGCGCCCGCCGGGCCTGGTGGAAGAAGCCTTCGCCGAACTGGGCCGCCGCTGGCGCCCGATCCTCGATGCGTTCGACGACTGCGGCGTGGACCTGTGCTTCGAGATCCATCCGGGCGAAGACCTGCACGACGGCGCGACGTTCGAGCGCTTCCTCGAGGTGGTCGACCACCATCCGCGCGCGAAGATCCTCTACGACCCCAGCCACCTGCTGCTGCAGCAGATGGACTACCTCGGCTTCATCGACCGCTACCACCCGCGCATCGGCATCTTCCACGTCAAGGACGCGGAGTACCACGCAAGCGCCCGCAGCGGCGTCTATGGCGGCTACCAGGACTGGATCGATCGCCCGGGCCGCTTCCGTTCGCTCGGTGATGGCCAGGTCGACTTCAAGGGCATCTTCTCGAAGTTCGCGCAGTACGACTTCCCCGGCTGGGCGGTACTGGAATGGGAGTGCTGCCTGAAGCACCCCGAGGACGGCGCACGGGAGGGCGCCGCCTTCATCCGCGACCACATCATCCGGGTCACCGAGCGCGCCTTCGACGACTTCGCCGACAGCGGCACCGACGCCGCATCACTGCACCGCATGCTGGGAATCTGAGCTGACACCGCCCCGGGAGGGCAAGCCATGACGCACGCCATGTCGCGCTTGGGCGCGATGATGTTTCTGCAGTTCTTCATCTGGGGGGCGTGGTTCGTCACCCTCGGCACCTATCTGGTGCAGGGCCCGCTGCAGGCCAGCGCCAGCCAGGTGGCCACGGCCTTCCTCAGCCAGTCCATCGGCGCGATCGTCGCTCCCTTCCTGGTCGGCCTGATCGCGGACCGCTACTTCGCCGCACAGCGCATCCTGGCGGTACTGCACCTGGCCGGCGCGGTGCTGATGTGGCTGGCCTCCACCGCGACCAGCTTCAGCATGTTCTCTGCCTGTGTGATGGGCTACATGCTGCTGTTCATGCCGACGCTGGCGCTGGCCAACAGCGTGGCGATGCGGCACATGCAGTCGCCCGAGAAACAGTTCCCGCTGGTACGGGTGGCCGGCAGCATCGGCTGGATCATCGCCGGCGTACTGATCGGCTGGCTGGGCTGGGAACAGGCGCACCGCCTTGAACTCACCTTCCGGATGGCAGCGGTGGCCTCGCTGCTGCTGGGCCTGTATGCCTTCACCCTGCCGCACACGCCGCCGCTGGCCAAGCAGCGCGACGCCGGGCTGGGGCAGATCCTCGGCCTGGACTCGCTGCGCCTGCTGAAGTCGCGCGCCTACCTGGTGTTCTTCCTGGCCTCCATCGCCATCTGCATCCCGCTGTCGTTCTACTACAACTTCACCAACCCGTACCTCAACGACCTGGGCGTGCGCGGCGCGGCCGGCCTGCAGTCGCTGGGCCAGGTGTCCGAAGTGCTGCTGATGCTGGCGATGCCGTTCCTGTTCGTGCGGCTGGGAGTGAAGACCATGCTGGCGGTGGGCATGGCGGCGTGGGTGGTGCGCTATGCGCTGTTCGCCTTCGGTGATGCCGGCGGCGGCTTCTCGCTGCTGGTGATCGGCATCGTGCTGCACGGCATCTGCTACGACTTCTTCTTCGTCACCGGACAGATCTATACCGATGCACACGCGGGTCCTGATGCACGCAGCAGCGCGCAGGGCTTCATCACCCTGGCCACCTACGGCGTGGGCATGCTGATCGGCACCTTCCTGTCCGGCGCGGTGGTGGAGCACTACACCACGGCCGCAGGACCGGACTGGCAGCAGATCTGGCTGTTCCCGGCCGGCGTTGCACTGGTCGTACTGATCGCCTTCCTGCTGCTGTTCCGCGACCGCCCCACCGCCGCGGCCGCAGCCACTACACGCTGAGAACAACGCCGATGCCAAAGCTGGGAATCGCCATTGTCGGCACGGGGATGATCGCCGCGGTGCACCGCCGTGCCGCCCTGCTCGCCGGTGCCGACGTACGCGGCGTGGCCGCGTCTTCACCGCAGCGTGCGCAGGACGTGGCGCAGGCATGGAATGTGCCGCGCGCTTACCGCGATATCGACGAGGTCGTCGCCGATCCGCAGGTACAGGTGGTGCATGTGTGCACGCCCAACCACCTGCACCGGCCGATGGCGCAGGCCGCGCTGGAAGCGGGCAAGCACGTGATCTGCGAGAAGCCGCTGGCCACGACCCTCGACGATGCGCAGGCGCTGGCGTCGCTGGCCGCAGCACGCGGCCTGGTCGCCACGGTGCCCTTCGTCTACCGCTACCACCCGGTGGTCCGCGAGGCCCGCGCACGCATCGCGGCCGGCGACCTCGGGCCCCTGCACCTCATCCACGGCAGCTACCTGCAGGATTGGCTGCTGGACCCGGCCAGCAACAACTGGCGCGTCGACCCGGTGCTGGGCGGCACCTCGCGCGTGTTCGCCGACATCGGCTCGCACTGGTGCGACCTGGTGGAATGGGTCAGCGGCGAGCGCTTCACCGAAGTCAGCGCGGCCTTCGCCACGGTGATCGCCGAGCGCAGCGCCGGGGGCGCGCAGAGTTTCAGCACACCCACGGCAGGCGGCGCGACGCAGGCAGTGTCCAGCGAGGACGTGGCCATGGCGATGTTCCGCACCGGCGCAGGCACATTGGCATCGCTGACCGTCAGCCAGGTCTCGGCGGGGCGGCACAACCGTCTCTGGTTCGAGATCGATGGCGCCAAGGCGAGCGTGGCGTTCAACCAGGAAGATCCCGAGCGGCTGTGGATCGGCCGTCCCGACCAGCGCGAAGAAACCTTCGTGCGTGGCCCCGGCGCCGGCAGCACCGAACAGCGTCGTCTGTCGACATTGCCGCCAGGCCATGCGCAGGGCTACGCACAGTGCTTCGAGGCGTTCGTCGCCGACACCTATCGCGCCATCGACGGCGAGACACCGCAGGGCCTGCCCACCTTCGAAGACGGCCTGCGCTCGGCGCGGATCGTCGACCGCGTCATCGCATCGGCCAGGTCGCGCGCCTGGGCCACCCTCGAATGAATCCCCGGAGGATGTACGGATGAAGGCTCCAACACGCAGGATCGCCACCGCCGCACTGCTGCTGCTCGCCGCCCTGCCGGCCTTCGCCGCGGAAACCGGCGGCGCTGGAAAGCCCATTGCGGTGCAGATGTACACGCTGCGCAACGCCGGCACGCTCGACCAGCAGCTGAAGATCGTCCACGACGCAGGCGTGCATGCAGTGGAAACGGTCGGCACGCAGGACGTCAGCGCGGCAGAGCTGAAGCAGCTGCTCGACAAGTACGGCATCAAGGCGATTTCCTCGCACACCGCACTGGCCGACCTGCGCAATGATCTCGACAAGGTGGTGGCCTTCAACCGTGCCATCGGCAACACCACGCTGGTGGTGCCCTACCTGGACAGCAAAGACCGGCCAAAAGATGCCGCCGGCTGGGCCGCGCTGGGCAAGGAACTGGGCGGCATCTCCGAACGGGTGCGCGCCAAGGGCATGCGCCTGGCCTACCACAACCATGACTTCGAGCTGGTCGACTTCGATGGCCGCACCGGCCTTGAGCTGCTTTTCGAAGCCGCCGGCCCGAACCTGCAGACCGAGCTGGACCTGGCCTGGGTGGCCCGCTCCGGCCACGACCCGGTGGTGATGCTGGGCAAGTTCCGCGGCCGCCTGTTCGCGGTGCATGCCAAGGACAACGCGCCCAAGGGCCAGGCCGAAGACGAAGGCGGATTCGCCGCCGTCGGCCAGGGCGTGCTCGACTGGAACGCGGTCCTGCCGGCTGCCGCCAGTGCCGGCGTGAAGTGGTACATCGTCGAGCACGACCAGCCGCGTGATCCGGCCAAGGTGATCCAGACCGGCGCCGACTACCTGCGTGAACACCTGACCGTCAGCCTGCCCGCCCGCGCTTCGCGCTAGCCAGCCAAGGAGCTTCGTTTGAAAACTGTCCTGACCCTGGCCCTGACCCTGTGCGCGGCAAGCCATGCGCTGCCGGCATGGTCCAAGGAAGATCCTGCTGCCGGTGCCAAGCTGTACGCGACGAACTGCGTGGCCTGCCACGGCGCGGATCGTGCCGGCATGCCCGGCGCGTTCCCCGCGCTCACCGACATCGGCAAGCGCCTGCCGCCGGCGCAGATCAAGGAAAAGATCAGCAAGGGCGGCGGACTGATGCCGCCCTTCTCCCAGCTGTCCGCGCAGGAGATCGATGACCTCGCCAGCTTCCTGGCGAAGTAGGCGCGAGCGTTACAGCTCGCGCACCCAGATGTTGCGGTAACTGACCTTGGAGGCGTGCTCCTGCAGATACAGCGGCGCGCAGCCATGTGGCGAGTACGACGGCGCGCCGATGTACTCGGTCCGGCCCGCCAGCACGGTGTCGTCCTGCACCAGCACGCCGTTGTGCAGCACGGTGATGCGCGCCGGTGAGGTCAGCCCGCCGCCGGCGGAGAACCGCGGCGCCTTCCAGATGATGTCGTAGGCCTGCCACTGGCCAGGCGCACGCGCGGCATTCACCAGCGGCATGGCCTGCTTGTAGATCGAGCCAGCCTGGCCATTGGCGTAGGTCGGGTTGCCGTGGCTGTCGAGCACCTGCAGCTCATACAGCTCCTGCAGGAAGATGCCGCTGTTGCCGCGGTTCTGGCCGTCGAAGCCCTTGGTATCGGTCGGCGTACGCCACTCCACGTGCAGCTGCATGTCGCAGAAACGCTGCCGGGTGCGGATGCCCTTGCTGCCCGGCACCACGGTTATCGCGCCGTCGGCCACCGTCCACGGCACGCGCCCGCCCTGCTCCGCCTCCCAGGCGGACACGTCCTTGCCATCGAACAGCACGATCGCGTCCGATGGAGCAGCGCCGACCGGCGTGGCGACTTCCGCCACCGGCGCCCACACCTCGGTCTTCGCCGGATCACGCTCCGCACCGGCCTGCGCAAACACCGGCACCGCCGCCAGCACGCCCGCAGCCATCAAGAAAGGTCTGATCATCCTGTCGTACTCCATCAGCTGGTGGCCCAGGCCGGCGTACCTGGCGCGTAGGCCATGTCGCCGTCGTAGCGTCCGGGCACGGCGACGTACTTCAGCACTTCGGTCGCGCCCTGTTTCGAGGTGAAGAAGCCGAAGATGGCCAATTGCTTGATCATGGTGAACGGATGCGGCATCGCCTTCGCGGTTTCCCCGGTGCCGGTCTCGCTCACCTCGACCGCACGCTTGCGGGCTTCCGCATCCAGTGTGCGCAGCAGCGTGCTGCGCGCCTCAGGCGCAAGGGCCACGAAGCTTCCGCCGGCGCGTTTGTCAATGTCGGCCAGGCCGGCACGGAACGTCGCCTGCTGCCGGGCGGTGTAGCAGTCGGTCACGAACCGCGCCATGAAGGCGCCCGTGGCCGCATCCTTCGCGCCGGGGGTGCGGGTGCGCGGCAGGATGGTCTCGGCAATCTCATCAAGCGTGGCGATCTCGGCCTCGGAGAAGCCAGCGCCTGGCGGCGCGGCCGGCAGCTTGGCGCTGGCCAGCGCCGGCAGGCCGATCATCGCCGCCCCGGTGGCGGCAAAGATCATCTTCAACAGTTCACGACGATCCATTACAGGTTCCCCGCTTTCAGTTCGCGCACGGCATGGTCGGCGGCCCGTGCGGTCAGCGCCATGTAGGTCAGCGACGGATTCACACAAGCACTGGAGGTCATGCACGCACCGTCGGTGACATAGACGTTGGGCGCATCCCAGACCTGGTTGTGCTGATTCAGCACCGAGGTCTTCCGATCACGGCCCATGCGCGCGGTGCCCATTTCGTGGATGCCCTTGCCCGGCGCATAGTCGTTGTCGTGCATCTCCACATCCTTGACGCCAGCGGCTTCCAGCATCTCGGCGGCATCGGCGGCCATGTCCTTGCGCATCGCCTTCTCGTTCTCGCGCATGGCCACGTCCATGGCCAGCACCGGCAGCCCCCACTTGTCCTTGCGTTCGTGGTCCAGGCGGATGGTGTTGCCATGGTGCGGCAGCATCTCGCCGAAACCGGTCATGCCGATCCGCCAGTCACCCGGCAGGCTCAGCGCCTCCTTCAGGTCGGCACCGATGTTCAGCTCGGCGATCTCGCGCGACCAGCCGTTGCGACTGGCACCGCCCTGGTAGCCGAAGCCGCGCAGGTAGCCACGCTTGTCCGCCGCCACGTTGCGGAAGCGTGGAATATAGAAGCCGCAGGGACGACGGCCGAAGTAGTACTTGTCGTCGTAACCTTCGACGCGGCCCGATGCGCCCGCGCCGAAGTGATGATCCATCACGTTGTGCCCGAGCTCGCCAGACGACGAGCCCAGCCCGCCTTCCCAGACATCGGTGGCCGAATTCATCAGCAGCCAGGTCGAATTGAACGACGACGCATTGAGGAAGATGACCTTGGCCGTGTACTCGTAGGTCTGCCCGGTCTCGGCGTCGATGACCTCCACGCCGCGCGCACGCTTGCGGTCCTTGTCGTAGAGCACTTCCTTGACGATGGAGAACGGTCGCAGCGTCAGGTTGCCGGTCTTCATCGCCGCCGGCAGCGTTGCTGCCTGGGTCGAGAAATAGGCGCCGAAGGGACAGCCGAGGATGCACTTGTTGCGGTACTGGCAGTTGACCCGGCCCTGCTCCGGCATCGGCTTGGTGATGTTGGCGGTGCGCGAATGGATCATGTGGCGCGTGCCACCAAAGGCTTTCTGGATCCGCGCGGCGACGTCCTTCTCGACGATGTTCAGCGGGATCGGTGGCAGGAACTCGCCATCAGGCAGCACGTCCAGCCCTTCGCGCGTGCCGGCGATGCCAGCGAATTTCTCCACGTGGTCGTACCACGGCGCGATGTCGGCATAGCGGATCGGCCAGTCGGTGGCAATGCCGTCCTTGAGGTTCGCTTCGAAATCCAGATCGGAGAAGCGGTAGCTCTGACGCCCCCACATCAGCGAGCGGCCACCGACGTGGTAGCCGCGGAACCAGTCAAAACGCTTGGTCTCGATGTAGGGCGAGTCCTGTTCGTCGGCCCACATGCCCTCCAGGTTCTCGGCCAGCGCGTAGTCGCGCATCAGCACCGGGAACGCGGCCTTCATCGCCTGTGTCGGCCGGTTGCGATGCGGGAAGTCCCACGGCTCCTTCATCGCATTGACGTAGTCCTTCACGTGCTCGATGTTGCGCCCGCGTTCCAGCATCAGGACCTTGAGACCTTTTTCGGTCAGTTCCTTCGCCGCCCAACCGCCACTGATTCCCGAGCCAACAACGATGGCGTCGTAATGATTATCTGCCATGGGTCTATCACCTGGGTGGATATCGTTTCAGACGTCGCAGAGACGGATCGCCTCGCGCAATGAGCCAACGGGATCGGGCGCTGCAGGCATGAACTCCTGCGCCAGATACCCATCAAAACCGGTGTCGCGGATCGCGCGACAGATGGCCGGATAGTTCAGTTCCTGCTGGTCACCGATCTCGTGCCGGCCAGGCACGCCCGCGGTGTGGTAATGCTTGAAATACGCATGGTCCCGACCGATGGTGGCGATGATGTCGCCCTCCATGATCTGCATGTGGTAGATGTCGTAGAGCAGGCCGAAGTTGTCCGAGCCGAGCCGCTTGCACAGCTCCACGCCCCAGGCCGAGTGGTCGCACAGATAGTCGCGATGGTCGACCCGGGAGTTCAGCAGTTCCATCACCAGTACGACGCCGCGTTTCTCGGCGTGGCCGAGGATGCGCTTGAGCCCAGCCTCGGCGTTGGCCATGCCCTGCATGGGGTCCATGCCGTTGCGGTTGCCGGAGAAGCAGATGAGGTTGCGATAGCCGGCATGAGCGACCCGGTCGATGTGCTGGGTGTAGCGCGCCACCAGCTCATCGTGGAATTCGCGGCCGGCGAAACCCTTGGTCAGGCCCAGCTCGGCGCCGTTGCACATCGAGCTGTCCACGCCATGGGCCTTCAAGGTGGGCCAGTCCTCCGGGCCGACCAGGTCGATGGCGGCAAAGCCGAGGCCCTTCACGGTCTGGCAGAGCTGGGCGACCGACAACTGCGGGAAGGTCCAGCGGGCGACGGAGTGCTTCAGCCGACCCTTGAGCGGAGCGGCAGATGCGACAGAGGGCAGGACGCCTGCAGCCGCCAGGCCCAGGCTGCCGGCGACGGCCATGCGCAGCGCATCGCGCCGCGTGAGCCCCGGCGCAGGCGCCGGTTCGATGGAATGGATCGACATCCACTTCCCGGCCTCCCAACCGGTGCAAACACTGAGGATTCACAGCAATGCAATCGATTGCACCATACGGGAGGAATTATTTTTTTTGCAAGACGCGGTGCACGAAAAATGATGCTGCGGAGCACAACGCACCTGACTGGACGCGCAAAAAAAAGAGCCCCACGAATGGGGCTCCTTCTGGATTCACGTCTGTGCCAGTTGCCAGGCATGCATCAGAACGGAATATCGTCGTCTGCGAAGTCGTCCATCGGCGGGGCCTGCTGCGGCTGCGGGCGCTGGTTGCCGCCCTGGTTGCCATAGCCGCCACCCTGGTTGCCGCCCTGGTTGCCGTAGCCGCCACCCTGGTTGCCACCGCCCTGGTTGCCGTAACCACCGCCCTGGCCGCCACGCTGGCCACCGCCACCGCCGCCGTACTCCTGGCGCGGGGCCTGCTGGCGCTGCGGACGGTCGCCGCCGAAGTTGCCACCACCGCCGCCACCACCGCCGCCACCGCCGCCGCCTTCACCGCGGCCGCCCAGCATCTGCATTTCGTCGGCGATGATGTCGGTGGAGTACTTCTCTACGCCATCCTGGCCGGTGTACTTGTCGTAGCGCAGGCTGCCTTCGACGTAGACCGAGCTGCCCTTGCGCAGGTATTCGCCGGCGATTTCGCCGAGCTTGCCGAAGAACACCACGCGGTGCCATTCGGTGCGTTCCTGCTGGTTGCCGTCCTTGTCCTTGCGGACGCTGGTGGTGGCCAGGCTGATGCGGGTGATCGCCATGCCGCCCTGGGTGTACTTCACGTCCGGGTCGTTGCCGAGGTTGCCGACCAGGATGACTTTGTTGATGCCACGCGCCATAGGTGTGTTCGTCCGTTGTACAGGGGCAGACCACCAGTGATAGCACGTCCTCCTGGCAGGAGGCAGTGGCCCGGGGCCGCCCCCGATGCATTTGGGGGAATTCAAGAATGTCGCATCTTATCATCGCCACCGCCTTTCGCCCGGTCAGGGAAGCTCCCGGCGGCGGCCGGATTGCCCCCTGGGCCCTTGTCCTGTCAGGCCTTGGGGGCGGTTCAACCCAGCCGACAGCAGGAATGGTCTGGACCTGTCCGCACCGGGCGGGTCCGGTCGCGTCACAGCCAAGCGCTGTCCGATCCGTCTCCCCGGCAAGACATCCACAGGGCCAGCAGCAGCCACCCGTGGCATCATCCGTGAATCTTCCCGCCTGCTCCCTCCATGACCATCAAAGGCAAAGCCACGTCCCTGGATATCGCCCACCTGGCCGGGGTTTCCCAGCCCACGGTGTCGCGTGCCCTGCGCGGCAGCCCGATGGTCAACGCCGAAACCCGCGAGCGCATCCTGCGCATCGCCCGCGAGCTGAACTACAAGGTCGACAAGAACGCCTCCAGCCTGCGCCTGCGCAATGCCGGCACGCTGGCCCTGCTGTTCTTCGAAGACCCGACCAATGATGACTCGCTGATCAACCCTTTCTTCCACTCGATGCTGGGCTCGATCACCCGCGCCTGCGCGCTACATGGGCAGGACCTGCTGGTGTCCTTCCAGCAGCTGTCCACCGACTGGCAGGCCGACTACGAGGACAGCAACAAGGCCGACGGCATCATCCTGCTCGGCTACGGCGACTACCACCAGTCACGCGACCGCCTGCAGCGGCTGGTCGAACAGGGCACGCATTTCGTGCGCTGGGGCGCGGCCCTGCCCGGCCAGCCGGGTGTGTCGATCGGCAGCGACAACTTCCAGGGTGGGCATGACATCACCGCCCATCTGCTGCAGCAGGGCTGCCGTCGCATCGCCTTCCTCGGCCATGCGTCCAGCCATTACCCGGAATTCGAGGAGCGCTACCGCGGCCACGTCGAGGCGCTGCGCACCCACGGCCTCGCCGCCGACCCGGCGCTGCAGCACGATGCCATCACCACCGAGGCCTCCGGGCAGGAAGCCTGCCAGGCGTTGCTGGCACGCGGTGAACGCATCGATGCGATCTGCGCCGCCAGCGACCTGATCGCCATCGGCGCGATGCGTGCGCTGCGCGAGGCGGGCCTGCGCGTGCCGCAGGACGTGGCCGTGACCGGCTTCGACGATATTCCGCTTGCCGCCTCGGTGTCGCCGGCACTGACCACCGTGCAGCAGGACACCAAGCAGGCGGGCCAGCTGCTGGTGGAGAAACTGCTGGCGCTGATCGGCCGCCAGCCGGTGGAGAGCCTGAGCATTCCGGTGAAGCTGGTGGTGCGCGAGTCGTCGCAGCGGATGTAGAGCCGAACAACGGCAGCCGAGCATGGCTCGGCTCTACAGGGTCTCGTGCAGGCCGGTAATCCGCGTGACTTCCCCTACCGCGGATACGTGCGGGCCCTCATGACAATGGAAGCGGACACCCTCGACGATGCGATCGCGATGCAGGGTCTGGCGCAGTTCCCGGTTCACGATCCGCATCCTCGCCCGCAGCCACGGGCCGACCGGCAGCGCGATGTCTTCGGGCAGCGGCTGGCCATCCTCGCCAAGGAACTCCGGGAAGATCATGAACAGCTCGAATTCGCCCGATGCATCGGCATAGGCGAAGTCCCAGCGGATGCCGTTGTACGCAGGGTGGCGGCGGCCGCCTTCTTCATGGGCCAGCAGGCGGATGCGCGCCTCGAAATCGTCCTTCAACAACAGATACCCGCCCATACCCTGCCCCCTCCCTGGATAGCGCCCGATGATGACCGATCAGCGCAACGACGGGAATCGACGGACCGCGCAGCCAGGCAGGAGAGGAATTTCATCATCTGACCCTCCCCAATTGCCGGAACCATGACCATCGGCATTGACCGACGTCGTATTCAGCGCGATAAACGGCACTTCACACACAGGGAAGAGGTGTACGCCGCATGCTGCAGATCGACTCGCTGTCCAAGACCTACGCCAACGGCGTCCACGCGTTGAACGCGGTCACCCTGGACATCCCGCGCGGCATGTTCGGCCTGCTCGGCCCCAACGGTGCCGGCAAATCCTCGCTGATGCGTACCCTGTCCACGCTGCAGGAAGCCGACAGCGGCACTGCCGTGCTGAGCATTCCCGGCGAGGCGCCGATCGACGTGCTGCGCGACAAGGACGCCGTGCGCCGCCGCTTGGGTTACCTGCCGCAGGATTTCGGCGTCTATCCCAAGGTCAGCGCGCTCGACCTGCTGGAACACCTCGCCGTGCTCAAGGGCCTGACCCAGCGCGCGCAGCGCCGCGAAGTGGTGGACGGCCTGCTGCAGCAGGTGAACCTGTGGGACGCGCGCAAGCGCAAGCTGGGCACCTACTCCGGCGGCATGCGCCAGCGCTTCGGCATCGCCCAGGCCCTGCTCGGCGACCCGCGCCTGGTCATCGTCGATGAACCCACCGCCGGCCTCGACCCGGAGGAACGCAACCGCTTCCTCAACTTGCTGGCCGCCATCGGCGAGAACGTGGCGGTGATCCTCTCCACCCACATCGTGGAGGACGTGACCGACCTGTGCCCGAGCATGGCCATCATGAACAAGGGCCAGGTGCTGCTGACCGGCCGCCCCACCGATGCCATCGAAGCGCTGGCAAACCAGGTCTGGCGCAAGCAGGTCGATCCGTCCGAGCTGGCCGACCACGAGGCGCGCTACGTGGTGCTCTCCACGCGTCTGGTCGGTGGCCGCCCGGTCATCCACATCCACAGTGCCAGCGATCCCGGCGATGGCTTCCGCGCCGTGGCCCCCGATCTCGAGGACGTCTACTTCCAGCGCCTGCGCCTGCAGGCGCGTGCCCGCGCGGCCTGACCGGAGTAGACCATGATCCTGACCTTCTTCCGCTTCGAGCTGCGCGAGCAGCTGCGTTCGCCGCTGCTGTGGCTGCTGGCCTTCCTGTTCGCCGCGCTGGCCTTCGCCGCCGCTTCCACCGAAGCCGTGCAGATCGGCGGCGGCACCGGCAACGTGTACAGCAACGCGCCCATCGTCATCGCACGCTTCATGGGCATCTTCACCATGGTGTGCATGCTGGTGTCCACGATGTTCGTCAGCAATGCCCTGCTGCGTGACTTCGAGCTGGGCACCGCCGAACTGATCTTCGCCAGCCCGATCAGGCGCCGCGACTACCTGGCAGGGCGCATCCTCGCCGCGATCTGCGCCAGCCTGGTGGTCTACCTGGTCATCGCACTGGGCATCTTTCTGGGGCCGTTCATGCCGTGGGTGGACAAGGCCCGGGTGGGCCCGGTGTCGCTGGCTGCGTATGCCTGGACGTTCACCTGGATCGTCCTGCCCAACGTGGTGTTCACCACCGCCCTGCTCTCGATGCTGGCGGCGGCGACCCGCTCGATCCTGTGGGTCTACATCGGCCTGGTCGGCTACTTCGTGCTGTACGGAGTAAGCGCCTCGCTGCTGAAGGACATCGACAACGTCTGGATCGCCACGCTGACCGAGCCGCTGGGCATGCGTGCGCTGGGCCGTGCCGTGCGCTACTGGGCCACCGAGCAGAGCAACACGCAGCTGCCACCGGTGGCCGGTTACCTGCTGGCCAACCGCGCCCTGTGGCTGGGTGTGGCCGCAGCGCTGTTCGCCGCCACCTTCGCCCTGTTCCGTAGCGAGCGCACCGGTAGCGGGCGCCGCCGCTGGGGCCGCCGCAAGATCGTGGCCAACGCTGATGCCGCGCGACCGGTGCAGATCGTCGCGCCGCGTGTGCGCCCGGTGTTCAGTGCCGCCACCGGCTGGCACCAGTTCCTGCGGCAGGTGCGCTTCGATACCGTGGGCGTGCTGCGCAGCGTGCCGTTCATCGTGCTGCTGGTGCTGGGCCTGGCCAACTTCATTCCCGGCGCGCTGCACCAGAACGTGATGTACGGCACGCCCATCTGGCCGGTGACCAGTGAAATGCTAACGTCACTGCAGGGCGCCTACAGCTGGCTGCTGGTGATCATCGTGCTGTTCTATTCCGGCGAGCTGGTCTGGAAGGAGCGCTCGGTGCGCCTGAACGAAGTGAGCGACGCCATGCCGGTGCCCAACTGGGTGCCGCTGCTGGCCCGCTTCAGCACGCTGGTGGTCATCGTCGCCTGCTTCCAGGCCATCGGCGCGGGGGTGTCGATGGCGCTGCAGCTGACCCAGGGCTACACCCACCTGGAGCCGCTGCTGTACCTGAAGGCGCTGGCGCTGGGTTCGGTGTTCTATGTCCTGATGGGTGGGCTGGCACTGGTCCTGCAGGTGCTGACCAACAACAAGTTCTTCGGCTATGCGCTGCTGATCGTGGTGATGATCGCCCAGGTCGCACTGGGGCTGCTGGACTTCACCCAGAACCTGTACAACTTCGGCAACTGGCCCAACGCCCCGTACTCGGACATGAATGGCTACGGCCACTTCCTGCCGGGCCAGCTGGTGTTCCAGGCTTACTGGGCCCTGTTGCTGATCGCGCTGCTGTTCCTGGCCTCCGCGTTCTGGGTGCGCGGCGTCGGCACCGGTCTGCGTGAGCGGGTGAAGCTGGCCATGCACCGCCTGCGCGGTCCGACCGGCGCGGGGTTCGCTGTATCGCTGGTCGCCTTTGTTGCCCTGGGCAGCTGGCTGTACTGGAGCACCAACATCCGCAACGAGTTCGTGTCGCCGGACCAGCAGCGTGACCTGCAGGTGCGCTACGAGCGCGAGCTGTCCAAGTACCGCAACCTGCCGCAGCCGCGCATCATCGCCATCGACAACCGCGTGGACCTGCGTCCGGAAACGCAGACGGTGACCATCGATGCCGACTGGACGATCCGCAATCCGCACGCGGTGCCGATCAACGACATCCACATCTCGATGGGCGACGACCGTGAGCTGATCAAGGTCGACCTTGGCGGGCAGACCCTGAGCTACCACGACGTGGACCTGGGCTACCGCATCTACCGCCTGGCCGCGCCGCTGCAGCCCGGCGAACAGCGCACGGTACATTTCCGCGTCGAGCAGAAGCCAAAGGGCATCACCGCTGGCCAGGCGCCCAGCAACATCGTGGACAACGGCACGTTCTTCAACAGCGGCTTGCTGCCCTCCTTCGGCTACGACGAGAACAGCGAGCTGAAGGATCGCAACGAGCGGCGCAAGCGCGGGCTGGGTGAGCCGATCCGCATGCCGAAGCTGGAGGATGACGCCGCGCGCGCCAACAACTACGTGTCCAACGACGCCGACTGGCTGGATTTCCGCACCACCATCTGCACCGCACCAGACCAGGTGGCGCTGGCACCGGGCTACCTGCAGAAGGAAGCCACCGTGGATGGGCGGCGCTGCTTCAGCTACGCCATGGACCGGCCGATGCTGAACTTCTACGCCTACCTGTCCGCACGCTGGCAGGTGAAGAAAGGCATGTACAAGGACATCCCGATCGAGGTGTACTTCGACCCGGCCCACCCCTACAACGTGGATCGGATGATCGAGGCCGTGCAGAAGTCGCTGGCCTACTACGAGGCGAACTTCACCCCGTACCAGCATCGCCAGGTGCGCATCATCGAGTTCCCGGGCTACCGCAGCTTCGCCCAGTCCTTCGCCAACACCATTCCCTACTCCGAGTCGCTCGGCTTCATCGCCGACCTGCGCGACCCGGACAACGTGGACTACGTGTTCTACGTCACCGCGCATGAGATCGCCCACCAGTGGTGGGCACACCAGGTGATCGGCGCCAACGTGCAGGGTGCCACCATGCTGTCCGAATCACTGGCGCAGTACTCGGCATTGATGGTGATGGAACAGGAGTACGGCCGCGCGCACATGCGCCAGTTCCTGAAGACCGAACTGGACCGGTACCTGGCCGAGCGTGGCAGCGAACGCATCGAGGAGCTGCCGCTGGAGCGGGTGGAGAACCAGCAGTACATCCACTACCGCAAGGGTTCGCTGGTGTTCTACCGCCTGCGCGAGGAGATGGGCGAAGCCGCCCTGAACCGCGCACTGAAGCGCTTCCTGCAGGACAAGGGCTACCAGCAGCCGCCGTACACCACCTCGCGCGAACTGCTGGGCTACCTGCGTGCCGAAGCACCGGCCGACCGCCAGCAGTTGCTGACCGATCTGTTCGAGAAGATCACCCTCTATGACAACCGGCTGGAGACGGCTAGCGCAAAGAAGCGTGCGGATGGCCGCTACGACGTCACCCTGAAGCTGCACGCCGCCAAGGTGCATGCCGATGGCCAGGGCAAGGAAACCCCGGCCACGCTGGACGACTGGATCGAGATCGGCGTGTTCGCCAATGCGCCTTCCGGCAAGGAACGCGACCAGAAGGTGCTGTACCTGCAGCGCCAGCACATCACCGAGGCCGCTCCGACGATCACCGTGACCGTGGACGGCAAGCCGGATGAGGCCGGGTTCGATCCGTACAACAAGCTGATCGACCGCGACAGCGACGACAACCGGAAGAAGGTGTCGATGTGATGCCCGCGGAGGTGCCGGTGATTGCCGGCACCTCCGCTGTCCTGCAGGGAGACGCAACGTGATTGTGATGGTCTATGGATTCACCGGCCGCTACGGCGGTGCGACAGAGTTTGAGTGGAACGCGCCTGAACCCGGTGCGGTCCACAACGCCATGCTGTTCCTGAGGCAGGACGAAGAGCGTGATGCCTTCGACCTGGCCCAGGCCGAGTGCGCGCGTTTCGGTTTCGACCAGATCAGCGACCTGCGCTGCGGCCGTTTCCAGGTGGACGCGCTCAACACCGATGCCTACCGTCGCTTTGCCGGCTTCTACGAAGAAGCACTGGCCGAGGGCTCCGCCCTGCTCTACTACCCGAACTGATGCCAGTCGTGCCAGGCCATGCCTGGCAGCGGTTGCCCGCATCACCCCTGCGACGATGCCACGCGCTTAGGCCCGAACTGATCCCAGTAGTGCCAGGCCATGCCTGGCAGAGCTCGCCCGCATCACCCCCGTGGCGTTGCCCCACGCTTCGGCCCCAGCAACGCCAGCAACATATACACCACGATCGAAGCGACCGTGCCCAGCAGCGCAGGCCCACCGAAGGCCCAGGCCGGACGGCCCTGCTGCCGCGCCCATTGGCCGAGATGCCAGGCGGCGCCCAGGTTGATCAGCCAGGCAAGGGCGAACACCGGCCACTGCGCCATGCCGATGGCGCGCAGCAGCGGCAGGGCAAGAAGCGCTGCGACGATGGCTGCGATCAGGAAGATCAGCGCGTTACGGGAATGGCGTGCTGTGTAGAGATTCATGTGGACAGCCTACGCACCATCACAAGTACCCGTAAGCTGTGATTGTCGGTCTCCTGCAGCGCTTTCCAGCCCAGTCGCGCATACAGTCCACCATCCAGAGCTTCGGTCTGCAGGTACAGGTCGCAGATGCCCATCCGCAGCGCAAGCGCCACGGCCTGCTCGACAAGTCCGCTGGCCAGTCCGCGGCCCCGATGGCTGTCGGCTACGAACACACTTCCCAGCCAATGCTCGTACTGCGGGAAGGCCTGCATCTCCCGGCGTTTCAGCTGCACTGCGCCAACGACCTGACCATCATCGAAAGCGCCGATCAACTGCGGAAAACCATCGGCATCCTGCGTCACGTTCAGCCGATGCAGTTCCTGTTCCAGCGACAAGCCGGCGTGCTGACCCCATTCGGCGTGGTACCACTGCGCCAATTGCTGTCGTTCCGGTGCATCGGCGGACACGATCCTGAATTCCATGGTGGGACCTCAGCTCAGATGATCTGTCAAGACAATCACAGGCGCCGGTCGATGTCACTGCAAATTGTTTCAATCCAGCCGGAAGGGAGCGCGACTGGCCACGAGGTAGCATCAAGCATGGCTCGACGCCAGGGAAGCCAGGGGCGTATCAGCCCTGCGCGAAATCCTTCAGGATCCCGCCAACGCCTTAGCCAACGGGCAAGCAGTGCCTACGCCCTGCGCAACCACACATGGACCATGAGCGCAGGCACTGGCCCCAGCACAGCAAGGCCACCGCACAGCCATGCGCGCCGTCCCTTCAATCGCGCACCCTGGTACAGATGCCAGGCCGCCCCCCAACTGCCTACCCATGCCAACAGGGGTGCGGGCGTATCGTGGATATCGAAGCCGAAGCCCAGCGTCAGCCCTGTCGCCAGCGACACAGCCACGCCCGTCAGCAGCCAGGTCGCGGCCCGACGTTCATGCTGGGAGGCGGTGCGATCAATCGAATCCATGGGAGATCCTGCTCAGCCCTGCGCGAAATCCTTCAGGATCTCGCCCACGCCGCTGGCGGAGATCTCGAAGCCCAGCGTGGTGCCGGGGTTGACCACCACGCCGTAGCCACCGGGAACGCGACGCAGCACGTCCAGCATCAGCCAGCGGATCTGGTGCGGGGCCTGCTGGCTGTGGATGCCCACCCGCGCCGGATCGGTGAAGACCGCCACGTGCAGGGTGCCCTGCTTGTCGAACAGCAGCGGGTCGAAGCCGCTGCCATCGGGGGTGACCAGGCTGCCGGTCAGCAGCACCACCTCGGAGGCCACGAAGGCTTCCATGAAGGCGCGGATCGGTACGGCTCCATCCATGGCGGCCTTCAGCAGGGTTTCGATCGGGGTCTGCGGGGCAAGATCGGTCATGGCGGTACGGCGGCGCGTGAGGGTGACCATTGTGCCGGATGCGGCCTGACCCGGTAGTGCCGGCCGCTGGCCGGCATCCGCAGGTGTCAGGAATCAGGGGGTTGCCGGCCAGCGGCCGGCACTACCGCTTCAACCGCTGGTCGCGCGCCTGCTGGTCGGCCACGGCCTTGTCCAGCTCGGCCTGCAGGGCCGGCTGCTGCACCGGTGCATCCAGCACGAAGACCTTCACGCCGTGCGCCGGCACCTCTACCTTCAGCGAGCGCTTCACCTTCAGCTCGCCGCCGCCCAGCGCGTCGCGCCAGGTGCCGGGCTGCAGGTAGCGATCCACCTCGATGCTGCGCGCGGCATCGCCCTTGTTCAGCAGCACCAGCGCGGTCTGCGCCACGTCGCCGTGCTGCAGCACGCGGAAGAACACCGCTTCGTCGCCCTGCAGGCGCTCGTTCACCTGCAGGCCGCGCTGCAGGGCCGGGGTCGCCTCGCGCAGCTTGGCGATGCGCTGCAGCGGCGCGAAAATCGGACTCTGCGGTGCGTCATCCACGCGCTGCTGGCCGAAGTAGGCGCGGTTGCCGGCGTGCTCGGCGCGGCCGCGCATGAAGCCGGTTTCCGAACCGTAATAGACCACCGGGATGCCGCGCGCGGTGAACAGCCAGTTGTGCGCGTCGATGAAGCCGGTGTCGCTGGCCCGCAGTCGCGGCATGTCGTGGTTGTCGTAGAAGCTCATCAGCTCGTACGGGTTGGCGTACGGGCCACCGGTCAGGTGCAGCGGTTCGGCCAGGGTTTCAAAGCCCTTGCCGGTGGTGCCGAAGGTCTGCTCCAGTGCGCCACGCAGCGGGAAGTCGAGCACACTGACGTTGGCATTGGCCGGCCAGGTGTGTTCGGCGATGCTGGCCGCGTTGTAGTCGAACGCCTCGCCAAACATGAACATGCCCGGATGCGCGGCACGGATGCGCTTGACGAACTCGTGCCACCACGGATGCGGCAGCCAGCCGATGGTGTCGATGCGCAGCGCGTCCACGCCCTGCGCGGTCCACTGCAGGTAGGCCCCAACCAGGTAGTCCATCACCGCCGGGTTGTCCTGGTTGAAATCGGACAGCTCGGCCAGGTTGCCATCGAAGATCGAACCGTCCTTGCTGTCGACCGGGCCGATGTTGTTGTAGAACGCGTGCAGCGGGTTGTGCTTCGGGTCCAGCTTCTGCGGCGGCAGATTCTCGTGGTCGGCGATCAGCGTGCCGTCCTTGTCGAAGATCTGGCCGAACTGCGGCTGCCGCTTGGGCATGGTCCATGCCGGCGAACCATGGTTGCCGACGATATCCAGCACCACCTTCAGGCCGGCATCGTGCAGGCCCTTGTTGAGGCCGGCGAAATCCAGATCCTTGCTCGGCAGGTGTTCGTCGAGCTTGTAGAAGTTGATGCCCCAGTAGCCGTGGTAGCCGGTCTTGCCGCGGTCGGTCAGCGTGCTGGTGCAGCTGATCGGCTTGCTGCCGGTGAACGCCTCGTCCGGGTTGTCGACGATGGGCGTGATCCAGACCGCGCCGAAGCCGAGGTTGCGGATGTACTGCGCGTTGTCGAGCACGCCACGGAAGTCGCCGCCGAGGTAGCCGATGTTGCCGTCGACCTTGTCCGGGCACGGCACCGGGATATCGAAGGTGCGGTGCTTGCCGCCCTGGTCGCGGTGGTCGTTGGAGGTATCACCGTTGACGAAGCGGTCGGTGACCACGAAGTACACCGCATCGCTGGCGAACGGCTCGGTGGTGCCGACATAGTCCGGGCGCGGCGCGGCCACGGCCTGACCGGCAAACAGGGCAAGGGAAACAGCAACAGCCAACACACCACGCATCACACCACCTCCGGACGGGACGGAACCCGCAGCACGCACAGGCCGGCGACGAGCAGGCTGCAGCCGCCCAGCACCAGCACATGGATCGGCTGGTCACCCAGCCACGCACGCAGGGCAAAGCCCAGCGCACTGGCCGCGACCAGCTGCGGGATCACGATGAAGAAATTGAAGATGCCCATGTACACGCCCATCTTCGCCGCCGGCACGCTGTCCGACAGCAGTGCATACGGCAGGGACAGGATCGAGGCCCAGGCGAAACCGACACCGCCCATCGACAGCAGCAGCCAGCGCGGATCATCGATGAACATCATCGAGATCAGCCCTGCCCCGCCCAGCCACAGGTTGACCAGGTGGCTCCAGCGCAGGCCCAGCGCGCGCACCATCGGCGGGATCAGCAGCGCGGCCAGCGCGGCGAAACCGTTGTAGGCACCGAACAGCACTCCCACCCAGTTGGCGCCTTCGTTGTAGGCCGCCGACTGCGGATCGGTGGAACCGAAGTGGGTACCCGCCACCGCAGCGGTGGTGAAGATCCACATGGCAAACAGCGCGAACCACGAGAAGAACTGCACCCAGGCCAGGCGCCGCATGGTCACCGGCATCGCCCGCAGGTCGCCGACGATGGCGGCCAGCATGTGCGTGCCGGGCAGCGCGCGGGCCAGTGCCAGCAGCAGGCCGTAGCCCGCGCACAGGCCAGCCAGCACGTACAGCATCTTGTCGCCCTGGCGCCAGGCGATCAGTGCCGCCAGCAGCACGCCCAGGCCCAGCCAAAGCGCCACCTGGCCCCACGGCGCGGGCCCGGTGATGGTGGCGCCGGCATGGTGCGCCGGCGGTTCGGCATCGTCGAAGGACGCAAGTTCGGTGGGCGAATACTCGCGCGTGCTGAAAACCGTCCAGCTGATCGCCGCCAGCAGCACCACCGCACCGAAGTAGAACGCGTAGCGCACCGAATCGGGCACTTCGCCCGGCGCCGCTGTGTTGCCGACCCCGAAGTGGGTAAGGATGAAGGGCAGGAAGCTGGCGACGATGGCGCCGACGCCGATGAAGAAGCTCTGCATCGCATAGCCGGTGGGACGCTGGCGGGGCGCCAGCTGGTCACCGACGAAGGCACGGAACGGTTCCATCGACACGTTGATGGAAGCATCCAGCACCCACAGCGTGCCGGCGGCGATCCACAGCGTGGGCGAGTTCGGCATCACCAGCAGGGCCAGCGTGGTCAGCACCGCACCGATCATGAAGAACGGGCGGCGCCGGCCCCAGCGCGTCCACGTGCGATCGGACAGATAACCCACCACCGGCTGCACCAGCAGGCCGGTCAGCGGCGCGGCAATCCACAGCCCCGGCACCGCGTCCTGCGATGCGCCCAATGTTTCGAAGATGCGGCTGGCGTTGGCGTTCTGCAGGGCAAACCCGAACTGGATGCCGAGGAAGCCGAAACACATGTTCCAGATCTGCCAGAACGACAGCTGCGGCTTGGCGGGACGGCTCATCGTACGCCCTCGACGGCCGCGACCGGTGCCACCTTCAGCGCCTGCACCTGGGCCTGGTTGAGCACGCCCTCGCGCCCGCCCTTGCCGCCGGTGTAGTGCGCGAAGTGCTGCAGTGCGCTCATGTTGAAGCCTTCCTCAAGCGTGACCGTACAACGGCCCTTGGGCACGGCGAAGCTGACCGCCGTGGATTCCTGCGCGGCCACACTGTGCGGCAGGGTGACGGTCTGGCGCTGCGCTGGCTGGGCCGCGCACTGCAGGTTCAACTGCTTCACGGCCGCGGTCACGCCGGTGTTGATCGGCCCGTTCGGGTTGTTGTACTGCAGGCGCAGGCGCACGTGGCCGGCCTTGGCCGTGGTGAAGCGCCACTGGCGGTCACCGCGCAGCACCTGCTGCGGGCCCACGCACAGCATCGGGCTGTGCAGCGATTCAAGCATGCCCTCGCGACGGGTCAGGCTCAGGCAATGCTGCAGGCCATCGTCGCCCACGCGCGCCACGCCCTTGGCTGGCTGCACGGCCTTGCCGTCCTGCCACAGCACCTGGTCGGCGGCCACGGCCACGGTCCAGGCCTTGCCACTGCGTTTGGCCTGCGGCGCGGCCGGCGTCGCCGGTGCACGTGCATTGGCATCGGCGCTGGCCACGGCTGCGCGCGGCGCGGCAGCGGCCGGCACCAGCTGCACGGTGGTGGTGGTACCGCGGGTCTTGACCTTGCCGGCCACCAGCAGGCCCTCGCCCAGCTGCTTCGGCCGCTCCAGCACGTAGCGCTTGCCGTTGGCATCCAGGCTGATGTGGCGCTGCTTTCCGAACAGGTCCGGCACCAGGCTGGCCGGCAGCTTGGGCTGCACGCTGCCATCGTCCTGCAGGCCGAACACGCCTTCGCTGACCATGGCGAGGTAACCGGCCACCGACCACAGCTGGCGTTCGGAATTGACCACCGGGCCGCTGAGCGCACCTTCGTCCACGTGCACGGCCTGGGTGACCAGTTCGTAGTTCTCCATGTTGGAACCAGCCAGCGCCGCGCCCTGCATCAGCGAACGGATCTCGGCGGCGATGCGCGGGGCATCATCAAGCTTGCGCGCGGCGCGCAGCGAATAGGCGCTGACAAACGGCCAGATGGCGCGGTTGTGGTAGATCGGCTGCTGCGCTTCCTGCGGCCACACCACCGGGCTGCCGGCCGGCCCCATCGGGTAGGCGGCCAGCGCACGCTGCGCGCGTTCGGCCGGCAGCACGTCGGCGAGGATGCCCAGCGACAGGCCCAGCAGGTCGACCTTGGCGTAGGGCACCGGGTGCGCCGCTTCGCCGATGTAGCTCATGTACTGGCCCATGTCCTGCCGCCAGAAGCGTGCGTCGATCTGCAGCGCCAGCGCATCGGCCCAGGCCTTGTACTGCTCGCTGCGCTCGTCGCCCAGCTGCGCGGCCATCTGCTGGCCCAGGCGCAGGGCCTGGTAGTGCAGCACGTTGGTGGACAGCGCGTAGGAATCGCCGATGAAGCGCACGTTCTCGCGCGTCCAGTCCGGGTAGGTCTGCTCGCGCCAGTCCAGGAACGAGGTCTCGCCGCGGTACAGGCCCATCTGCGCGTCGAACACCATTGCCCGGTCCTGCGCCAGGGTGCCCTGCAGCGCCTGCCAGACCTGGTCGGCGAAGGCTGGATCATCCAGCAGGTGGCGCGCGGCAAGGAACCACACCACGCGGTCGCTGCTGATCGGCCAGCTGCCACCGGAGCCGGTGTCCTGGGCCACGAACAGGCCGGGGGTATGGCCATCGCGCGCGGCCGACAGTTTGAACTGCAGCGACTGCCGGGTGCGCTGCGGGTCCAGCTTCGCCAGCGCCAGATCGGCGGCGAAGCTGAGATCGCGGGTCCACACATAGGGCCAGCGCGCGCCGGTCTGGAAGCACTCGCACGGCACCGGGCGACCTTCATCGAAGGACGGATCGCGGATCGCATCGACGCGGTCCTGGTCCATTTCCTGCTGGGCCAGTGCGAACAGCGCGTCGAACATCACGCTGGCGGTCTGGCTGCGCATGGGCGCGGCAGCAACCTGCACCTCACCCTTGGGCGCATGCAGCACGAAGCTGCCCTTGGCAGCGGCTTCGGCGCGCGCATGGCGGCCGTTGAATTCCAGGTCGGCCGCGTGCGCGGTCGTTCCCAGCGCTGCCCCGAGGGCAGCCGTCAGGCAAATGATCTTCAGCATCGAAGCGGCAGACCGGCTTGCGCCCGTCGACCTCCCTCCCTCTCTGCACCGTTGTGGGTCCGCGCCACCATGACGGTGCGCGGGCGCGGCGCCTCCCTCAAGGTGCCTTGGCCCCATGGTAGACGCGGCGCTGCGGCCTGCGGCCAGTTGCATACGTATTCATCGCCGTTGCGTGAAGACAGGCCGCCGCGCTGGCTTATGGTCCGGGTCTGCCAATGGCGCCTTGGGAGGGGAAATGCCGGCTTCATCTGCTGCACTACGCGCGGTGTTCGCGCATCTGTCCGGGCTGGCCCTGCTGGGCCTGGCCACCCTTGCCCAGGCCGCGCCACAGGTCGCCAGCGTTGAATCACCGGGCAAGGTGCTCACGGTCAGGCTGGTGCTGGACGGTGGCACCGCGCGCTACCGCGTCGAACGCTTCGGCGAACCCGTGGTGGCCGATTCCAAGCTCGGCTTCGAACTGCGCGACGGCCGCCTCGACCGCGATTTCGCCCTGCTCGGCCAGCAGCGGCGCAGCGTCGATGACACCTGGGAACAGCCCTGGGGCGAGCGCCGGGTCACCCGCAACCACTTCAACGAGCTGACCGTGCAGCTGGCCGAGACCACCGGCAGCAAGCGCCGCCTGGACGTGGTGTTCCGCGTGTACGACGACGGGCTCGGCTTCCGCTATGTGTTCCCCGAGCAGCCCAACCTGCGCGAGGCGATCATCGATGACGAGCTGACCGAGTTCGCCATCGCGCCCGACTCGACCGCCTGGTGGATTCCGGCCGGCGAACCGATCCACTACGAATACCTGTACCAGCGCACGCCGCTGCGCGAAGTACCGCTGGTGCACACGCCGATGACCCTGCGCAGCCACGACGGCCTGCACGTGGCCATCCACGAGGCAGCGCTGGTGGACTACGCCGGCATGTGGCTGCGCCGCACCGAGGGCCAGCGCCTGCGCGCGCAGCTTTCGCCCTCGGCCGAAGGCTGGAAGGTGCGCCGCGCCCTGCCCTTCGCCACGCCGTGGCGCACCCTGCAGATCGCCGACCACGCCGGCGGCCTGGTCGAGTCGGACCTGATCCTCAACCTCAACGAGCCCAATGCGCTGGGCGACGTGAGCTGGGTGAAGCCGGCCAAGTATCTGGGCGTGTGGTGGTCGATGCACCTGGACAACGAAAGCTGGGCGACCGGCCCGAAGCATGCCGCCACCACCGCCAAGACGAAGAAGGTGATCGACTTCGCCGCTGCCCACGGCTTCCGCGGCGTGCTGGTGGAAGGCTGGAATCCCGGCTGGGACGGCATGTGGGTAGGCAACGGTTACGACTTCGATTTCACCCGCGCCACGCCCGATTTCGATATCGAGGCGCTGTCCGCCTACGGCCTGAAGAAGGGCGTGCACCTGATCGGCCACCACGAAACCGGCTGCGCCATCGAGCATTACGAGGACCAGCTGGGCGCCGCGCTGGACCTGTATGCGCGGCTGGGCATTGACCAGTTCAAGACCGGCTACGTCTGCGATGACGGCCAGATCGACCGCCGCAATCCGGCCGGCGGCCCGCTGTGGCGCGAGTGGCACGACGGCCAGTTCATGGCCCGCCATCATCTGAAGGTGGTGCAGGAAGCCGCACAGCGGCACCTGTCGGTGAACCCGCATGAGCCGATCAAGGACACCGGCCTGCGCCGCACCTACCCGAACTGGATCTCGCGCGAAGGCGCGCGCGGCATGGAGTACAACGCCTGGGGCCAGCCGCCGAACCCGCCCGAACACGAGGTCAACCTGGTGTTCACCCGCATGCTGTCCGGGCCGTTCGATTACACGCCCGGCATCCTCAGCCTGAAGGGCCGCCACGGCCAGGCCATTCCCAGCACGCTGGCCCGCCAGCTGGCGCTGTACGTGGTGCTGTACAGCCCGATCCAGATGGCCGCCGACCTGCCCGAGCATTACCTGCAGCACCGCGAAGCGTTCCGGTTCATCGAGGATGTGGCGGTGGACTGGGAACAGAGCCGCGTGCTCGATGGCGAAGTGGGCGACTACGTGACCATCGTGCGACGCGACCGCAACAGCCGCGACTGGTTCCTGGGCAGCATCACCGATGAGCACGGCCGCGTGCTGCCGGTGTCGCTGGGCTTCCTGGAACCGGGCGTGCGCTATCGCGCCGAGATCTACCGCGATGGCGAAGGCGCGGATTTCCGCAGCAATCCGTTCGCGTTCAAGCGCGAGACGCGCGAGGTGACCAGCGCCGATGCACTGACCCTGGTGCTGGCACCGGGCGGTGGCCAGGCGATCCGGTTCACCCCGCTCTGATTGGAACGGTAGTGCCGGCCGCTGGCCGGCATCCATCCGCATCACGTGGTTGCCGGCCAGCGGCAGGCGCCACCGGGATCCGGGCACTGGAATCGATTACAACGCTGTGAAAGCCATTGAATACGTATGCAGGGTGATTCCCGCGGAGAAGCCGCTGCCTACCATAGCGGCGACGACAGCGGCCACCGCGTCGCACGTCCACGGCACCGCCGGGACGACCACAAGATGCTCTACAACATTGCCTGGGAGGGGAAAATGTTGAACCACAAGCGCACCGCGCTGAGTCTGGCGCTGGCCGTTGTACTGGTGCCGTCGCTGGCATCGGCACAGTCCACGCAGTCCACTGAAACCGCCACCACCGGTACGTCCGCCACCAACCTGGACACCGTGCAGGTCACCGGCATCCGCCGCGGCATCGAGAACGCCATCGCGATCAAGCAGGACGCCACGTCGGTGGTCGAAGCGATCTCGGCCGAAGACATCGGCAAGCTGCCCGACGTCAGCATCGCCGAATCGCTGGGCCGCCTGCCCGGCCTGGCCGCCCAGCGCGTGGCCGGCCGTGCCCAGGTCATCAGCGTGCGCGGCCTTTCGCCCGACTTCGCCACCACCCTGCTCAACGGGCGTGAAGTGGTCAGCACCGGCGACAACCGCAGCGTCGAGTTCGACCAGTACCCCTCGGAACTGGTCAACGGCGTGACCGTCTACAAGACCCCGGACGCCGCCCTGGTCGGCCAGGGCCTGTCGGGCACCATCGACATGCAGACCGTGCGTCCGCTCAGCTTCCCCGACCGCGTGATCGCGGTGAGCGGCCGCCTGCAGAAGAGCTCGCTCGGCGAAGCCGCCAACGTCGATGAATTCGGCAACCGCTTCAGCGCCAGCTACATCGACCAGTTCTTCGACAAAACCCTGGGCATCTCGATCGGCTACGCGCACAGCGACAACCCGATCCAGGAAAACCAGGTCGGCCTGTACGAGCCGTGGACCACCGAGCAGACCACCAACGGCAATCGTCCGGGCGTGGCCGCGGGCACCTACTTCTCCGATGGCATCAAGGCGCTGCGCCGTACCGGCAACAACAAGCGCGACGGCGTGATGGCCACCATCCAGTTCCGGCCGAACAACGCCTGGACCAGCACCTTCGATGCGTTCCACACCGAAGCCGAGCAGATCGACACCGCCAACCAGTTCGAGCTCAACCTGAGCAACTACAACGGTGGCTATACCCCGGGCCTGCTGATCAGCAACCCGCAGGTCAATGCCGATGGCACCTTCACCGGTGGCACCGCCAGCGGCGTGTACCCGCTGGTGCGCGGCATGTACAACAAGCGCAAGGACAAGATCGATGCGTTCGGCTGGAACAACGAGTTCACCTTCGGCAGCGTCAAGCTGGTCGCCGATGTGAACTACTCCAAGGCCACGCGCGATGAGCTGAACCTGGAAAACAACCTGCAGCTCACCCCGATGCCGCAGCTGGACACCATCGGCCTGCAGATCCGCCCGAATGGTTTCTCGCAGATCACCCCGGGCCTGGATTACTCCAACCCCGATGCGCTGTTCCTGACCAACACCATCTACGGCTCCGGCTACGGCAAGGTGCCGCAGGTGGAAGACCGCCTGAAGGGTGCCAAGCTGGCCGCGACGATTGCCTTGCCCGAGGCCGTTGCCTCGTGGGCGCCGGACATCGATGTGGGCGTGAACTACGCCGACCGCCGCAAGGTGAAGACCCAGTCCGAAGGCAACATCCTGCTGGGCGCACAGGGCGATGCCAACATCGCCTCGGACCTGCAGTATTCGCCGGTCAATCTGGGCTTTGCCGGCATCGGCTACATCCCGGCCTGGAACGTGCCGGCGGCCGTCGGCCGCTACATGACCTTCGATCCGGTCGACAACCTCGATTACCTGATCCCGAAGTCGTGGGTCGTGCAGGAAAAGATCACCACCGCCTGGGCGCGCCTGAACCTCAACACCGACATCGGTGAAGTGGGCGTGCGCGGCAACATCGGCGTGCAGATGCAGCACACCGACCAGAGCTCGGATTCGCGCTACTGGGACAGCTCGCAGCCGGCCGGCAGCAACATCCAGCCGTATTCCAACGGCAAGACCTACAACGACTGGCTGCCGAGCTTGAACCTGGCCTTCATGTTCCCGCACCAGCAGACGCTGCGCTTCGCCGCGGCCAAGCAGGTCGCGCGCCCGCGCGTGGACCAGATGCGTGCCGGCCTGGAATTCGGCGTGGATACGGCCACCGGCAAGCCCGGCGGCAGCGGCGGCAACCCGCTGCTGGATCCGTGGCGTGCCACCGCGCTCGACCTGTCCTACGAGAAGTACTTCGGTGAGAAGGCCTACGTGGCCGCCGCGATCTTCTACAAGGACCTGAAAAGCTACGTCTACACCCAGTCGGTGGACGACTACGACTTCACCGACCTGCTGGGCAGCTACGTGCCGCCGCCGGGCATGACCGTGCCGGTGCTGACCACCGGTACGTTCTCCACCCCGGAAAACGGCAAGGGCGGCACGCTGAAGGGCCTGGAACTGACCGCATCGTTCCCGCTGGACATGCTGACCGAGAGCCTGCGTGGCTTCGGCGTGCAGGCCAGCGCCACCTTCAACAAGAGCGACATCAAGATCCTCGACCCGGAAAGCGCCTCCAGCGTGGGTTCGGATCCGATCAGCCTGCCCGGCCTGTCCGACCGCGTGTACAACTTCACCGCCTACTTCGAGCGCAATGGTTTCGAAGCACGCGTGAGCCAGCGCCGTCGTTCGGACTTCATCGGTGAGATCGGCAACTTCAACGGCAACCGCACGCTGCGTTACGTGGTGGGCGAGAACGTGACCGATGCGCAGATCAGCTACACCTTCAGCGACAGCAGCGCCATGCGTGGCCTGACCCTGCTGCTGCAGGGAAGCAACCTGACCAACGAGCCGTACCGCACCTACGCCGGCACCAAGGACCGCCCGCTGGAATACATCGAGTGGGGCCGCACCTACGTGCTGGGCGTGAACTACAAGTTCTAACCACGATCGGTAGTGCCGGCCGCTGGCCGGCAACCCACCGGTAGCGCCGGGCCATGCCCGGCGACGCAACACGGGGAGCAGGACCGGAAACCCGCTGCGCAGGCAGCGGGTTTTCTTTTGGCCCGTTCGACATCGCTCGCGCCAGACCTCAGCAGTTGAAGCCCAGACGACCGTCGCAGTTGCGGAGCGACGGGACGTTCTGCAGCCGTGTCTGCTCTACGTTCCCCTGCCTGCTGCCGTCCGCGCGGACGCAGTCCGCACTGACCTTGCAGAAGTCCGGCGGGAACGAAAACATGTAGTTGAGCGAACAGCTGCGGGAAGCCTCAGACTGATACCACGCGGTCTGACAGGTCTGCTGCTGGCTGTCGGGCGGCGATGTCTGCGCCGTTGCCGTTTCTGCGAAGACGATGCATGCGACGGCTGCTGCTGCAAAAACCGAAGTGAACTTCATCGGGTTCTCCTGTCCATCGATTGAGGAGGCCCGAGTATTTGCTGTCGACCCGCCGCGAGGCCATCGGACTTGTTGCAAATGCGAGGCCGACTGACGAGGACCGCGATGGACTTCACATCGGCAGGATGCACACGGCCGTTCGACGGCATCCAACGCGCCACGCTGCGCCATGCTTGGCGACGTCGATCTTCTGCGCGACATCGCACAGATCAACGGTCCGCCCCCACCACGGCCAACGTCCTCCCGTAGATCCACGCCATGCGCGGATTCCGTAGATCCACGCCATGCATGGATTCCAGTAGATCCACGCCATGCGTGGATTCCGTGGATCCACGCCATGCATGGATTCACTCAGAAGGAGATCATGAGACCATCAGCGCGCAGCCGATCGCGATGACCAGCATCAGCACCAGCAGGATGCGCCCACTGAATCGACCAAGCGCGTGACCAACATGGTTCAGAGCAAGGGAAGCGATCTCGCCCAGCAGTTCCCACATGGAAGCGGCACCCGTCGCTCAGATCTCGGCAGACGCCAGCTCGATGAAAGGCCGCTGGCGGCTGGCGGTGCCGATGACACAGGTTCGATAGACCCGATGCGCCGAGGCCCCCGTAACATAGGCGACGATCTGGACTGACTTCGTTGCGACATACGCCCAGCCGGGCACCCAACCCACCGGCTTTGGCACGAGGCTGAAGGCAGCAGAGCAGTCCATGATGTACTTGGTTGTCTCACCAAGGACGCGGCCCACCTCGGTGTTCATGTTCCAGCCCTGCGCCAGGGGCGGCGACCAGATCGCAGCGGCAACGGCGCGCATGGCCGCCTGGTCTTCTTCGCTGGGAAGATCCACAGCAACTTGCGAATCCCAACCGTCCGGAAAGGCCTGCGGCGTATCGCCAACGTATTGCCTGGCCCAGGCCCGCAGCGCCCGGTGGTGAGGCTGGGCTGAATTCGAGAAGTAACGCGGAGCACGCTCGCCCGCATTGTAGTAAGCCGCGTCCAGGCTTCCGTCTGGGTGCAGGACCACCACAGCTCCGTAGGAATCAGGAAAGCCCAGCCGCCATCCGACCAGCATCAAGCCACCACTCTTGAGCGGCACCGACACCGCCGACTCATCGAAGTTGCGCCGGAATGCCGCGTACTCCGGTCCGAGCAACTGCTTCAAGCCAGGCACCACGTCCGAACCCTCGAAGGCATCCTCCAGCGCGGGGCCCACGATCATGATGGGCGTAGCGGAGAGAGGGTGGGCAGCCGAAAGTGCCGCTGCCAGCAACAACACCCGCATCAGGGAAGTAAAGAAACGCATCGGAGGTCCACCACGGAGGGGGCCACCAGTGTCCACGCCCACCCCGGCCGATTCCATTCCAATAGTTGGAAAGTGACGGCCATCGGCCACCCACAAAAAAGGGACGGGGCGCTTCGGCCCCGTCCCCGCAAGTACCGCCACCGGAGAAATCGGTCAGCTGCGTCGTGCGCAATACACCGCGCGCGGCGGCAGCCGCAGTTCAGTGCCCTCGACCGTGCCCGCATCCGGGCCCGGCACGTCCAGCTGCTGCCAGGTACCGGCCGGCAGCGGATGGCTGACCGCCTCGGCCGACAGGTTGAAGGCCAGCAGGAGGGTTTCATCTGCAAGCATACGCTCGAACAGCAGCACTGGCTCGGCACTGTCCAGGAAACGGATGTCCCCGTGCTGCAGGGTCGGCTGGGTCCGCCGCCAGGCCAGGAAGGCCCGGAAGGCCGCCAGGACCGAACCCGGGTCGGCGTCCTGCACCGCCACCGCCGCCGCCCGGTGCTCGGCCGGGATCGGCAGCCAGGGCTTGCCGGTGGTGAAGCCGGCCAGCGGGGCGTCGGTCCACGGCAGCGGCGTGCGGCAGCCGTCGCGGCCCTTGAAGTTCGGCCAGAAGGTGATGCCGTAGGGGTCCTGCAGGTCCTCGAAGGCCACCTCGGCCTCGGCCAGGCCCAGCTCCTCGCCCTGGTACAGGCAGACCGAACCGCGCAGGCTGCACAGCATCGCCACCAGCATGCGGGCCAGGCGCGGGTCGGACGGGCGGCCGCCCCAGCGGCTCACGGCCCGCTCCACGTCATGGTTGGACACCGCCCAGCACGGCCAACCCTCGGTCATCACCGCTTCCAGGCGCGAGACCGTATCGCGGATGTAGGCCGCGCTGTAGTCGTCCACCAGCAGCTCGAAGCTGTAGCCCATGTGCAGGCGGCCGTCCTGGGTGTACTCGGCGGTGGTGGCCAGCGAGTCCTCCGAGGAAATCTCGCCCAGGCTCACCGCGCCCGGGTACTCGTCCAGCAGCGCACGCAGCTGCTCCAGGAACGGCAGGTTTTCCGGCTGGGTGTTGTTGTAGTAGTGGTACTGGTAGGCGTACGGGTTGTCCGGGCTGAAGCCGCGGCCCACGCGCTTGTCCGCCGGCTTGGGCGGGTTGTCGCGCAGCTGCGCGTCGTGGAAGCAGAAGTTGATGGCGTCCAGGCGGAAGCCGTCCACGCCGCGGTCCAGCCAGAACCGCACGTTGTCCAGCGTGGCCTGCTGCACGTCCGGGTTATGGAAGTTCAGATCCGGCTGGTCGACCAGGAAGTTGTGCAGGTAGTACTGCTCGCGGCGCGGTTCCCACTGCCAGGCGCCGCCACCGAACAGCGACAGCCAGTTGTTGGGCGGGGTGCCGTCCTCGCGCGGGTCGGCCCACACGTACCAGTCGGCCTTGGGGTTGGTGCGGTCCTGGCGGCTCTCGCGGAACCAGGCATGCTCCAGCGAGGTGTGGCTGAGCACCTGGTCGATCATCACCTTCAGGCCCAGGCCATGCGCCTTGGCCAGCAGGCGGTCGAAGTCCTCCAGGCTGCCGAACAGCGGGTCGACATCGCGGTAATCGGCGATGTCATAGCCGAAATCGGCCATCGGCGACTTGAAGAACGGCGAGATCCAGATCGCATCGGCGCCCAGCGCCGCGATGTGGTCCAGGCGCTGGATGATGCCCGGCAGGTCGCCCACCCCGTCGCCGCTGGCGTCGAGGTAGCTGCGCGGGTAGATCTGGTAGATGACGGCTCCGCGCCACCATGGATTGTGCGACATCGACAGCCCCCCTCCGGGCATGCGGGACCCACCGGAAGCGGGCCGAAAACCAACAACCGCAAGCTTAGCGGTGGCTTCCGGACCATGGCGCTGCCTGCATACGTATTCACGCCGCGGGTCCGGCCAACGGCGTGCGAAATGGCCGGTCGTGCCGGTTTCCGCCCGATTTCACGGCCAGACCCTATAATTGGTGGTGAGCCTGAAAGCCTGATCGCATGACCATCACCGAAGACACCCGTCCCGCCCTGGGCCTGCCCCAGATCCAGTCGCTTGCTGCGGCCGACATGGCCGCCGTCGATGCCCTGATCCGGGACCGGCTGTCCTCGGACGTCGTACTGATCAACCAGATCGCCGACCACATCATTTCCGCCGGCGGCAAGCGCCTGCGCCCGATGCTGGTCATGCTGGCCGGCCACGCGGTCGGCCAGGCCGGCCCGGAGCACCACCAGCTGGCGGCGATCATCGAGTTCATCCACACCTCGACCCTGCTGCATGACGACGTGGTGGACGAATCCAGCCTGCGACGCGGCCGCAGCACCGCCAATGCCCTGTGGGGCAACGCGCCGAGCGTGCTGGTGGGCGACTTCCTGTATTCGCGCAGCTTCCAGCTGATGGTGGAACTGGACCGCATGCCGGTCATGCGGATCCTGGCTGACACCACCAACCGCATCGCCGAAGGCGAAGTGCTGCAGCTGCTGCACGTGCACAACCCGGACACCGACGAAGCGGCCTACCTGCGCGTGATCGAGCGCAAGACCGCCGTGCTGTTCGCTGCCGGCACCCGCCTGGGCGCGCTGGCCAGCGGCGTGGACGAAGCCACCCAGCAGGCCCTGTACGACTACGGCATGCACCTGGGCTACGCCTTCCAGATTGCCGATGACGTGCTGGATTACTCGGCCAACGCCGAGGAACTGGGCAAGAACCTGGGCGACGACCTGGCCGAAGGCAAGGCGACCCTGCCGCTGATCCACGCCATGGCCCATTCGGACGATGCCACCCGCGAGCGCCTGCGCAGCATCGTGCAGGACGGCGACGCCTCGGCCATGCCGGAAGTGCTGGCCGCCATCCGCGCCACCGGCGGCCTGGATTACAGCCGCCGCCGTGCCGAGGAATACGCCGAAGCCGCCGAACGCGCGCTCGACGGCCTGGGCGACAACGATGCCGTGGCGGCCCTGCGCGGCCTGGCCCGTTACGCGGTGCAGCGCTCGCACTGACCGGTGAAGGTGTGCCGACCAACGGTCGGCACCTACCTCTTCCTGTGGGTGCCGACCGTTGGTCGGCACTGAAACATCGGTGGGTGCCGACCGTTGGTCGGCACACCTTTTCAACGTTTCTCGAACCGCTCCTCGAAGAACTCATCCAGCGCCTTCCACGCGCGCTTGGCCGCGCGTTCGTTGTACTGGCAGCCCGGCGGGCTGTTGGCATCGCGCTCGGCGAAGCAGTGCACCGCGCCGCTGTAGTTGGTGAATTCCCAATCCACCTTGGCCGCGTCCATTTCCTTCTGGAAGCTGCCGATGTCCTCGGCGGTCACACTCTTGTCGTCGGCGCCGTTGAGCACCAGCACCGAGGGATGGCTGCCACCGGCCTGTGCAGGCAGCGGCGAGCCCAGCCCGCCGTGCAGGCTGACCACACCCGCCAGCGGCGCACCGGCGCGGGCCAGTTCCAGCACCGTGGTGCCGCCGAAGCAGAAGCCCACCGCACCGATCCGGCTGGCATCCAGCGGTGCCTTGCCGGCCTGGGCCTTGAGCACGTTCACCGCTTCCAGCGCGCGCGCACGCAGCAGCGGCCGGTCGTTTCGCAGCTTGGTCGCCACCGGACCCGCCTCGGCATCGGTCTTCGGCCGCACGCCCTTGCCGTACACATCGGCCACCAGCACCACGTAGTCGTCGCCGGCCAGCTGCTTGGCCTTCTCGATGGCGGACTCGTTCACGCCCTTCCAGTTGGGCACCATCACCAGGCCCGGGCGCTTGTCGTTGTCGCTGTCGTCATAGACCAGCACGCCACTGAAGGTCGTGCCCTCGTGCTTCCATTCCACCGGCTGGGTCTTCATCGCCGCCCAGACCGGCATCGCCGCCAGCCCCAGCACCATCGCCACACCACAACGCCATCGGTTCATGCGCCTGCTCCACTGAAAAGGGGACGGAGGGGATTAAGTCGCAGAACGCCCTCCCGGGTCGCATTCTGCATTGGCGACGTGACGCAGGTGTGGTTGGATACGACCTGATCCCCTCCGTCCCCTTCTACATGAACCTTGTTGATCGCTTTCTGTCTGGCCTTGTCCCGCGCCTGCCGGCCGAGGACGCAGCGCAATGGGCACATGTCCAGGGCGCCAGTGCCGAAGATCTGCAGCGCCTACGCGCGCAGTGGCCGCTGGTACCCGAGAGCCTGCTGGCGTTGCTGTCGCGGGTGGATGGCACGCATTTCCGCGAATATCCCGGTGGCGAGGTCGTGGTCTACATGCTGGGTTCGGATGTCGAGGACGGCGGCTACCCCTACTACCTGCGCTCGGTCGCGCAGATCTTCGAAGACCAGCAGCAGTGGGACGACAGCATTCGGTCCATCTACGAGGAATGGCTGGACGACGAGCCGGAGATCCTTGGCGACGGCATCGACGCCGATCTGCCGATGGACCGCCGCCTGTGCTTCTCGCACTGCATGAACAACGGCGGCACCTCGATGCTCTACCTGGATTTCGACCCGGCACCGGGCGGCACCGTCGGCCAGGTGGTGCGCTACCTGCATGATCCGGACAGCTATGCAGTCATCGCGCCCAGCTTCGATGCGTACCTGCAGCAGCTGATTGATGGTGATTACGCGTTCATCGAGTAGAGCCACGCCACGCGTGGATGGGGGGTCAGAGTCCTTTCCTGCGGAAAGGGATCCGACCCCGCTGGCTTCCCGGGCTCAACCGCGCTCGATCCAATGCAACGTGCCCGGCGCGAGCGCCAGCAGATCCGCTGCATCCAACTGGCCCCGCGACCAATGACGTTCCGGCGGCGCCGGCTGCCGGGCATCCACCGCGCCATCGTAGTCGCGTACCAGCAGGCCAATGCGCGCGGCCCCGGACTGCAGCAGGGCATCGATGCGCTGCAACCACTGCCCGGCGTCGCCCAGCGCTTCATCGCGACGCAGCTGCTGATCCTGCGCATGCCGCGCCAACTGCTCGGCCAGCGCGCGGGCGATCTTCGCCTCGCTCCAGCCCTTCTTCCGCCAGCGCGCGGCATCGCCCTTCCATTCCGGCTTGGCCCGCACCGACGCCAGCGCGGTGCCGCAATCGCAGTGCGCGGCGCTCAGCCACGGCTGCCAGCCGGGCCCGACCGCGGCCTGCAGGCTCGGCGAATCCTGCGCGAACAGGCGCCGGCCGCTGCGGGTGAAGATCGCGGCGGCTTCAACGTGCGCAAACGAGGTGGGCAGGAACAGGGTGATGAAGGTGCACATCGGGCGTCTCGAATCCGTCCGGGAATGCGCCGATGGTAACGCTCACCTGCAGTAGAGCCACGCCATGCGTGGACCCGGTGCCCGGGTTGCCGGCCAGCGGCCGGCACTACCGTGGATCGAGGCCGACCCCTTACCCGATGCCCAGACCCGGAATCGCGCTGATGCTATCCGGCTCGAACCCGGCCAGTTCGGCGAAATGGCGGCCGCGGGCCACATAATCGCGGTAGGCACCGAAACTCGGCGCGCCCGGCGACAGCAGCACCACCCCGCCCTGCGCACCCAGCGCAGCGCGTGCCAGCGCCATCGCCTCGGGCAGGTCGCCGGCCGCGTGCAGGCCGAAGCGGCCGGCATCGGCCAGCGGCTGCAGCATCGCGTGGATGCGCGGGCCGTTGCTGCCCATCGTCACGATCTCCACCGGCGGCACGTCGTGCGCCATGTGCTGCATGAAATCGGTCCAGTCCAGGCCACGGTCGTGCCCGCCCACCAGCAGCGCGATGCGCTGGCCGGCAAAACATTCCAGCGCGGCCAGGCTGGCATGCGGCGTGGTGCTGATCGAATCGTTGACGTAGGTCAGGCCATCGGCTTCGCCGATGCGCTGCAGGCGGTTGGGCAGCGGACGGAAATCCTGCACCGCCGGCGCCAATGCCACGGCATCCAGGCCCAGCGCTTCCAGCGCGGCCAGCACCGCGCACAGGTTGCCGCGGTTGTGGCGGCCCGGCAGCGGCGTGTTGCGGGTATCGAATACGGGCTGTTCGCCACGGTGCACGATATCGCCGCGCATGTGCCAGCCCTGCGGCTGGTTGAACCAGACTACTTCGCTGTCCGGCAACGAGAGCGCGGCCAGGTGCGGATCGGCGGCGTTGAGCACGGCGATGCGCGGCGCGGCCTCGGTCACCAGCCGCAGCTTGTCCTCGATGTAGCGCTGCTCGCTGCCGTGCCAGTCCAGGTGTTCGGGGAACAGGTTCAGCACCACCGCCACCTGCGGGCGGGCGCCACTGCGCGCCACTTCGCCGGTCTGGTAGCTGGACAGCTCCACCGCCCAGTAGTCGGGCGCGGGCTGCGGGTCCAGCACTTCCAGCAGCGGCAGGCCGATGTTGCCGACCAGCCCGGTGCGGTGGCCGGCGGCGCGCAGCAGGTGCGCCACCAGCGCGGTGGTGGTGCTCTTGCCCTTGGTGCCGGTCACGCACACGGTGTCGTGCACGATGCCATCTTCAGCCGCGTGCTCGGCAAACCACAGGGCGGTGCCGCCGATGAAGGCCGTGCCCTGCCCTGCCGCCGCCAGCGCGATCGGCTGGTAGGGGCTGATGCCGGGCGATTTGATGACCACGTCGAACGCGGCCAGCGCCTCGGCAGTGGGCTCGCCACGCACGTCCAGCTGACCCTGCGCTTCGGTACGCGCCGCCTCGGCCTCGGCGGCCGGGCAGAACAGGCTCAGGGCCAGCGCGGGCAGGCGCGCGCGCAGCACGGCAAACGCCGCGCGGCCCTCACGTCCCCAGCCCCACAGCGCAACGCGCTTTCCTTCAAGCTGTGAAATCTTCACGCACACGTTCCCACAGCGCGGTCGGAATGCGGTGCTCGCCCTGCAGCTGCAGCAGCGGCGCCAGTTCCAGTTCAGCGGCACCCAGCTGCGGCTGGATCTCGTTGCAGAAGCGCTTCACCAGCACGTCTTCCTTCCATTCCGGGCGCTGCGCCAGCGTGGCCATCGCCGCGCGCGATTCGCGGCCTTCACCCACGCACTCGAACGGCTTGTGGTCCTGGAATTCCAGCAGCGCATCGAAGCCACCGGCCTGGCCGGCGTCGTCCAGCAGGTTGCGACCGAAGATGCGCACCAGGCGGGTCTTGGGCATGAACGGGGCCAGCGCCAGGAACACGAAGTGGCACTTCGGGCAGACGCCGCACCAGCGGTTCACCGGGCGCTCGCCAAGGATGTGGAAGTTGCGGTTGCAGCTGGAGAAATGCGCGTCGTAGAAATCGCTCTTGGCGAACTGGCGGGCCACCGCCAGCTCCGACATCGGGCGCAGCAGCGAGTAGTACTGCAGATCGGCGGCCACCTGCTTCTGCACGTGGTTGCCGAAGGCCTGCTCGAACGCCCAGCCCTTGGACCACTGGTGGTTCACTTCGCCAGTGCCTGGAATCTGGCTTCCGTAGCTGGCCGAACGCTCGTTGGAGAACACCACCTGGTCCACGCCCTGCAGCAGCGCGGCCAGCACCATGATCGCCGAGTTCACCGCGGTCACCGGGATATGCCCGTTCCACGCGCCCTGGCGGTTCAGCTCGAACAGCTCCGGCGCCAGCGCGCGGCCCAGGTTCAGGGTCGGCAGGCCGGTGCGCTCGGCACAGGCGCGGATCAGCTGCGAACCGCCGATCCAGGTCACCGTCTCGTCCACGCCGGCACGGCGCAGCGCTTCGATGCTGACCAGCGAATCCTTGCCGCCGCCGATGGCCACCAGCGCATGCGGCTGCAGGCCCAGCACCGGCGCCTGCACCGCGTCGCCCTGCACCGGCAGGCGGAAACGCCCGCGCAGGTTCAGGCCGTTGCGGTAGGCGAATTCGCCCAGGCCGTTGAGGTAGACCGTTTCCACCAGCGCCGCGGTCTCGGCATCGATGGCATAGCTGTCGATGCTGACCGTTTCCGGCACGCCCGCCTTGTAGTAGCTGACACCGGCGATCAGGTGCAGCAGCTGCAGCGCACGCTGCACCGCGCCCGCGCGCGCCTCGTCCAGCACGAACGGGGCGCCGGGCACGGTGATGGTTTCCACCATCTCCGGGCCGTCGTCGAAGGCGTAGACCAGCTTGGCCACGCCGGTATCCGCGGCGAATTCGCAGCGGACGAAGCGGAAGCGGGAAACCTGGTGTTTATCGAAAGCAGTCATGGTGGATCCAGTTCAAGCGCGGTCAGGCACGCCCCGCGCGAAGGCGCAGGACGTGTCGGTGGGCGGGTGCAGGGTGCGGAGGGCAGCGATCACTCGATCACGTCTTCGCGCGGCATCGCCCGCTGGTTGTAGGTGTTGGCCATCACATAGCCGTAGGCACCGGCGTCGGCGATCAGCATCACGTCGTCCGGCGCGGTCGACACCGGCAGCTTGCGGCGCTTGCCGAACACATCGCTGGACTCGCAGATCGGGCCGACCACATCGAACGCCGCTTCGGCATAACCGCCCTGGCGACTGAGGTTCTCGATATCGTGCCAGGCGTCGTACAGGGCCGGGCGCATCAGCGTGTTCATGCCGGCATCCAGGCCGACGCGGCGCACGCCGTCCTTTTCCACCACCTGGGTGGCATGGGTCAGCAGCACGCCCGATTCGGCCACCAGGTAGCGGCCCGGCTCGATCGCCAGGCGGAACGCCGGGTGCAGCGCCTTGACCTCGGCCAGGCCCTCGGCCCAGGCGTCCAGGTCGAACGGCTCGTCTTCCTCGCTGTACGGAATCGGCAGGCCACCGCCGATGTCGATGGTCTGCACGCTGCCGATGCGGCGGGCGAAACCGGCCAGCTCATCGCACATCAGGCGCCAGTGCTGCGCGGTTTCCACGCCGCTGCCCAGGTGCGCATGCAGGCCGACCACGCGGGTGCCCAGATCGGTGGCGGTGCGCACGAACTCGTCCACGCGCGCCATCGGCAGGCCGAACTTGGAATCCTTGCCGCCGGTGCGGACCTTGGCATGGTGGCCTTCGCCACGGCCCAGGTCCACGCGCAGCCAGATTTCGCGGTTGCGGAACAGGTCCGGCCAGCGCTGCAGCGCTTCCAGGTTGTCCACGGTGACGGTGACGCCGAGCGCGAAGCCGGCTTCGTACTCTTCGCGCGGGCAGAAGCTGGGGGTGAACAGCACGCGCTTGGGCGACAGTTCCGGCAGGTGCTGGAACACGTGCTTCAGCTCACCGTACGAAACGCATTCCAGGCCGAAGCCTTCGGCTTCCAGCAGCTGCAGGATGGCCGGGTGGCTGTTGGCCTTGATCGCGTAGTAGCGCTGGTCGATCGGCTTGACCGCGGCCAGCGCACGGGCGCGGGCACGCACGGTGGGCAGGTGGTAGACGTAGCGCGGCGTGCCGGCGTCGGCCAGCTGCAGCAGGTGCGCACGCTGGCCACGCCACCACGGCGTGCCGCGCGGGCGCACGGTGCCGGCGATCTCGCGCCAGCGCGGGCCGAATACTTCGGTCTCTTCCACCGGCATCGCACCGCTGTCGATCAGCTCGGCATGCAGGATCGGCAGCAGGCCATCGGCATCGGCTTCATCGATGACGAAGGTCAGGTTCAGGTCGTTGGACGACTGCGAGATCATGTGCACGCGCTCGCGGCCGAAGGTGGCCCACACGTCCGACAGCTTGTGCAGCAGCGAACGCATGCCACGGCCGACCAGGGTGATGGCCGCGCACGGCACGATCACCTTGACCTTGCAGATCTGCGACAGGTCAGCCGACAGCGCGGCCAGCACATCGGTGTTGACCAGATTCTCGGACGGATCCAGCGACACGGTGACGTTGGTTTCGGCCGAACCGATCAGGTCCACCGACAGCCCGTGCTTCTTGAACAGGCCGAACACATCGGCCAGGAAGCCGACCTGCTGCCACATGCCGATGCCTTCCATCGACACCAGCACGATGCCGTTGCGGCGGCTGATCGCCTTCACCCCCGGCACCGGCGCGGCATTGCCATCGATGCTGGTGCCCGGCAGTTCCGGGCGCTCGGTATCGAGGATGGCCATCGGCACGCCGGCGTCGCGGCAGGGCTTGATCGAGCGCGGGTGCAGCACCTTGGCGCCGGTGGTGGCGATTTCCTGCGCTTCGTAATAGTCCAGGCGGGTCAGCAGGCGCGCGTCGGGCACGTCCTTGGGGTTGGCGCTGAACATGCCCGGCACGTCGGTCCAGATTTCCACGCGGCTGGCGCCCAGCAGCGCACCGAAGTACGCCGCCGAGGTGTCCGAACCACCGCGGCCGAGGATGGCGGTACCGCCGTCGGCATGGCGGGAAATGAAGCCCTGGGTGATCAGCAGGCGGGTCGGCTGCGCGCGGAAGCGCTGCATCCAGTCCGCGTCGGCGCGCCACTGGCAGTTCACCGACAGGCGCTGCGACCACTCGCTCTGGTTCGGCTGCGGCGGCATTGCGTCCAGCCACTGGCGGGCATCCATCCAGCCCATGTCCAGGCCCGAGGCGTGCAGGTAGGCCGCACCCAGGGTCGAGGACAGCAGTTCGCCCTGGCCCAGCACTTCGGCCTGCCATTCCAGCGGGCGGGTGGTTGCGCGCGGGTCATCCAGCAGGCCCTGCAGGGCGGCCAGGCGTTCGCCCAGCACCTCGCGGCCCAGGCCGAGCTCGACCAGGAAGCCCTCATGGCGTTCGACCAGGGCGGCCACGCGGTCGCGGCTGTCCGGTGCGCCATCGGCGATCGCGGTCAGTTCGTTGGTGACCCCGGACAGCGCCGAGACCACCACCAGCACGCGCGAGCCGGTCTCTTCCGCGCGTTTTTTCGCCAGCTTCCCGATCGTGTCCCAGCGGTGGCGACGCGACACCGAGGTGCCGCCGAACTTCAGTACGATCCAACGATCGACAAGGGGGGAAGCTGACATGGATAGGCTATGTGTAATGTGGGGGAGCCGCCCGAGGGGGCGGAACCTTCGATTCTAAGCCCAATGGACCCGCCGATGGCCGCCTTCCGCTACCTGCAGCTTGATGTCTTCGCCCACCAGCCCGGCAGCGGCAACCCGCTGGGCGTAGTGCTGGGCGCCGACGGGCTGTCCGCCGGGCGCATGCAGGCGCTGGCGGCCTGGCTGAACCTGTCCGAGACGGTGTTCTTCCTGCAGCCCAGCGCCGCCGGTGCCGACTACCACATCCGCATCTTCACCCCGGGCAGCGAGCTGCCGTTCGCCGGCCACCCCAGTGTCGGCGCGGCCTGGGCGGCGGTCACCTGCGGCCTGGCCACGCCGGGGGACGGCGGCGCCCTGGTCCAGCAATGCGCCGCCGGCCTGCTGCCGGTGCGGGTGAGCGGCCCGGCCGACGCGCCGACCATCGAACTGGCCAGCCCGCCGGCCCGCCACCTGCCCACCGCCCCTGGTCAGGTACCGGAACCGCTGCTGGCCCTGGCCGCCGACGGCCATGCCCCCGAGCTGTGGGACAACGGCCCGCGCTGGTGGCTGCTGCCGCTGCGCGATGCCGCCGCCGTGCGCGGCCTGGCCCCGGACATGGCCGCCCTGCGCGACTGGACCAACGCCACCGGCGCGACCGGCGTGGCGGTGTTCGCCGATGAACCCGCTGCGGGACACAGCCGCGTGGTGCGCGCGTTCTGCCCGGGCGATGCGGTGAATGTGCCCGAGGACCCGGTGACCGGCAGCGCCAATGCGCTGATCGGCGCCTGGCTGCGCGAACGTGGCGCCCTGCCCGGCGGCGCGGGTGCTTACGTGGCCAGCCAGGGCCGCGAAGTCGGCCGCGACGGCCATGTCCATGTCCGCGTCGATGCCGAAGGCACGGTGTGGATCGGCGGCCAGGTGCAGCCGGTGATCGACGGCCAGATCCGCTGGTAGCGCCGGGCCATGCCCGGCGGCCTTGCCGCGCTGCGCGCTCGCGGGGCATGGCCCCGCGCTACCATTTCCCCATTTCCTGGAGTTTTCCCTGATGTCCGCACGCCGTTTCCTGCAACTGGATGTGTTCTCGCCGCACGCCGGCGCCGGCAATCCGCTGGCCGTGGTGCTCGATGCCGAGGGCCTGGACGACACTGCCATGCAGGCCATTGCGCGCTGGACCCGGCTGCCGGAAACCACCTTCGTGTTCGCGCCGCAGACCGCTGGCAGCAGCTACCGTCTGCGCATGTTCAGCCCGCAGAAGGAGGTCCCCTTCGCCGGCCATCCCAGCGTCGGCACCGCCCACGCCGTGCTGCAGGCCGGCCTGGCCGCGCCGGTGGAGGGCGTGCTGGTGCAGGACGGCATCGCCGGGCTGCTGCCGCTGCAGGTGATCGGCGAAGGCGCCGGACAGCGCATCGCCATCCGCACCCCGCGCGCGCAGCTGGCCGAAACCACGCAGGCCGATGATCCGCGCCTGCAGGCCGCGCTGCAGGGCTGGCCGCGGGGTGAGCTGCCGCCGGCACGCATGCAGGGCGGCCGCAGCTGGTGGGTGGTGCAGGTGGCTGACGAGGCCGCGCTGCGTGCGCTGCAGCCGGACTGGGACGCGGTCGCCGCGCTGGCCGAATCCACCGACAGCATGGGCGTGTTCGCCTATGCGTTCAGCGATGGCAGTGAAGGTTTCGACCTGGCCGTGCGCGCCTTCGTCGGCAACGGGCGGCGCTTCGAGGATGCCGCCTCGGGTGCGGCCAATGCCGTGCTGGCCGCGTGGCTGGACCTGCGTGGCGTGCTGCCGCGCGGCCGCGAACCGTATGAAGTCAGCCAGGGACGCGAGGTCGGCCACGATGCACGGCTGACCCTGCGCGTGGATGAGGACGGCGAGGTGTGGTCCGGCGGACAGGTGCAGACGGTGATTGCCGGAACCATCGATTGGTGATTGCGATGGGGCGCCGGGCGATGCCCGGCTCCGTTCCGCTTCGCTCGCCGGGCATGGCCCGGCGCTACCGGCCTCAGCCCAGCTCGGCCTCCAGGCTGATCGGCACCGCGCTCAGTGCCTTGGACACCGGGCAGTTCTGCTTGGCGTCATCGGCGATCGCGCGGAACTGCGCGGCGTCGATGCCCGGCACCACGGCCTTCACTTTCAGCCGGATCTGCGACAGCTGCGGGCCACCTTCCATCGACAGATCGACCTTGGCTTCGGTATCCAGCGAGGTCGGTGTAAACCCGGCGTCACCCAGTTTGGCCGACAGCGCCATGGTGAAGCAGCCGGCGTGCGCGGCGGCGATCAGCTCCTCCGGGTTGGTGCCTTTCTCGTCGCCAAAGCGGCTGTTGAAGCCGTAGCGGGTCTTGTCCAGCAGGCCGCTCTGCGGCGTGTTCAACTGGCCCTTGCCCGACTTCAGGTCCCCTTCCCAGTGCGCGGTGGCGTGTCGCGAGATTCCCATGTGCTGCTCCTGCGTGGCGGTGATGAACGGCCACCCTCGCACGGCGCGCGTTAGCCCTGCGTCGCCCCGCCGCAGGCAATACGGCTGTCCCGGGTCAGCCCGCTGGACACTTCCTCGCCAGCGCGAAACGAATTTCTCCCTTGTTTTCAGCGGTTTCGCGCAGTCCCTGCTGTCCGCGCCGCGTATTGCGCAGTGCAGCGCAGGCCCCGTTTTCCTGCATCCGGACATGTACTCAATCGGCCTGGATATGAAAAAACATGCACTTTCCGCGCTCCGGGCTATTGGCGGCGCTCGAGAGTTGCCCTACATTGCGCTTGCCGACGGGGTTCGGCGCCGACCACACAACCAACCGTTCACGGAACAGGAAACCATGGCAAAGACCGCTAAGAAGGCTGCCCCGAAAAAGGCAGTGAAGAAAGTCGCGACGAAGGCTGCCGCCAAGCCGGCCGCTCCGAAGCCGATCAAGGAAGTGCTGACCAAGTCGGGCCTGGTTGCACACATCGCTGAAGCGTCCGGCGTTGTCGCCAAGGACGTGCGCGCGGTGCTGGCCTCGCTTGAAACCGCCGTTGCTTCCTCGGTGCACAAGAAGGGCGCTGGCTCCTTCACCCTGCCGGGCCTGCTGAAGATCTCCACCGTCAGCGTGCCGGCCAAGCCGAAGCGCAAGGGCATCAACCCGTTCACCAAGGAAGAGCAGTGGTTCGCTGCCAAGCCGGCCACCACCAAGCTGAAGGTGCGCCCGCTGAAGAAGCTGAAGGACGCCGCGCTCTAAGCGCGCGCCCAACGGCATCTTTCGACGGGACGGCGCAGGCCGTCCCGTTTTTGTTTGCGCCGGCGCCACGACCCCGCGCAAACCGCAACACAGCGTTTCCGCGCCCGCACCGTCCCCGCCGACAGCCGCACCAGCATTGGCTGTGGCCCGGTTTTTCCGTGTCGGAAACGGACCGGGTGGAACACTGCGTGCAGCCCCGGCCGTCGCCGCCGGTCGCGGCCTTGCCTATGGTGGGCACATCCCTCCAGACCCAGGCGAGCACACCCTCATGGCCAGCCCCTCCACCCGCTACCGGATCTCGGTGACCCCGATCGAAAAGGACGGGCACCAGTGCACCGGGCGCTGCACCATCGAACTGGAACATCGCGCCAGCCGCGACCTGATGCGCCTGCTGGAAAGCGCCCCGCGCACGGCCGGCCTCAGCGGTGACGAGCGCGCCACCCTGGTGGTCGCCACCCAGCTGCTGCGCGATATCGTGCAGCGCCACGCCGACACCGACGGCCACGCGTTGGCCGCCGTGGCGGCGCAGGTGCTGCCGGCACTGGACGCACTGGAACAGCTGCCCACGTCGCGCTGATCCGGGCGCTGCCGATACACTGCCCTCCTCCAGGTCGCCTCGGGGAGGAGGCAGACATGCGCAGTGCCCTGTTGTTGATGATGACGGTGACCCTGCTGGGCTGTTCCAGGCAGACACCATCCGATGATGCCGCCGCCGTGCCGCCGCCCGCCGAAGCGCCAGCGGCCGAAGCAGGCCGTCCCGCTGTCTCACCCGACGCAGCCACCGTCGCATCGCCGGCCATCGATCCGTTGTATGGCGCGGTCGCCGCGGATGGTGAAACACCTTCCCGGCTGCTCAACCGCTATGTGCTGGACCTGCTCAACCGCAACAAGGCCGGCATCGATGCAGCCTGGGCCATCGCCCCGCCCGACGCGCGGCGTGCCGACGATGCAGCACTGCGCCTGCTGCCGGACGTGCGCAACCTGCGCCTGGACAGCGACCCCGCCGTGCCCCGCGATCAGCAGCAGCCGCCGCGCCTGCTGGAGGTGCCGGTACGCATCCGCGCCTCCACCGGCGAGGGCGTGTTCCGCTACCACGGCTGGTACCGCGTGCAGCCCCGCGCCGATGGCCAGGGCTGGCAGATCCAGTCGGCGCAGCTGCAACCAACGCTGGACTGAACCGTTGCAGTGGCATGCACGCAGGATTCAGCGTGCAAAGCTACTCTGTAGCCCTCATTCATCGCCCCGGTCACCGCCATGCGCCTGCGTTCCCTGATGACCCGCCTTGCCGCGTCCACCGTGCTGATCGCCGCCGCGATCGGTGCGCAGGCGGCCCCCTCGATTTCCGGGCGCGAACTGGCGGTTGGCGCCAGCGATGTGCAGCAGTATCTGGATGGCAGCTTCCCGCGCACCCAGGATGCGTTGGGCGGCCTGATCGCACTGACCATGAGCCACCCGCAGCTGAGCCTGCCGGCCGGCGAACGCCTCGACCTCGGCATGGACCTGGCACTGGCCACCGCCGGCGGCACCCCGACCAACCTGGGCAAGGTGAAGCTCAGCAGCGGCCTGCGCTACGACGCGCAGACCCAGGGCTTCCACCTGCAGGACCCGACCGTGGATGACTTCACCCCGGCCAGCCAGGGCGGTCGCCTCGACTCGCGTACGCGCGGCCTGCTCAACGCCGCGCTGAGCGATTACGCCCGCCGCGAACCGATCTACAAGCTGGACCCGGCCGTGGCCGGCGTGCTGGGCGCGCTGCAGGTGCAGTCGGCACAGGTCAAGAACGGCAAGCTGGTGGTCACCTTCAACCAGAACCTGGGCAACCTGGTGCCGGCCGGCCTCCTCGGCAAATAAGGGTAGTGCCGGCCGCTGGCCGGCAGCTTCTTCTGTTCCCGCGCTTCGCGCTCGCCGGGCATGGCCCGGCGCTACCGCATGTCGCCCCGGTTGGAGGTAGCGCCGGGCCATGCCCGGCGGCCCTCCATCACGCAGCCAGCGCCTTGACCACGGCCTCGCTGAAAGCCGGAATGTCATCCGGCTTGCGGCTGGTGATCAGGTTGCCGTCCACCACCACCTCGGCATCGCGCCAACGCGCGCCAGCATTGGCCAGGTCCTGCTGCAGCGACGGCCACGAGGTCACCTCGCGCCCCTTGGCCAGCCCGCTGTTGATCAGCACCCAAGGGCCATGACAGATCGCGGCCACCGGCTTGCCGGCATCGGCCACGCTGCGGATGAAGCCCAGCGCCGCCTCGTCGGTGCGCAGGGTGTCGGGATTGATGACCCCGCCGGGCAGCACCAGCGCATCGAAGCGCCCGGCATCGGCCTCGGCCAGCGCCAGGTCCACCGCCACCACGCCACCCCAGTCCTTGTCCTTCCAGCCCTTGATGCTGGCCTCCTGCGCGGGGGAGACCACGGTGACGATCGCGCCCTGCGCTTCCAGCAGGCGCTTGGGTTCGATCAGTTCGGACTGTTCAAAGCCGTGGGTCGCGAGGATGGCGACCTGCTTGCCGGCGATACGCTGTGTCATGTCGTGTGCTCCAGTGAGGGAACACACAGGGTCGGCGAACGGCCATTGCACGGCGGTGACCCGGTCGTGCACGGCAGGTGGAGAGGCCCGGTAGTGCCGGCCGCTGGCCGGCATCGCAGTCAGGCCCATGCCGGCCAGCGGCCGGCACTACCCAGACACCGGTCAGCGCTTGGGCTGCAGCATCGTGCCGGTGCACTTGGGCGAACCGCAGCGGCACTCCCAGATCTTCTTCAGCTTGGCGGTGTGGCGCTCGGCCAGCACGATGCCGTAGTTGTAGGTCAGCTCCTCGCCGGCGGTGATGTCGCGTAGCGCTTCGATGAAGACCTTGTCGCCCCGACTGTCGCCGTCCTCGTCTTCCTCGATCACCGCCTCGCAGTTCGGGTCGCAGCTGTGGTTGATCCAGCGTGCGTCGTTGCCCTTGTAGTTGGCGTCGATCACCCAGTCATCGTTGAGGGTGAACAGGAAGGTATGGCCACTTTCCACGTCGCCGCTGTCGTCGGCATCGACGTCGCCGTGGCTGCGCAGCAGGCCCTTGTACTGGATCACGCGCTCGCCCTGCTTGATCGGGGCCACGGCGAACACGCCGTTGCCATGGATGGCGGACTTGCGGGCTTGGATCTTCTTGGGCATCGGCAAGGGAGGTCTGCAGCGAAAGGAACCCCGATTCTCACTCATTCCGGGTGATTGCGAAAACAACCCGCATGTCGCAGCATTACGCCCCGGTGGCCCCCGGCGTCCTGTTCCCGGCCGGCCGACGACCGCCCCCAGCGCCGCCTGAATGGCCGGGTTGGATGCTGGCGAAGAAAAGCGTACAATTTCAGTCCGCTTTAAGAACCACTCGCATCCCCCATGTTGCGCGTCACCAAACTCACCGATTACGCCACCGTCGTGCTGACCGTACTCGCCGCCCGCCCGGGCGAAGTGCTGAGTGCGACCGAGCTGGCCGAATTCACCGGTCTGGAACCGCCCACCGTCAGCAAGGTGCTCAAGCCGCTGGCCCAGGCCGGCCTGGTCGAAGGCCTGCGCGGTGTCCGCGGCGGCTACCGGCTGACCCGCCCGTCCATCGAGATCTCGCTGTTCGAGGTGGTCGAGGCAATGGAAGGGCCGCTGGCCCTGACCGAATGCAGCCACGACCACCACCAGTGCAACATGGCGCCCAAATGCGGTGCGCGCAGCAGCTGGCGGCTGATCAACGACGTGGTTTCCGAGGCCCTGCGCGATGTCACCCTCGCCCAGATCCTGCCCCCCCTTCCCCTTGTCGATGACGAACAGCGCCGCACCATCGCTGTCGACGTCGTCTCCTGATCCGTAGGCAGCCCCCCCATGGCCACCGAAACCATCGAAACCGTCGCCCACGACGACACCCCCAACCGCGAGATCCATGAGCAGCTCGGTCGCAAGTATTCGGCCGGCTTCATCACGGAGATCGAATCGGACTCCCTGCCGCCGGGCCTGGACGAGGACACCATCCGTGCCCTGTCGGCCAAGAAGGAAGAGCCGGAATGGATGACGCAGTGGCGCCTGGACGCCTACCGCCACTTCCTGACCATGCCGATTCCGAACTGGGCCAAGCTGCAGATCGCCCCGATCGACCTGCAGGCGCTCAGCTACTACTCCGCGCCGAAGGGCCCGAAGTACGCCTCGCTGGATGACGTGCCGAAGGAACTGCTGGACACCTACGACAAGCTGGGCGTGCCGCTGCACGAGCGCGCCAAGCTGGCCGGCGTGGCGGTGGACGCGGTGTTCGACTCGGTATCCGTCGGTACCACCTTCCGCAAGGAACTGGCCGAGAAGGGCATCATCTTCTGCTCGATGTCCGAGGCCATCAAGGAACACCCGGAGCTGGTGCGCCAGTACCTGGGCACCGTGGTGCCGGTGGGCGACAACTACTTCGCCGCGCTCAACTCGGCGGTGTTCTCCGATGGCAGCTTCGTGTTCATTCCCAAGGGCGTACGTTGCCCGATGGAACTGAGCACCTACTTCCGCATCAACGCCGGCCACACCGGCCAGTTCGAGCGCACCCTCATCGTGTGCGAGGACAAGGCCTACGTCTCCTACCTGGAAGGCTGCACCGCGCCGATGCGCGATGAGAACCAGCTGCACGCCGCGGTGGTCGAGCTGGTCGCCCTGGAAGATGCGGAGATCAAGTACTCCACCGTGCAGAATTGGTACCCGGGCGACGAGAACGGCGTCGGCGGCATCTACAACTTCGTCACCAAGCGTGCCGAATGCCGTGGTGCGCGCAGCAAGGTCACCTGGACCCAGGTCGAGACCGGTTCGGCGATCACCTGGAAGTACCCGTCCTGCGTGCTGCTGGGCGACGATTCGGTGGGCGAGTTCCACTCGGTGGCGCTGACCCACCACCGCCAGCAGGCCGACACCGGCACCAAGATGATCCACGTCGGCAAGCGCACCAAGAGCAAGATCGTCAGCAAGGGCATCAGCGCCGGCCGCGGCCAGAACACCTACCGCGGCCTGGTCAAGGTCGACCGCAATGCCGATGGCGCGCGCAACTACACCCAGTGCGATTCGCTGCTGATCGGCAAGCAGTGCGGTGCGCACACCTTCCCCTACATCGAGGTGAAGAACCCGGGCGCCACCGTCGAGCACGAGGCCACCACCTCGAAGATCTCCGACGACCAGCTGTTCTACTGCCGCGCCCGTGGCATCAGCCAGGAAGACGCGGTGTCGATGATCGTCGACGGCTTCTGCAAGCAGGTGTTCCGCGAACTGCCGATGGAGTTCGCAGTGGAAGCCAAGAAGCTGCTGGAAGTCTCGCTGGAAGGTTCGGTGGGCTGACCGCCCGCCCCTGCCCCTCGCAAACGCATTCTCTTTATCGGCGGGCCGCGGCCCGCCCCACGGAAATCCCCACCATGCTGAAGATCGAAAACCTCCACGCCCGCATCGGCGACAAGGAAATCCTCAAGGGCCTGTCGCTGGAAGTGAAGCCCGGCCAGGTGCACGCCATCATGGGCCCCAACGGCGCCGGCAAGTCCACCCTGGGCAATGTCCTGGCCGGCCGTGACGGCTATGAAGTGACCGAAGGCAGCGTGCAGTTCGAAGGCAGCGACCTGCTCGACCAGGACCCGGAAGCGCGCGCCGCCGCCGGCCTGTTCCTGGCCTTCCAGTACCCGGTGGAAATCCCGGGCGTGAACAACACCTACTTCCTGCGCGCGGCCCTGAATGCCCAGCGCAAGGCGCGCGGCCAGGACGAACTGGATTCCATGCAGTTCCTGAAGCTGGTGCGGCAGAAGCTGGCCGTGCTGCACCTGAAGGACGAACTGCTGCACCGTGGCGTCAACGAAGGCTTCTCCGGTGGCGAGAAGAAGCGCAACGAGATCTTCCAGCTGGCCGTGCTCGAGCCGAAGCTGGCGATCCTCGACGAAACCGATTCGGGCCTGGACATCGACGCGCTGAAGAGCGTTGCCGACGGCGTCAACGCACTGCGCGCGGCCGACCGTTCGTTCCTGGTCATCACCCACTACCAGCGCCTGCTGGACTACATCAAGCCGGACGTGGTGCACGTGCTGGCCGATGGCCGCATCGTCAAGACCGGTGGCCCGGAACTGGCGCTGGAACTGGAAGCGCACGGCTACGATTTCCTCAAGGATCGCGTGGTGCGCGAGGCGGCGGTCTGATGAGCGCCCTGCTCGACTCGATGGCCCAGGCCTTCTGCGGCAGCGATGCGCGCCGCGAAGTGCTCGACACGGTGCTGCGCGATGGCCTGCCGGCCGCCCGCAGCGAAGCCTGGAAGTACACCTCGCTGCGCCAGCTGGAGCGTCGTGCCTTCGCCGCCGCGCCGCTGTCGCCGCCGGTGCTGGATGCGGCCGTGCTGGAAGACATCCCCGCGCCGCGCCTGGTGTTCGTCAACGGCCGCCTCAGCGACGCGCTCAGCGACACCCACGGCCTGCCGGCCGGCGTGCAGCTGGAACCGCTGTCCTCGGCGCTGGCCGCCGGTGAGGATGCCGCGCGTTTCCTCGGCCGCCGCTACGAGCGCAGCGACGAGGTGTTCGCCCGCCTGAATGCCGCGCTGGCCGATGAAGGCGTGGTGCTGCGCGTGGACGAAGGCGTGCAGGTCGAGGTGCCGCTGCAGCTGGTGTTCGCCAGCGTGGCCGGCGAGACCGACCTGGCCTGGCACCACCGCCACCTGATCGAACTGCGTGCCGGCGCCAGCCTCGGCGTGGTCGAGCACCGCTTCAGCGTGGGCGACTCGGCGCACCTGGACAACACCGTGCTGCATGCCCACGTCGCCCGCGATGCCGTGCTCAAGCACGCCCGCGTGCAGGCCGGCAGCGCACGCCAGACCAGCTTCCTGCGTACCGATGCGGTGCTGGCACGCGATGCCCAGTACCACCGCGTCGACCTGGAGCTGGGCGCTGCACTCAGCCGCCACGAACTGAACGTGCGCCTGGAAGGTGACAACGCCCAGCTGACCGCCAACGGCGTGCTGCTCGGCAATGGCCGCCGCCACGTCGATACCCGCTTGGGCATCGACCACATCGCCCGCGATACCAGCAGCGAGCTGCTGTGGCGCGGCGTGGCGGCCAACCGCAGCCGCGTGGTGTTCCATGGCGGCATCCAGATCCGCGAAGGCGCCGACGGCACCGACGCCAACCTGTCCAACAAGAACCTGCTGCTGTCGGCCGACGCCGAGATCGACACCCAGCCGGTGCTGGTGATCGACGCCGACGAAGTGAAGGCCGCCCACGGTGCCACCGTCGGCCAGCTCGATGCCAACGCGCTGTTCTACCTGCGTTCGCGCGGCCTGCCGCAGCCGCAGGCACAGGCACTGCTGAGCGCCGCGTTCTGCCACGAGCCGCTGAAGGTGCTGCCCGAGGCCCTGCGCGAGCAGCTGGCGCGCCGTCTGGACAAGGCCCTGGCCGAGGCAGGTGTGGCATGAACCTGTCCACGCCGCGCCCGATCGAAACCCCTGCCGGCACGCCGGACTGGGACCGCGTCCGCCTCGACTTCCCGCTGTTGATGCGCGAAGTGCACGGCAAGCCGCTGGTGTATTTCGACAACGCCAACACCGGCCAGAAGCCGGTGCAGGTGATCGGCGCGGTGGACGAGTTCTACCGCCGCTACAACGCCAACGTCAGCCGTGCCGTGCACGCGCTGGGCACCGAGGCCACCGACGCCTACGAGGGCGCGCGCAACAAGCTGGCCCGCTTCCTCAACGTGCGCAGCAACGAGCTGGTGCTGTGCAGCGGCACCACCTTCGCCATCAATCTGGTGGCGTACTCGTGGGCGCTGCCGCGGCTGAAGGCCGGTGATGTCATCCTGGTCTCGCGCATGGAACACCATGCCAACATCGTGCCGTGGCAGCTGGTCGCCCAGCGCACCGGCGCGACCATCCGCGTGGCCGAGATCACCCCCGATGGCGCGCTGGACCTGGAGGCACTGCGCAAGGCGATGACCCCCGAGGTCAAGCTGCTGGCCGTGGCCCACGTCTCCAACGTGCTGGGCACGGTCAACCCGGTGCGCGAGATCTGCCGTGAAGCGCGCAAGCGCGGCATCGTCACTGTGGTCGATGGTTCGCAGGCGGTGCCGCACCGCAAGGTCGACGTGGCCGCGATCGGCTGCGACTTCTACGCCATCACCGGCCACAAGATGTGCGGCCCGACCGGCACCGGTGTGCTGTGGGCCCGCCGCGAGCATCTCGACGCGATGCCGCCGTTCCTCGGCGGTGGCGAGATGATCAAGGAAGTCAGCTTCGACGGCACCGTGTTCAACGACGCCCCGCACAAGTTCGAAGCCGGCACCCCGAACATCGCCGGCTTCATCGGCTTGGGCGTGGCCGTGGATTACCTGCAGGGCCTGGGCCTGGAGCACGTGGAAGCGCGTGAGGCCGAGCTGCTGGCGCACTTCACCGAAGAACTGCGCAAGGTCGATGGCCTGCGCATCCTCGGCGAAGCACCGGAGAAGGCCGCCGTGGTGTCCTTCCTGATCGACGGCGCGCACGCGCACGACCTGGCCACCCTGCTGGATCTGGAAGGCGTGGCCGTGCGTTCAGGCCAGCACTGCGCACACCCGTTGCTGCAGTACTACGGGGTTGCCGCCACCTGCCGTGCCTCGCTGGCGTTCTACAACACGCACGCCGAGATCGAGCGCTTCATGGCTGCGCTGACCAAGGTGCGCAAGCTGCTGGGCTGAGGCTCTGGCAGCTTGACGGAAGCAGAACGCCACGGGAGACCGTGGCGTTTTTCGTTGGTTCCGCTGCGTTACATGCGCGATGGCGCGCGCTCGCGGCGCGCCCGGGTGAACCCGGAGAATTCCACTGCATAGCCGCCACCGTTGTCGAACAGCACGGTGTGCCGGTAGCGCCCTGGTTCGACCACCGATACCTCATGCACCAGCACATCGACGCTGGGGTCGTCACTGCAAAGCGCTTCCTGCAGGAGATAGCCCACCACGCCCGAGTACGTCATCAGCATTTCGCCTTCGAACTGCTGATCAAGCAGAACCACCTCGATGCTGACCGTCGCCCCTTCGGCACCGTCGACAGCCGACTTTTCAACCCGGAACGCGCTCATGCGCGCGTCGTGCAGGGAATCGCGGCCGCGCAGCGCGTAGTTGCCGAGATCGAGCGCGAACTCGCGAAGTGTGTCGGGCAAGTCCGCCGCTGCCCCTGCCAGATAGTCGAAGTAGGCGTCGAAATGCCACCCCTGCTCATCCTGGCGAATCCAGTTCATTGCGATCATGGTGTCCCGCATGTCCTCCGGCCTGGCCATGCCGGCAGGCGCTGTGATGGCGTCATCGTCTCACATCGCCTGCAGAGGGCCTGGCCAGCACGATGTCGTTGGCTATGGTGCGGCGTCGCCCGCCCCCACACCGTCCCCGCGCTGCCACGCGCGCGGGGTACAGCCCATCTGCGTGCGGAACGCCTTGCTGAAGTGACTGAGGCTGGAGAACCCCACCGCCAGCGCGGTGTCGGTGACGCTGTGTCCACCATGCAGCATCCGGCCCGCGGCCTGCAGCCGCACTTCGCGCAGGTGGCCGTGCACCGAGGTGCCCACCAGCGCGCGGAAACCGGCCTGAAGGCGCTTCTCGCCCAGCCCGACCTCGCGCGCGAGCCGCTCCAGCGGCCGCTCCTCGCCGAAGCGTGCATCCAGCAGCGCGCGCGCGTGCAGCACCCGTTGCCGCTCGCGCGCGGCAACAAGGGCCGGCTGTCCGAGGCCGAGGCGATGGCTGCATTGGCCTGAATCCGGCCCCTCCGGTAGTGGGGTCAGATCCCTTTCGCACTGCGAAAGGGCTCTGACCCCATCACGTGCAGAACCCGGCCGCGCGCAATCGTCTTTCCCTCCCACAGCTCGACATCCGCTCCCACACTGGCCACGGCAAGCGCCTCCTCCGGGCACAGAAACGCAACGGGAAGTTCGTAGCTCTCCCCAAGCACGGCGCGTCCTTCCCGCAGCAGCAGGCGGCAATCAAGTGCACGGCCCGCCACGAACAGCGGGCAGGCGTATACCTGCCCCATGATGTCACCCTGCCTCCCACCCTCGGCGCTCGACAGGAAGCGAACAGAGACAACAGCGTCGAATCGCATGGTCATGCCCTCAAGATCCTCCCTGGATCCAGGTTCCCATAGTGCCGTCACTTTCGCAGGGATGGGGTCAGATCTCTTTCGCACCGCGAAAGGGCTCTGACCCCGAACCATTTTGCGGGCGCCCCCGCCCCACCTAGAATGGCGGCATGAGCACCCTGACTTTCCGTGCCGCCACGTCGGCCGACATCCCCGCCCTGATCACCCTGGTCACTTCGGCCTACCGCGGCGACGCCAGCCGCGCCGGCTGGACCACCGAGGCCGACCTGCTGGACGGCGCCCGCATCGATGCCGAGGGCATCCAGGGCGACCTCGACCGCCCGCGCTCGACCATCCTGCTGGCTGAACGCGAGGGCCGCCTGGTGGCCTGCGCCCACGTCGCCGATGTCGACGGCAAGGGCTACTTCGGCATGTTCTCGGTCGACCCGGCCCAGCAGGGCGGTGGCGTCGGCAAGCAGCTGATGGACGCGGCTGAAGCCCATGCCGCGCGCGAGTGGAACGTGCCGGTCATGCAGATGACGGTGATCGACGTGCGCGACGAACTGATCGCCTTCTACGAACGCCGCGGCTACCAGCGTACCGGCATCAAGAAGCCGTTCCCCTATGGCGACGAGCGCTTCGGCATTCCCAAGCGCGACGACCTGCGCTTTGAAATCCTGGAAAAGCCGCTGGCCGGGGCTTCGGCATGAGCGACACCTGGACCTTCGTCTGCGCCGGCGCCGAGCTGCTCCCGGGCGAGATGAAGAGCGTGTTCGATGAAGTGACCGGCACGCCGATCGTGGTGTTCAACCTCGATGGCGAGCTGTATGCGCTGGAAGACCAGTGCACGCACGAAGAGTTCGAGCTGTCCTCGGGCGAGTTCAACACCACCGAAGGCAGCATCGAGTGCGTGCTGCATGGTGCACGCTTCGACGTGCGTGATGGCCGCGCCCTGTGCGCCCCGGCCTATACCGCGGTGCCCAAGTTCCCGACCAAGCGCGAGCACGACGCGATCTGGACCCGCGACGACCGCGAGTGACCCGAGCGGGGGCGCCCATGCCCCCGCCGCCCCCCCCCCCCTGCCTACAGTCATCCACCCATGGGGTGGATCTACTACAGATTGGCCACCCGCGCCCTCTGCGCGCCCTCACAGCGCCCCTGCGCGCCGCTTACGCACGCCTGCCAAACGCGCAGATGCGAATCATTATCGTTGATGTTATCCTTCGGCCCGACTTCGTAACGGTTTGTAACGAACCGCACCATGGCTTCGCCTGCAGCCACCGCCACGCTGTGCCAGCTTGCCCGCCAGGGGTGGCCACTGCTCGTGGCCGCGCTGCTGACGCTGTGGCTGGGGTGGTCGGCGCTGAATGAAGGGCGCGATGTCCTTACCGACGTCACCCTGCAGCCATCTGCGGCGGCGCTGGATGCCAACGCCAGCGAGCCGCCAGGCGAATCACCGCCACGCGAGCCTGTCGCCCCGCGCATCGAGTACGGGGCAGAAGGTGGCCACGGCGATGGCACGCCCCTGCTGCATCGCCTGTGCCTTCTCGTTCCAGCGTCGGGCCCGCAGACCTTGCGCGTGCCTGTGCGTAACGTGTCCCCGCTGCGCCTTGCGGCACGCCGCCAGCCCCCCTCGCATGCACCACCCGCACTGCTGAGCTGAGCCGCCCGCCGGCCCATCTGTCGCACCCGCGCGTCCGCGCCAACCATCCCCACGCCTTCTGTCCCGTCGACCACCGTGCCGACGGGCTCTTCCCGCATCCGGCAAAGCCCATCCCATGACCTCGATCAAGAGCCGCAAGCACGCCTCCCCGCTTCGTTCCCTGCCCCTGGCCACCGCCAGCCTGGCCGCTGGCCTCGGCCTGGCCGCGCTCCCCGCCGTGGCCATGGCAGACGCCACCGACAACGCACGCACGCTGGACAAGATCGACGTGCATGCCACGCGCGGCTACAAAGCCGACAAGGTCGCCTCGCCGAAATTCACCCAGCGCCTGCAGGACACGCCGCAGACGATCCAGGTCATCACCAGCGACCTGTTCAACCAGCAGGGCGCCACCACCCTCACCGAAGCGCTGCGCAACAGCCCGGGCGTCGGCACCTTCTATGCGGGTGAGAACGGCAACACCACCACCGGCGATGCGCTGTTCATGCGCGGCTTCGACACCTCCAACAGCCTGTTCGTGGACGGTGTGCGCGATCTGGGCTCGATCTCGCGCGATGTCTTCAACATCGAACAGGTTGAAGTGACCAAGGGCCCGGCCGGCACCGACAACGGCCGCTCGGCGCCCACCGGTGCGATCAACCTGGTCAGCAAGCAGGCCAACCTGCAGGATGCGACCTCGGCCAGCATTTCGCTGGGCAGCGACCAGCAGCGCCGCACCACCGGCGACTGGAACCAGTCCCTGGGGGCGACCAGCGCACTGCGTATCAACGGCATGTGGCAGGACAGCGACCAGCCCGGCCGCGACCACGTGCAGAACAAGCGCTGGGGCATCGCACCGTCGCTGGCCTTCGGCCTGGGCACCGAGACCCGTTATTACCTCAACCTGCTCTATGTGAAGCAGGACAACGTGCCCGATGGCGGCGTGCCGACCCTGGGCCTGCCGGGCTGGACGCCGCAGCCGACGCTGGAAGCGCTGGCCGGCCATCCGGTGGACCCGGAAAACTTCTACGGCACCCGTGCAGACCACGACGACGTGACCGCGAAGATGGCCACGTTCCGCTTCGAGCATGACTTCAACGACAGCGTGCGCCTGACCAACACCGCCCGCTGGGGCCGCACCGAACAGGACTACCTGCTGACCGCGTTCATGGGCACCGGCGTGCGCGGCGCCAACGGCCGTCCGACCGGCAACATCACTTATACCAACGCAGCGGACCTCTCGACCTACGCGATCGCGCGCAGCCTGCCGACCTTCAAGGACCAGCGCAACACCATCCTGACCGACCAGGTGAACCTGCGCGCCGACTTCAACACCGGCGCGGTGGGCCACGCCCTGAGTGCCGGCCTGGAATTCACCCGCGAAGAACTGGACAGCCAGGGCCAGGCCGCCACCGGTGGCAGCAGCTGGCCTGCGGCGAACCTGTACGACCCCGACTGGAACGTGGCTGGCCTGACCTGGGCGCACAACGGTGCCGACGCGCACGGCAAGACCACCACGTCCTCGGCCTACGTGTTCGATACGTTGTCGTTTGGCGAGAGCTTCCTGCTGACCGCAGGCGTGCGTGCCGATCACTACAAGACCGAGTACGCCAGCGCCTCGGTGTGTGGCGGCCGTGGCGGCCCGGTGTGTGGCAGCAACCCGACCGGCACCGTGCTGCGCAATCCCACGATGGAAGCCTCCGATACGCTGCTGAACTGGAAGCTGGGTGCCCTGTACAAGGTCGGCGACACCGTCAGCGTCTACGCCAATTACGCAATTTCGCAGCAGCCTCCGGGCGGTGCCAACTTCCAGCTGAGCAGCTCGGCCAGCAGCGCCGACAACCCGAAGCTGGATCCGCAGAAGGCCAAGACGTTCGAAGTCGGCAGCAAGTGGGGCTTCCTCGATGATGCACTGGCCTTGAACCTGGCCCTGTTCCAGACCGACGTGGACAACGAGATCAACACCACCGTGCTCGACGACGCCGGCAACCCGACGCAGACCGGCAGCAAGCGGGTCAAGGGCGTGGAGCTCTCCGCGGTCGGCCGCCTGACCGACAACTGGTCGATCACCGCCGGCTACAGCCACCTGGATACCGAGGTGAAGGAAGGCGCCAACGTCGCCGCGGACGGCACCACCAACCTCACCTACACGCCGGCCGACACCTTCACCGGCTGGACCAGCTACACCCTGCCGTTCGGCCTGACCCTCGGCGGTGGCGTGCGCTACGCCGATGGCATGCACCGCGGTACCGACGGTGCCGTCGGCACCCCGGCGTTCACCAAATCGTATGTGGTCTACGACGCGGTGGTGTCCTGGGCGATCAACGAGAACGTGTCGCTGCGCTTGAACGGCTACAACCTGTTCGACAAGCAGTACGTGGCCAGCATCAACAAGAGCGGCTACCGTTACACCCCGGGTGCCCCGCGCACCTTCCTGCTCAGCGCGGACGTCCGTTTCTGATGGCCAAGGCGCGGGAGAGCCGGACTCTCCCGCCCATCAACGAGGAACCTGCATGCTGCTGCACATCCCCAACGTGCTGGTGCCTGAAGAGGTCAGCCTGATCCGCCAGCAGCTGGACGCGGCGCAATGGGCCGACGGGCGCGAAACCGTCGGTGCCCAGGGCGCGCAGGTGAAGCACAACGAACAACTGCCCGATGCCTCGCCCTTGAAGGCCGAGCTCGGCAAGGGCGTGCTGGCCGCGCTGCGGCGCAGCCCGCTGTTCTTTGCGGCCGCGCTGCCGCTGAAGATCCTGCCACCCCGCTTCAACCGCTACAGCGGCGGCGGCACCTACGGCTTCCACGTCGATGGCGCGGTGATGAACCTGGCCCACGGCGAGCAGCTGCGCTCGGACATCTCCTGCACCCTGTTCCTGTCCGCGCCGGAGGAGTACGACGGCGGCGAACTGGTCATCAGCGATACCTACGGCGAGCACGAAGTGAAGCTGCCGGCCGGCGACCTGATCGTGTACCCGTCCAGCAGCCTGCACCAGGTCAACCCGGTCACCCGTGGTGCCCGCGTAGCCTCGTTCTTCTGGGTGCAGAGCATGGTCCGCGACGACGTGCAGCGGCGCCTGTTGTGGGAGATGGACACCTCCATCGAACGCCTGCGGCAGACCGGCGGCGATGCCGGCGCGGTGCTGCAGCTGACCGGCGTGTACCACAACCTGCTGCGGCGCTGGAGCGAGGTCTGAGGCCAGCGTCGCGGCCCTGCGACACTTTGGCAATCATTCTCATTTGCAACCGCTAACAGCTCTCATTACAATCACGCCCCGTTGACGTCGGATGGCCCGGCGCACACCCAGGGGTTGCCTGCCTTGCGTCGCCCGTTCCGCCCTCGCCCGCTTCGCCTCGTGCAGTTCGGTACCGCCATGCGCGGTCATCGCCCTGCGCTGGCCAGCCTGTTGGCGTGGGTGGCGATGCTGGCGTTGCTGCTGGGCACCCTGCCGCTGCTGCCGCACGGGCAGGCTGACGCCGCCGCCCAGGCCTGGCAGCAGCCGATGGAAGGCCGCGGCGGTGAAGTGCCGGTGGAAGAAGACGCGCCGGCCAAGCTGCGCCGCTGCGTCTGCACGCCGACCAAGGCGGCCGACAAGTCGCCGCCACCGCCGCTGCTGCTGGCCAGCCAGTGGCTGCGCAGCGAACTGGATCTGCTTCCCCTCGCCCCGGCCAACGCCGGGGTGCGTCCGCATTGGCCGCTGGCCGCACCGGACATGCCCTGGGCCGACGCGCCCGGGCGTCGCCAACAACGCGGCCAGGCGCCGCCGCTGGCCTGATCTTCGGCCCCGCGTGACCGCGCCTGCGGTCGCGCCTGCGCGCCGCTGCCTGCTCCATCCCCTGCTGCATCCCTGCTGCCCCTGACCGGGGCTCCCCGTGCATGCCGCGCGTTCCGCGCCGGCATCGCACCATCCTGCATCCTTCGAGGTTACTGCCATGGCCCAGCGCCATCGTGTCCGTTCGTCCCTGTCCCGCCACCTGCTGACCAGCGCCGTGCTGACCGCCTTCGCCAGCCCCGCCTTCGCCAACGGCGAGGCCGCCGCCCCGCATACCCTGGACAAGGTGGTGGTCACCGCCGCCGGTTTCGAACAGAAGGTGGTCGATGCGCCGGCCAGCATCAGCGTGGTCAGCCGCGAGGAACTGGCCAAGCGCCCGTACACCAGCCTGGTCGATGCGCTGCGCGACGTCGAAGGCATCGACGTCGGCCTGGAAGCCACCGACAAGAACGGCCGCGCCACCATTTCCATGCGTGGCCTGCCGTCCGAATACACCCTGGTGCTGATCGACGGCCGCCGCCAGAGCAATGTCGGCCAGCTGTACCCCAACAACTTCGGCGGCGGCCAGTTCTCCTACCTGCCGCCGCTGGACGCCATCGAGCGCATCGAAGTGGTGCGCGGCCCGATGTCCACCCTGTACGGCTCGGATGCGATGGGCGGCGTCATCAACATCATCACCCGCCGCAACCAGGACAGCTGGCACGGGTCGCTCAGCCAGGGCTTCACCGTGCAGCAGGACGACCAGTTCGGCGATGCACGCACCACCGATGTCTACCTCAGCGGCCCGCTGCTGAAGGACCGCGTCAGCATGGCCGTGCGCGGCAGCTACTACGATGCCAAGGCCTCCAACCCCGAATGGGATGCGCTGACCCTGCCCGATGGCACGCTGTGGGAGCGCAGCATCGGCTTCGGCGGCGGTGGCAAGTCGGTGGCCAACACCAACTGGAACACCGGCCTGCGCCTGGACTTCCGCATCAACGACGACCACGAGCTGTGGCTGGACTACGACGTCTCGCGGCAGAAGTACGACAACAGTGAAGGCCAGACCGGCACCCTGGACAGCCTGGCCAGCCTGTGGCGCGTCGGCAACGCGGTCATCCCCAACCCGAACGGCAACGGCACGATCACCCGCCGCGTGGTGCAGCCGCGCGTGGGCTACACCGCCTACCAGCGCTACGAGCGCGACCAGCTGTCACTGACCCACCAGGGCCGCTACAGCTTCGGCACCTGGCAGACCTCGCTGACCCACAGCAAGAGCAACAACCTCGGCCGCTCGCTGCCGCTGACCCTGGACGAGCGCGCCAACCTGCAGACCCTGTGGAACGACGTCTGCCAGCGCACCGGCGCCGCCAGCAACTGCGCGGCCGGCCGCAGCAACGCACTCGGTGCGCTCAACGCCGAAGAGATGGCGCGCCTGCAGGCCTTCCTGCCGCGTCCGCTGCGCACGATGGAACTGGAAGGCTACGTGCTGGACACGGTGCTCGACCTGGACTTCGGCGCGCACAAGCTGACTGTCGGCGGCCAGTACAACGACACCGACATGATCGACGGCGTGTTCGGCATGGATGGCGCCGGTTACCGCAGCAACACCAAGCAGAAGCACCGCATGTGGGCGCTGTTCGCCGAGGACAACTGGTCGCTGACCGACACCCTGACCGCGACCTTCGGCCTGCGCTACGACGACCACAACGTGTTCGGCAGCCACGTCAGCCCGCGCGGCTACCTGGTGTGGAATGCCAGCGACGCCTGGACCTTCAAGGGTGGCGTCAGCACCGGCTACAAGACCCCGCGCCCGGACCAGCTGTTCCCCGGCATCAGCGGCTTCGGCGGCCAGGGCGTGCTGCCGCTGGTGGGCTCGCCCAACCTGAAGCCGGAAACCAGCACCAACTACGAGCTGGCCGCGTACTACGAAGGCCAGCGCTGGGGCCTGAACGTCACCGGCTTCATCAACAAGTTCGAGGACAAGATCGCCAGCGGCGGCACCTTCCCGAACTGCGAAGTGGCCCCGGCCGGCAGCGGCTACTGCGTGGACATCGGCCCGGGCTGGGCCGAACTGGGCTACAGCACCTTCACCCAGAGCGTGAACATCGACAAGGCCGAAACGCGTGGCGTGGAAATGGCCGCGCACGTCGATCTGCTGGACAGCCTGCAGCTGCGCGGCAACTACACGTGGACCAAGAGCGAGCAGACCAGCGGCGCGCAGAAGGGCCTGCCGATCGCCGGTACGACCCCGGCCAAGCACATGGCCAATGCCAGCCTCAACTGGCAGCTCAACGATGCCATCAGCCTGTCCCTGATCGGCGAAGGCCGCTACGACCGCTACCGCGACACGATCCTCGACGCCAATGGCGCCAGCCACAACCGCTACTACCAGGACTACACGATCTTCCACCTGGGCGGCAGCTGGGATGCCACCCCGTGGCTGACCTTCAATGCACGCATCAACAACCTGCTGGACAAGAACTTCGTCTCGCAGTCGTGCCTGCTGATCAGCCAGAGCGAGTTCAACTGCGTGGATGACTATGCGACCAAGGACCAGCGCCGTAGTTACTGGATCTCGTTGAACGCGAAGTTCTGACCGCGCTCGGAGTAGTGCCGGCCGCTGGCCGGCATTGCCTGGGCTCCTCTGCACGGGATACACAACGACATCTAATTGCGAGCCATTCTCATTAATGCTGTAATGGGTAGTCTCCACCCGTCCCGAAAAACGCCGTGAGCCGTCCCGCCTCTTCCGCCGTGCAGCAGCAACAAAGCCGTGGCTTCTGGCTGCGTACGCTGCACCAGTGGCATTGGATCAGCTCGGCGGTGTGCCTGATCGGCATGCTGCTGTTCGCGGCCACCGGCCTGACCCTGAACCACGCGGCGAAGATCGAAGCCAAGCCGCAGGTGCAGAACCAGAAGCTGGAACTGCCGGCCGAGCTGCTGGGCACGCTGGGTGACCGCGAAGACGGCAACGCGCCCATTCCGCTGCCCGCCCGGCAATGGCTGGATGCGCAGCTGGATATCGGCATCGGCGGGCGCCCCGCCGAATGGTCGCCGGAAGAGATCTACCTGTCGCTGCCGCGCCCCGGCGGCGACGCCTGGCTGAGCATCGACCGCGAAAGCGGTGCGGTGGAATTCGAATCGACCTCGCGCGGCGTGGTGTCCTACCTCAACGACCTGCACAAGGGCCGCAATGCCGGCCCGGCGTGGGGCTGGTTCCTGGACCTGTTCGCGGTGGCCTGCCTGGTGTTCTGCATCACCGGCCTGTTCCTGCTGCACCTGCATGCGCGGCAGCGGCGCATGACCTGGCCGCTGGTCGGCCTGGGCCTGATGATCCCGCTGCTGATCGCCCTGTTGCTGATCCACTGACTTCCATCCGTTCCCTCCGGAGCCGCCCCATGCGCGTCACCCTCACCATCGCCCTCAGCGGTCTGCTGGCCACCTCGCCGGCCTACGCGGCCACCCTCGACATCAACGTCGAAGTGCCCAAGCTCAACGTCGCCGAATACCACCGCCCGTATGTGGCCGTGTGGCTGGAAGGCGCCGACCAGAAGGTCGCCGCCAACCTGTCGGTCTGGTACCAGCAGACCGGCAACAGCGAAGGCCATGGCACCAAGTGGCTGCCCGACCTGCGCCAGTGGTGGCGCAAGAGCGGCCGCACCCTGCAGGTGCCGGTGGACGGCGTGACCGGTCCGACCCGCCCGGCTGGCAAGCACGCGCTGTCCTTCAGCGACCAGCAGCCGGCGCTGAAGCAGCTGGCCCCGGGCAGCTACACCCTGGTGGTGGAAGCGGTGCGCGAAGTCGGCGGCCGCGAACTGCTGAAGATCCCCTTCACCTGGCCGGCCACCGCCGCACAGACCGGCAAGGCGCAGGGCGCTACCGAGCTGGGCCAGGTCACCCTGGCCGTCAAGCCGTAACTGCTTGACCGGGGTCGGATCCCTTCCGCAGGAAGGGCTCTGACCCCATTGCCCTATCCCTCGGGGTCAGAGCCCTTTCCGTTGGAAAGGGATCCGACCCCTTCCAACTGGAGTCTTCCGCATGAAGCGCACGCTCGTCCTAGCCGCCGCCCTGGCCGCTGCCCTTCCGTTCTCCGCCCTGGCCCACAAGGCCTGGCTGCTGCCCTCGCAGACCGTCATCGCCGGCAACGCGCCGTGGATCACCGTTGACGGCGCCGTCTCCAACGACCTGTTCTATTTCAACCACGTGCCGCTGCGCCTGGAATCGCTGGTCATCACCGCGCCGGACGGCAGCAGCGTGCAGCCCCAGAACGCGGCCACCGGCAAGTACCGCAGCGTGTTCGACCTCGAGCTGAAGCAGCAGGGCACCTACCGCATCGCCTCGGTCAATGATGGCCTGTTCGCCACCTACGAGCAGAACGGCGAGCGCAAGCGCTGGCGCGGCACCGCCGCCACCTTCGGCGAACTGCCCAAGGATGCGAAGAAGCTGGAAGTGAGCCAGTCGGTGGGCCGCGTGGAAACCTTCGTCACCAACGGCGCACCGAACGACACCGCGCTGAAGCCGACCAACCGCGGCATCGAACTGGTGGCCGTGGGCCATCCGAACGATCTGTTCGCCGGCGAGGAAGCGACCTTCCGCGTGCTGGTGGATGGCAAGCCGACCGCCGGCCTCGAGTTCGAGATCGTGCGTGGCGCCACCCGCTACCGCAACGCGCAGGACGAGCTGAAGCTGACCAGCGACGCCAAGGGCGAGATCAAGGTGACCTGGCCGGAAGCCGGTATGTACTGGCTGGAAACCGGCACCGAAGACAACAAGACCTCGGTGAAGCAGGCCGCCAAGCGCCGCCTGAGCTACGTTGCCACCCTGGAAGTGCTGCCGCAGTAACGTGGACCGCGGTGCCGGGCCCGTCCCGGCATTGCGCCTGCAACGCCCCGCCATGACCGATTCCCTGCTCGATATCGCCCGCCTCGGCGGCACCACCATGGGCACCACCTGGAGTGTGTCGCTGGTGGCGCCACGCCAGCGCGACCTGCACCCGCTGCACGCCGGCATCCAGGCGCGCCTGGATGAGGTGGTCGCGCAGATGAGCACCTGGGAAGCCGGTTCGGACCTGGGCCACTACAACCGCGCCGACGCGGGCCAGTGGTGCCCGCTGCCGGCCGAAACCCGCCATGTACTGGCGGCGGCGCAGGTCATTGCTGCTGCCAGCGATGGTGCCTTCGATCCCACCCTGGGCCCGCTGGTCGCGCTGTGGGGTTTCGGTGCACAGGCCGGCCCGCGCCGCGTGCCCGACGCCGCCACCCTGCAGGCCACCCGCGCCCGCTGCGGCTGGCAGCAGCTGCAATGGCGCGATGACGCGCTGCTGCAACCCGGTGGCCTGGAACTGGATCTCTCTGCGATTGCGAAAGGCTTCGGTGTCGACCACGTCGCCGCCTGGCTGCGCGCGCAGGGCATCACCGCTGCGCTGATCGAAGTGGGCGGCGAACTGGCCGGCTACGGCCGCAAGCCCGATGGGCAACCGTGGCGCGTGCTGGTGGAATCGGCACCGGAAGAAGACGCACACACCGGCACGCCGCCGCGCGTGCTGGCACTGGATGGAAAGGCCGTGGCCACTTCGGGCGACCGCTGGCACCAGTACCAGGCCGATGGCCAGGCCTACAGCCACAGCCTGGACCCGCGCAGCGGCATGCCGGTGCGCCAGGTCGCCGCCGCCGTGACCGTGGTGGCCGACGATGCGATGCACGCCGATGCCTGGGCCACCGCGCTGACCGTCCTCGGCCGCGAACAGGGCCTGGCCCTGGCCGAGCGCGAAGGCCTGGCCGCACGCTATCTGGAACGGGCCATCGACGGCCCGCGCGAAACCCTCAGCAGCGCCTTCCAGCGCCTGCTCGACGAGCAGGCCGCATGAGCAGCCGACCGTCGCGCGCCGTACTCGGCAACCTGATCGTGATGGTGCTGCTGGCCGTGGCCGGCTACGCACTGCTGCGCCTGCACCTGGGCGAAACCTGGTGGCAGGGCGCACCGCCTGCGCGGCATTGGCAGGGCGCGCTGCTGGCGACGGCGCTGTACGCGCTGGCCTACACCGCACTGTGGTGGCGCGGCCGACCGCGCGATGACGCCGCCAGTGGTGATGTCGCACCGCTGCTGCTGGTGTGGTCCAGCCAGACCGGCTTCGCCCGCGAACTGGCCGAACGCAGCGCCGAGGCCCTGCGCGCCGCCAGCCTGCCGGTGCGCGTGCGCGGCCTGCATGAAGTCGACGCCGCACTGCTGGCGCAGAGCCAGCGTGCACTGTTCATCGCCAGCACCACCGGCGAAGGCGATGCCCCTGACCACGCCCTGCCCTTCCTGCGCCGGGTGATGAGCACCTCGCCAACGCTGGGCCACCTGCAGTTCGGGGTGCTTGCGCTGGGCGACCGCAGCTACGGCCACTTCTGCGCGTTCGGCCACCAGCTTGATGACTGGCTGCGCCAGCACGGCGCGCACCCGATGTTCGATGCGATCGAAGTCGACAACGCCGATCCCGCCGCGCTGCGCCACTGGCAGCAGCTGCTCGGGCAGATCGGCGGCGGCGCCAGCGAACTGCCCGACTGGAGCCCGGCCGACTACCAGCCGTGGCCGCTGCTGCAGCGCGAACACCTCAACCCCGGCAGCCTCGGCGGGCCGGTGTACTGGCTGCGCCTGCAGCCACCGGCCGGCAGTGATACGCAGTGGCAGGCCGGCGATATTGCCGAGATCGGCCCGCAGCACGCCGCGTCCAGCACGCGCGACTGGCTGCGCGAACGCGACTTCAATCCGGAGCTGCCGCTGGACGATGGCCGCACCCTGCTGGATCGCGTCGTGCGCTCGCACCTGCCCAGCCTGGTGGCACCCGGCGACCTGCCCGGGCTGCTGGCGGCACTGCAGCCGCTGCCGCACCGCGAGTATTCGATTGCCTCGGTGATGGCCGATGGCGCGCTGGAACTGCTGCTGCGCCGCCAGCTGCGCGCCGACGGCACGCCCGGCATCGGCAGTGGCTGGCTGTGCGACCACGCCGTGCTGCACGAACCGGTGCAGCTGCGCCTGCGCCGCAACCAGAATTTCCACGGCGTTGCTGCCGAGGTACCGCTGCTGCTGATCGGCAACGGTACTGGCATCGCCGGCCTGCGCGCGCACCTGCACGAACGCGCCCGCACGGGCGCGCGCCGCACCTGGCTGCTGTTCGGCGAGCGCTCGGCCGCACACGATTTCCATTTCGGCGACGAACTGCAGGCGATGCTGGCCGACGGCACGCTGGCACGACTAAATGCGGTGTTCAGCCGCGATGGCGGCGCGCACCGTTACGTGCAGGACCGGCTGCTGGCCGAAGCGGCAACGCTGCGGCAGTGGGTGGAGGAAGGCGCCACGATCCTGGTCTGCGGCAGCCTGCAGGGCATGGCCCCAGCGGTGGACGCAGTGATCGAGCAGGTGCTCGGTGCCGACGGCAAGGAAGCGCTGCTGCTGGCCGGTCGTTACCGGCGCGACGTGTACTGACCCACCGATCGGGGTCGGATCCCTTTCCGCAGGAAAGGGCTCTGACCCCCAACCGCATCCACGCATGGCGTGGATCTACTGCGCGGTGGCGGGCATGGCCCGGCGCTACCCGGCGGTCGTTACCCGTATCGCCAACAACTCGCCGCCGCCCTGCAATGCATGCCGTTGCCTTATCCACGCCCTGCGTGGATGGGTAGATCCACGCCATGCGTGGATGACGCTCCATGACGCCCCATCACGCCGGGCATGGCCCGGCGCTACCCGGCGGTCGTTACCCGTATCGCCAACAACTCGCCGCCGCCCTGCAATGCATGCCGTTGCCTTTCACTGGCGGCCAACCATGCGGTATCCCCGGCCTGCATCGGCGGCAACCCACTGTCCGCACCGAATTCCGCATGCCCGGCCAGCAGATACAACGCCCAGGCCACGCCCGGTTCGCAGAAGAAGAACATCGACCCCACCAGCGGCCGGTGCAGCAGCTCGGCCTGCAACAACCCGCGCTTCCACATCAGGTTGAAATCGTGGGTGGTTCCATCGACCAGCTCGCCGTCCAGCGCTTCTTCGCCAGCAAAGCGCACGCGACCGTGCGGCGGCAGCACCTCGGCCACGCGGCCATCGGCGAAACGCAGGCGCACGCCATTGCCCTGAAGCAGCACCAGCTCGCGCTCCACGGCGGGGAACGCGGAAAACGCGGCGTCCTGTTCGATCTCGGCCACCGACAGGCGCAGCGCCCAGTCATCGCCCTGCGCGGGCAGGCGCAGGATCTCGCGGGTCCAGCCCAGGCCATTGCGCCAGCGTTCGCGGCGGTAGTCCAGGCTGGGAATCACCTGGCTCGGGGTGCGCAGCAGAGCATCTATGTCCATGCGCGCATTGCATCATGCCGCGCGCGATCGCGCATCACCGCGCAGCCACGCCTGCCTCGCCGCACTGCGGCGCCAGCAGCTGCGAGTGCTGCAGCCATTGCGGATCAGGGTAATAGGCGAACACCAGGGTGCCGCCGCGCAGCGAATCGATCAGCGGCCGCGATACCGACAGGCGCACCGCCGGGCAGCCCAGGCTGCGGCCGAGCCGGCCCTGCAGGCGGGCCATGGTCGGGTTCACGTAAGGCGCGCCGTGGATGACGATGGCACGGTCGCGCGCCTTGTCGTTGAAGCCCGGCTCCAACCCGTCCAGGCGCAGCGAATAGCCGTTGCCGCCCATATAGGTTTCCTGCGCGGTGAACGCGCCGATGCTGGACATGAAGCTGCCGTCGCGGTTGGAGAAGTGCTCGGTGCGGTTGCCGCCACTGTTGCGGCCGTGCGCCACCCATTCCTCGAACAGCAGCCGCTGCCGTGCCAGGTCGAACACCCACAGGCGCTGCTCGGTGGACGGCCGCGAATAATCGATCACGCCCAGCCGCTCGGCCTTGATGCCCAGTTCCGGCCGCTGCAGCGCGCAGCGCAACGCCGTCGCCGCCAGCTTCAGTACGTGGCGGTCGGCGTTGGGCGCCGTGCGCGCCAGCAGCGCGGTCAGGTCGTCGGTGCTGGCGGTGGCCGGCGGTGCCGCCGCCATCGCGCCACCCGCGGCAAGGAGCGCAAGCAGGCCGCAGGCGGCCTGCCAGCGCGTGCGTGAAGCAATCATGGGCACACGGTATTCACTCAGGACTTCTTCAAGGTGGGCGTGGCCGGCTCGGATTCCAAGACCGGCTGCAACCCCGATTCAGCCGCGCTTGGGCGCACCGCCGGCAGCGAGGTGACCAGCAGGGTCGTGCCCGGCACCAGCACCTGGTACAGCTGGCGGGCGAAATCAGTGGGCAGCGCCATCGGCAGCGACGGCGTGGCCAGCAGGTCCGGGGTGGCCTGCGCACGGTCCTGGCCCAGCAGCGGGTAGGCGGTCCACTGGTGCAGGCGCTGCTGGGTGTCCAGCGGGCTCGGCGTTTCGCTGAAGCCCTGCCCCATCACGAACAGGGTCGTGCCCTGGAAGGCTGGCAGCGCATCGGCGTGCAGCGGCGATTCGCCGATCATCACGCCATCGCGCAGCACGTACAGGCGCTGGTCGTGCAGGCTGACCAGGATGCCGACCTGGCCGCTCGGTGCGGCCGCGTCGTCCCACCACGCCTTGGTCGGGCTGGCGCCTTCGGTTTCCGGAAGCGCCTGGCCGCGTGCGTTCACCGGTGCCAGCACCGCCGGATAGGCCAGGGTCATCGGCGCGCTCTTGGCATCAGCCACCACCACCGTGTCGCCGCGCTGGGTTTCGCTGAACAGCTTCTGCGCGAACGCCTGCGGCAGGCGTACGCAACCGTGCGATGCCGGGTGCCCGGGCAGGCTGCCGCCGTGCAGGGCGATGCCGTCCCAGGTCAGCCGCTGCATGTAGGGCATCGGCGCGCTGTTGTAGAGGTTGGATTTGTGGTCCTTGTCCTTCTGCAGGATCGTGAACACACCGGTCGGCGTTTCATGCCCGGTCTTGCCCGAGCTGATCGTGCTCAGGCCGATGGCGATGCCGTTGCGGTACACGTAGGCGCGCTGCTCATCCAGGCTGACCACCAGCACGATCGGGCCCGCCGGCGACACTTCCGGGTGCCACAGGTATTCACCGGGTTTGAGATCGGTCGGACCGCGTACTTCGGCGGTGGCAGTTGCGGTGGTGCTCTTGGCGGCAGGCGTCGCAGCCTGCGCCACCAACGGCAGGGCCAGGGCAAGTGCGAGCATCAGGGGCAAGCGGGGCAGGCGCATCCAGGAGGTTCCAATCCGTGGGGAACCCCCAACCTACACCATTGGCGGTGAGGCGCCGCGCCACACGCTGCCCATGCCAGAAAGAGAAATGCCCGGCGACACAGCCATGTGTCGTACCGGGCACTCGTTACGTCCTTGTCGGCCTGCTGCCACCCCCTCGCATCCTGCGCTGTGGGGGCGGCGTTGCATCCTGCACGCGACCGCGTTCGTCCTGTTTGTATCTCAGCCCCTTCCACAGGTCTGTGATGCCACCATCCTGGTGATTGGTGCCGCATCCCTGCGACGGTCGGTGGACCCGGCCTTCCTGTCCGTGTCCGGTGAACCAGCCTCCTGCCGGTCCCGACGATCCTGCTGTCAACGCCTGGGTACGGAGCGCACCGGTACCGATCCGGGTACCGGATCCGCTGGCAACATCGTGTTGCCGACGGTGATCCGCTGTCGATTCCGTTCGACGATTGCTGTCCCTATCCCCTTCACCTGCGTCAGGTCCTCGACGCGATGAAATGGGCCGTGTCTGCGCCGGTGCTCGACGATCGCCGCGGCCTTGACGGCCCCGACCATCGTCAATCCCTGCTGCAGCGCCTGGGCATCGGCCCGGTTGATGTCGATCGGCTCGGCGGCTTGCGCCCCCACCACCCACATCACCAGCACCAACGCCCTGAACACGACTGACCAAGGCACGACGTGTATCTCCTTGTGGTTCTGGCCGTCCCGACCGGCAATCCCGTCGGTCGAAACAGTGTCCGTCACCACATGTGCACAGCCTATCGGTTTCGGCGATTTCTAAAAGCCAGCCAAATACCCGACGTGTTGTAGGAAAAACCCTACCCCCGGCACAGGCGTAGAATGGCGGGATCACATGCCCATGCAACCGGAGTTTCAGATGGACAGCGCCAAGCTCGGCCAATTCGTCAATGACAAGTGGGACAGCGAGATCGTCCCGCAGCTGGTCGACTACATCCGCATTCCCAACAAGTCGCCGATGTTCGACGCCAACTGGGTGCAGAACGGCTACATGGAACAGGCGGTCACCCTGATGGAGACCTGGGCCAAGGCCCAGCAGCTGCCCGGCCTGAAGGTCGAAGTGGTCCGCCTGGAAGGCCGCACCCCGCTGATTTTCCTGGAAATTCCGGCTACCGGCGCCGAGACGGGCGACGACACCATCCTGCTCTACGGGCACCTGGACAAGCAGCCGGAAATGACCGGCTGGGATGACGACCTGGGCCCGTGGACCCCGGTCCTGCGTGGCGACAAGCTGTATGGCCGCGGCGGCGCCGATGACGGTTACGCCATCTTCGGCTCGCTGGCCGCGGTGCTGGCCCTGCAGGCCCAGGGCCTGCCGCACGCCCGCTGCGTGGTCCTGATCGAAGCCTGCGAAGAGTCGGGCAGCTACGACCTGCCGGCCTACGTCGACCACCTGGCCGACCGCATCGGCAAGCCGTCGCTGGTGGTCTGCCTGGATTCGGGCTGCGCCAACTACGACCAGCTGTGGTGCACCACCTCGCTGCGCGGCCTGACCGGCGGCAATTTCACGGTCAAGGTGCTCAACGAAGGCGTGCATTCCGGCGATGCCTCCGGCGTCATCCCGTCCAGCTTCCGCCTGCTGCGGCAGATCCTGTCGCGCATCGAGGACCAGGACACCGGCCGCATCCTGATCGACGGCATGAACGTCGAGATCCCAGCCGAGCGCCAGGCCCAGGCCAAGCGTGCCGCCGAAGTGGTCGATACCGAGATCTTCGAGAAGTTCCCGATGGTCGACGGCCTGCGCCCGATGAACGAGGACCTGACCGAGCTGGTGCTCAACCGCACCTGGCGCCCGGCGCTGTCGGTCACCGGCGTGGGCGGCATGCCGCCGCTGGAATCGGCCGGCAACGTGCTGCGCCCGCAGACCTCGGTGAAGCTGTCGCTGCGCCTGCCGCCGACCGCCGACGGCAAGACCTGCGGCGAACTGCTGAAGGAAGCGCTGCTGCGCGATCCGCCGAACGGCGCGCAGGTCACCCTGGACCTGGAAAAGGCCTCCACCGGCTGGAACGCCCCGGCCATGGCGCCGTGGCTGACCCAGGCCATCGACGACGCCAGCCAGGCCTTCTTCGGCAAGCCGGCGATGTACATGGGCGAAGGCGGCTCGATCCCGTTCATGGGCATGCTGGGTGAGAAGTTCCCGGGCGCCCAGTTCATGATCACCGGCGTGCTCGGCCCGCACTCCAACGCGCACGGTCCGAACGAGTTCCTGCACATCCCGATGGGCAAGAAGGTCACCGCCTGCGTGTCCAAGGTCATCAGCGAGCACTACGCCGCCAGCCTGCGCGGCGAGACCAGCGGTTCGCCGGTGGCTGCCGACAGCGGTACCCGCCACGGCGACCACGGCTGCTGCTGATCGCACACCCGTGACGGACGCAGCCTGGCCTTGCTAGGCTGCGTCCACCCCAAGCGGAACGCATGCACATGAATGGTCTGTTCGGCAGCAGCAGCTGGCTGTACATCCTGCTGGTCGGTTTCTTCGTCGGCCTGCTCGGGCGTTTCTTCATGCCCGGCAACAACCGCATGGGCTGCCTGCTGACCATCGTGCTCGGCATCGTCGGCGCCCTGGTGGCCGGCTGGTTCGGCCAGTACATGGGCTGGTATTCCCCCGGCAAGCCGGCCGGTTTCCTCGGCGCGGTGGTCGGCGCGGTGGCCGTGCTGGCGCTGATGCGGCTGTTCACCCCACGCCGCTGACACCCCTCTTCCCTCTTTCCCCCTGAGCTTGGCGCGCCCGTCGCGCCCGGAACTGCCTGCATGACCGAACCTGCTTCCGATCCCCAGCGCAGCGCGCAGCGCCTGCAGTGGGCCCGCACCCAGCTGGACGATGCCAACGCGGTGGTCGAGCGCGCCTCGGTCGATGCCGGCCTGCGCAGCTACTGGCGCACCACCAGCACGCGCGGCAGCCACATCGTGATGGATGCGCCGCCCGGCCTGGAAGACCCGCAGCCGTGGCTGCGCATGCGCGGCCTGCTGCACGATCACGGCCTGCGCGTGCCCGCGCTGCTGGCCCAGGATCTCGAGGCCGGTTTCCTGCTGCTGGAAGACCTCGGCGGCCCGACCCTGGCCAAGGTGCTGGACGAGCGCAATGCCGATGCCTGGTTTGGCCGTTCCATCGAGCAGCTGCTGCGCCTGCAGGCGATCCCGGTGCCGGAAGATTTCGGCCGCTTCGGCGAAGCCCTGCTGCAGCGTGACGCCGGCCTGTTCGACGAATGGTTCCTGCAGCGCCACCTGGGCATCACCCTCGACAGCGCCGAGGCCGAGAGCCTGCAGCAGGCGCAGCGCCTGCTGATGGACAACGCGCTGGGCCAGGCCCAGCTGATGACCCATCGCGACTACATGCCGCGCAACCTGATGCCGGTCGACGATGGTCCGGCCATCCTCGATTTCCAGGACCTGGTGCGTGGCCCGATCGCCTACGACGCGGTGAGCCTGTTCAAGGACGCGTTCCTGAGCTGGCCGCTGCCGCGCGTGGACGCATGGCTGGCGCAGTACCACCAGCGCGCGCTCGACGCCGGCCTGCCGGTGCCTGACCGCGCGACCTTCCTGCGCGACGCCGACTGGATGGGCATCCAGCGCCACCTGAAGTGCCTGGGCATCTTCAGCCGCCTGCGTTACCGCGACAACAAGGGCCACTATCTGGACGACGTGCCGCGCTTCATCGGCTACCTGGACGAAGTGCTGCCGCGCTACCCCGAACTGGCCACGCTGCAGCAGCTGCTGGACGTGCGCATCAAGCCGGCGCTGGCCGAGCTGGCCGCACCGATGCGCGTGGTGCGCTGATGAAAGCGCTGATCTTCGCCGCCGGCCTCGGCGAGCGCATGCGCCCGCTGACCCTGCACACGCCCAAGCCGCTGCTGGCGGTGGCCGGCAAGCCGCTGATCGTGTGGCACCTGGAGCGGCTGGCCGCACTCGGCGTGCGCGAGGTGGTGGTCAACACCGCCTGGCTGGCCGAGCAGTTCCCGGCCACGTTGGGCGATGGCAGCCAGTGGGGCCTGCAGCTGCACTTCGTGCACGAAGGCGAGACCCCGCTGGAAACCGGCGGCGGCATCCTCAATGCCCTGCCGCTGCTGGGCGATGCCCCGTTCCTGGTGGTCAACGGCGATATCTGGACCGACTTCGATTTCGCCACCCTGCCCGCCGAGCCGCAGGGCCAGGCGCACCTGGTGCTGGTGGACAACCCGGCACAGCACCCCGAGGGCGATTACCGCCTGGATGCGCAGGGCCTGCTGCACCACGACCGCACCGGGCAGTGCCTGACCTATGCCGGCATCGGCGTGTACCGGCCATCGATCGTGGCGGACTGGCGCGCGGTGATCGGCGATGCGCCGGGCAGCGAGCGTGTTCCACCGAAGTTCTCGGTGGTGCCGCTGCAGAAGCACTTCATGGCGCAGGGGTTGATGACCGGGCAGCACCATCGCGGGCGCTGGACCGATGTCGGGACGGTGGATCGGCTGCAGGCGCTTGACGCGGAGTTGGCAGCGAACGGCTGAGCCCCTCGTGGCTGGATGCGTGATGCGTTGGGATCACTGACGTCTGGCCGGGCGGATGGGCTGCGCAGGGGACGCTGCAAGTACATCCCTGTAAGCTCGGTCGCCGCATCCATGCGGCTCACGCCCCTGCGCAACCCATCCGCCCGGCCACGGACAATTTCCGTGCGCGTCCAGCCACGGAAAAGAAAAAGAAAAGCAAAAGCGGATCGCGTCGCTGCGCTCGCTCCTGTGTCGACCAAGGTCGACACCTACCAAGAGCGGAGCACATCAGATCCAGGGTCGAATCCCGAGGCCACCGGCCAACTGTCGAAGGCGGGGCGCTGTGGGCGTGCGGGGTGTGAGCCGCATGGATGCGGCGACCAAGCCCCCATGGTGAAGTGACCCCCTGGAGTTGGACACCTGATCCAACCCAGAGGGTTATATGAATAGATATGAGGTTCGTTTCAAATTGCAGGTGGCCAAAGAGGCCTGCAAGACCTCCACATCGGTCAAGGCGGTTGCTCGCCGCTATGGTCTGGAGTTCTCCACGGTGAGGCGGTGGGCA